>NVUX02000075.1 GCA_002402045.2 Paracoccaceae bacterium | reverse complement strand
TAACAGCGGCTCGATGATGGCCCATTCTTCATCAGTTAAGTCAAAACGCATGAAATAATCTCCTTTTGAAAGATTGAATCAGTGTTCCATCAATATATCAATACCTTAATTTGGGTTCACACCCTAGTGCTTTTTGCCACGTAACCTTGGCTTCTGCAAGTGATGGAAAGGTTGAATTTGGTTTTTGGTAGAGCGCTTTGATTCGATTGGCGGCGGTTTCTAGCTTCACTTCTGATCTCCCTAATTCAAAACCCCGTCAATGCACCAGCGCTTTTTCTGGATGCAAATAGTGTTTCCCAAACTTACAAGAATGTCAATATGGATGCAGAGCAGTGCCGTAGGGTGTGTGGTTTTCACGCACCGATCGTGGGTTGAAAACCCACCCTACAGCTTGCCCCACAGGTCATACTCACTCGCTTCGTCCACTTCAACCGACACAATATCACCCACGCTCAGTCCTTCAAAGCCCTCGTCGATGAACAGACTGCCATCAATCTCCGGCGCGTCGGCCTTGGTGCGGCAGGTGGCGCCCTCGGCGTCGATCTCGTCGATAATCACGTCTAGTCGCTTACCAACCTTGGCGGCCAGCTTGGCTTCCGAAATCGCTTGGGATTTCTCCATGAAGCGGTTCCAGCGGTCTTGCTTTATCTCGTCTGCCACATGGTCTGGCAGCGCATTACTACGCGCGCCGGCCACATTTTCGTATTGAAAGCAGCCTACACGGTCTAGCTGGGCCTCGTCTAGCCAATCCAGCAGGTGCTGAAACTCGGCTTCGGTTTCGCCGGGGTAGCCGACAATAAACGTGCTTCGCAGCGTAATATCGGGGCAATCCGCCCGCCAGCGGGCAATCTCGTCGAGCGTGCGCGCACTGGCCGCAGGGCGCGCCATGCGTCGCAGCACATCCACATGGGAGTGCTGGAACGGGATGTCGAGATAGGGCAAAATAAGCCCCTCGGCCATCAGCGGAACCAGATTTCGCACATGCGGGTAGGGGTAAACGTAGTGCAGCCGCACCCACGCGCCGAGGCTGCCAAGATCGCGCGCGAGGTCTGTAATATGGGCGCGGTGGCCTTTCTCCTCGGCATACTTAATATCAAGCCCATAGGCGGAGGTGTCTTGGCTGATCACCAGCAGCTCTTTTACGCCAGCGTTCACAAGGCGCTCGGCCTCGCGCATGACGGCATGTGCGGGGCGGCTATTCAGCTTGCCGCGCATATCGGGGATAATGCAGAACTTGCACTTGTGGTTGCAGCCCTCGGAAATTTTCAGATAGCTGAAATGGCGGGGCGTTAGCGAAACACTGGCGGCGGGCAGCAGGTCAATAAACGGGTCCGGCGAGGGCGGCACGGCTTTATGCACGGCCTCGAGCACTTGCTCATATTGGTGCGGGCCAGTCACAGCCAGCACGCTGGGGTGAGCACCGGTTATATAATCCGGCTCGGCCCCGAGGCAGCCCGTAACGATCACGCGGCCATTTTCGGCCAGCGCCTCACCAATGGCGGCAAGGCTTTCGGCCTTGGCGCTATCGAGAAAGCCGCAGGTGTTTACGATCACCGCATCGGCGCCCGTGTAATCAGGTGAAATGGCATAGCCCTCAGCGCGAAGCCGCGTAAGAATGCGCTCGCTATCTACCAGGGCTTTGGGGCAGCCAAGGCTGACCATCCCAATGCGGGGTTGGCCCGCACGGGGGGCATCAGGCACAGTTGCGCGGGCGAGGTCGGGGCGAAGGCTGGGAGGATTTTGGCTCATGCCTAGGCTATAGTCTAATCATTGACAGGGGGGAACAGGAATTCTTCACCCATCCTCATCGCGATAGAGCTCCGGGTCTGACCCGAAATAATATCGCAAAACACCGCGCACACCGGCAAAAAACTGCCGCCCAGCCCCATAGCGGGTTAACCCCCAAAGCCTATTGAACGGGAGCGCCAGCCCCCCGATAACGATATTCACCACCCCAAGTACAAGGCCACGATAAACTGTTTGAATGCTCCAGAAATATGCGCTGATGGCGATGTTATGTTTGTGACGAAGTTTCACACACGAATATTGCACAGACGTTTCCCGGCGCAAACGTTCGGAAAAATCAGCGCGCTCCATGCTGTTATATTCTTCGGCCAGCGCTTCTTGCACACTGCGAATTATTCCACCCTGTTTGGTATATGTGCGGGCAAAATCGGTATCTTCGCCACCGGTAAACCTGAACTGATGGTCAAACCGGAGCGCCATACCATCCTGCGAAAAAACATCCGCTTTCACCGCGATATTGTTAAACGACGCGATCCTAATAATATGTCCGGTTGGGCTGGCATTCCAGTGTTTTGCCTTTGGGTGCCATTTTGGCTCGTCAGGGTGGTTGTGCCTGATCCAGTTTCCATAAAACATCTGTGTGTCATCATATGTGCCGATCGCGGCCACCATATGCATCAGCCAATCCTCTGGGATAATAATGTCATCATCAATGCTGCCGATCCAATCTACGCCCAGCTTCTCAGCACTAGACAGCCCGTGGTTGCGCACATGGGTCAGCCCGGGCACAGCCTCGATTTCATAATGAATGGTCAGTTCGTCTCGAAATTTGGCAATTATGGTTTCGTATTGCGGTGCCGTATCATTTTCCACAACCAGCACAGAAAAATCGACGCTAGCGGGAATCACAAGATTTTTGATAGCGGTTAAAGCTTGCGTAATAAGCTCTGGCCGACGGCGCGAGCAAATGATCATACAGAATGAAAGTTGTTTTGGCTTCATAGGTTTGCACGCTCCGGGCGACACTTTTGCAACAGGTTGAAACCTTTTAAACATAAACACAAATAATGACTAGCAAATACACATTTTTATTTGTAGAAGCAGGGTAGCCCCAATGGGCACCCTTAATTGCGCAATATCTAAGGAATAGAAAAATGAAAGCACTAAAACTAGCCGCTCTCGGCCTCGTAGCCGCTCAGTCCGCAACAGCGGGCGCCGTAACTTTCGTAGCTCCAGCAGTGGTAGCAATCGAAGAGCCTGCACGTATGGGCGGTTCTGGCGCGTGGCTCATCCCACTCATCATCGCAGCAGTTATCCTGCTTGCAGTGACACAGAACAACAACACCTAATTCGCATTTGCGAATTTGACGTTGCTAATTTAAGCGGGCGCCACCGGCAACGGGGCGTCCGCTTTTATTTTGTCCGTCACAATCTGGCTATGCACCCGCGCCAAGGCTTGAGACCGCGGGCGTTTAAAGAAGCACGCGGGCCCCTTTTTAGTCCCAAAGGCTCGGGTCTTTGCCTTCTTCCTCAAAGCGCAAAAACCGGGCGCGGGTAAAACGCTGGAAGCCGGTATCGCGGTAAGCGCCGCTGGTCAGGTACTCCAGCGCCGACCCATAATGGAACGGCTTAAAATACCCCGGCATCCGAAAGGATTCCGCCACGTCTTCTGAGGGTGCCCCTGCGCTATCGGGCGAGAAGAAAACGATAGTTGGTGTGAAATTCACCAGCCATTTCTGCGCCAATGCTTTTTCAGAAAGCTCTTCACCATCAAAGTCGGTGACCATCCTGTCGCCCCACAGGTTCAGCTGCACGGTATAAAAATGCTCTGCCTGATATTCTGAGATTTCTGGAATCGCAAAATTCACCTCGTGGAGCTCGCGGCAATATGGGCAGCCCCGTTGCTCAAAAATCACAATTAGCCCTTTGCTCTCGGCGGCGGCATCTTCCAGATCTGCGCCCATTTCTAGGAAACTATCATAAAACCAGGGTTGTTTGTGCAGCCCATCATCGCTGATTTCTTGTGCCAGCGCGGGCAGGCCCAGCGGGGCAAGCAAAGCAGCGGCCAATAGTAAACGTCGTGTAAGCATAAGAAAATCCTCCCGAGCAAGGAGTATCACAGAATCGCCAAATCCTGAAATCAGGTTTTTGCGATCGGCTCAAAAACGTAGCCCGCTTCCTCCATCAGGCGGTTGGAATTGCTTTCCACCACCTCTTCAAGCTCGGCCAAAAACGGTTTGATCTTCATGCCTGCTTTTATCGTTGGCAGAAATTCCATTACCGCTACGCCGGGCCTGCGATAGGGGCTGCGGCGCGCCCATAGCACGCCGGTATTGGTGGCAACCGGCACACAATCCAGCTTAAAACGCTCATAAAGCACTCCCGCGCCCACCTTATAGGGCATGACCTCCCCAGGAAGAATACGCCGGCCTTGCGGGTAAATCACCGTCTGGCCAGCGTCTTTTTTGCGGCCTTTATCAAGGTCAGAAACCATCTTCTTTACCGCGCTGCCCTTTTTGCCGCGCGCCACGGCCGCCGAGCCAATGCGGAGCGCATAAAGCCCAATAACCGGCGCAAAAATCAGCTCGCGTTTCATGATGAATTTGGTGCGGGGCAGGGCGTGCATCAGCATCATGACATCAAGGAAAGACATATGCTTGGCGCAGACAACAACCTCGCCGGACGGCACAGGGCCACGGAACTCAACCGTAATGTTGCACACCACTTTGAGATACCAAAATATCGTGTGGCAATAGGCTTTCATCGCCCAATACGTGCCACTGACGGACCAAATTGCCAGCGGCGCAAACAGAATGCCCTGCACCAGAAGTGTGCTATACATCAAAAAATCAAAAATAAGTGACCGAACTCGAAGCATTTAGGTAACGCTATGCAAGTGATAGCGCGCGGCCAAGCGCGAGGCGGCAAAGGCGGATATGCCGACCAATACCGGCACAAATATCGGGTAAAGCCAATCAACTCCGCTGAGGGCCATGCCCGAAAGCAGCCCGTTGGATTCTGGCTGCGCAGGAAACGAAACCACGACCAACATAGCCAGCGCCATGCCCAGCACCGCGCCAAAAGTTGAACGCATGGTGATGCGGCGCACAAAGGCACGGGCGATATAGGAATCGCGCGCCCCAAGTAGCCGCAGCGTGCGAATAATGTTCTGGTTGGACGCCAAGGCGCTATGGGCTGAAAGTACCACAATGATCACGGTAATAATGGCGGTAAGCACTAAGGAAAGTCCGACCATCAGCCGCAACCTTTGCGAGGCTTCCAGCACCGGTGCGCGCCATTCGCTGTGGTCATCATAGCTGGCCCCGGGGGCCTCGGCTTCTAGCCGCAAAAGCAGGCTATTTAAATCAGGGCTATCCGCGCCATAGTGCACATCAATCATCAGCGGGATTGGCAAAGTATCGGCTGGCAGATTGCTGCCAAGCCATGGCTCCAACAAAGCTAGCTGCTCTGATTTGTCAATAATTTCAGCGCTCTCTATGCCCGGAGAAGTGCGCAAAACCCGTAAAGCCGCCTCAGATTGTGCCATCAGGTCGTCGCCCTCAGCCACAATTTGCACCGTGGCCGTGCGGGCTAAATCGAGCGACCAATAGTCGGCCAAACGCCCAACTGCGAGCGAAAGCGTAAGCGCAAACACCGCGATAAAGGCCATGGCCGCCGAGGCAAAAGCGGTAAGCCAGGCGGCATTTCCTTTGGGCGGAACAACTTGGTCCGAAGCTGCGTCTCCAAACAAAAAGGACAATGGATTCAGGCTCATAATTTCGCCCCCGCAAGGCTGAGTTGTCCCGCCTTTAGCCGCAATACCGAGGCCGGTACGCGGCCTTTAATTGAGCGGATAAGGTTGAGATCATGCGTGGCCAGCAAAATGGTTTTGCCCATTTTGTTCAGCTCTACCAACAGCGTCAGCACCCGCTGCCCCATTTCCCAATCCACATTGCCGGTCGGCTCGTCGGCCACGATCATATCTGGGTCCATAATGACCGCGCGGGCAAGGGCCAGCCGCTGCCGCTCCCCACCCGAAATTTCTTCGGGTAAAGCATCGGCACGGTGGGCAAGATCAACCCACGATAAAAGATCCTCAAGGTTTTCCATACTATCCTCAATATTCTTTCCTGCCACCAAAAGGGGCAAGGCTATATTTTGTCGGATGGTTAAATGGTTAAGGAATTGGCAATCCTGATGCACAACGCCAATACGGCGACGCATCTGGGTTATTTGCTCTCGCGAAAGCGTGGTCACATCTTGCCCAAGCACTTCGAGTGAACCGGAAGTGGGCATAAGAGAAAGGTAGCACATTTTTAGGAGGGTTGTCTTCCCCGCGCCGGAGGGGCCGGTCAGAAAGTGAAAAGAGCCCGCTGGGAGCTCTTGGTTCACGTTCTTTAATATGGCGCGGTCGCCATAGCTAAATCCGGCGTTTTTTAGCGAGATCACGAATAATTTCCTCCAAATTTTGCAGACATTCACATGTTAACACGCTAAGCTCAAGCCCTAAGCCTTTGATCCTCTTGTATAGCATGCGAAGGTAGAGTGTAATATTAACTATTGATTCGAGTGGCCAGAACAAAAAGAATGATTACAGGATAAAACTATGCGGATAACATGCCCAAAATGCAAGGCCACTTATGAAGTGGGTGAGGCGGACATCCCTGAAGACGGGATCGAGGTTGAGTGTAGTGCTTGCTTGAACCGCTGGTTGCAGATGCCAACTGTTGAAGAGGCTGAGCCGGAAGTCGTGCCTGTTGAGGAAACGGGCTCAGAGGACCACGTGGCTGATAGCACACCAATGATTGAGCGCATCCCTGAACCGGAGCCCGAAAAGGCCGCAGCGCCGGTTGCTGAATATCGAGAGTCCGTAGTGACCGACTTTCCGACCTCCAGTCATGGCCCTATCCCGGCATGGGATGCCCCAAACATCGCACCAGCAGATGCGAACGCGTCGAGCCTGCGCGGTATTTTGGGGGATGCTGAAGTTCCTGAAATCGAGAACCCTACAGACCTGACAGATAGTGATTTCGAGGATCTGATGGGGGATGATGTTGCGGGTGAAGATGCGGGCCCGTCAGCGGGATGGCGCGTGCCAAAGCCCCCCGAGAGCTCTTTTTTGGACCAAGATCCGCTGGATCAAATATTGGCAGAAGTTAACGCTGAAGCTGAAGCCTCCGCGCCCTCGGCGCCAGAAGAGGATGATGACGAGGGCGAAACCCCTGCGGAATTCGCTGAAAATGAGGTGCTGGCTGAAGCCGCGGCGCCGGAAGCTGAAGCCCCTGAAGACGAGGCGACAGATGGTGCAAAAGACGTTGAATCAGCCCTTGACGTAGCCATAGCCACCGAAACAATTCCTGAGCCTGAGCCTGAGCCTGAGCCTGAGCCTGAGCCTGAGCCTGAGCCTGAGCCTGAGCCTGAGCCTGAGCCTGAGCCTGAGCCTGAGCCTGAGC
>NVUX02000074.1 GCA_002402045.2 Paracoccaceae bacterium | reverse complement strand
GGCGGGCGGGTGATGAAAAACGTAACCGGCTATGATCTGGTGAAGCTGATGGCAGGTAGCCACGGCACTTTGGGCGTGCTGACTGAGGTCAGTTTCAAGCTACTCCCCGCGCCTGAATCTACCGCCACGGTGCTAGTGCGGGAGGACGAAGCCACCTCAGCGGCCACCATGGCCAAAGCGATGGCCTCACCTTACGATGTAAGCGGTGCGGCCCACGCAAACGGCACCACGGCCCTGCGGCTAGAGGGGCTGGATGGCTCTGTGAGCTATCGCAGCGAAGTGCTGGCCAGCCTTCTTGGCGGCGAAGTGGCCGCCTTTAACTGGGCGGCCCAGCGCGATGTGCAAGCCTTTGCAGGCCTTGAGGGCGATGTCTGGCGCATATCGGTTAAGCCCTCAGATGGCCCCTCTACCGCCGAAGCCCTGCGCAGCCTTGGTGCTGAAAAGGTCATGTTTGACTGGGCCGGAGGCTTGCTCTGGGTGCTGGCCCCCAAGGGCGCCAACCTACGCCCTGCCGTTAAAACTGGCCACGCCACGCTGATTCGCGGCGAAGGCACCGCCTTCCCTCCTGAGCCAGCCCCCATTGCGGCCCTTGCTGCGGCCCTGCGGCAAAAGTTTGACCCGCGCGGTGTGCTTAATCCGGGGCGCATGGCATGAGCGCTGACCCCTATGATTATGCCGCCAACTTAATCAGTCGCAACACCCGCGATGCTATAAAGGCCTTTTGGCAGCACTTCGCACAAAACGCCGATGCCCTTGGACGATGGTTTTTCAATCAACAGGGCGGCACCCAGACGGTCACCGACATCATGCAGCCCCTTAGGGAGGTTTCCCCAAACCTCATGTGGGAATTTGGCCCCGCAACCGATGGCCATATGCTCACCATAACCGCTGAATTCCGAGACACCATGCGCCCGCTTGCACGGCTAATGCAGCGCATGGCCCCCAACTTGCCTAGGTGGACCTTCACCGATGCCCGCCCGCCAAGCGACCCCGCCCAACTGGCGCAAGAACATTTAGCGCGCTTTGGCTTCCCACTCACCCTGTCGCAGATCGAGGTTAGCCTCGGAGAAAATGGCCGGATAAACCAGCACGGCTACGGAGCGGGGCGCGCGGTGTTTGATGAGGTGATCAACGTGTCCACCCTACTTTTGGGTGAGGAAAAAGAGCGTGATTGGGTTGGATCTGTGCGAGAAACACCCAGCGAAATCAGCTCGCCCTTTGCGCCGCTTCCATGGTTGGATAGTTTTGATGCCGCCATTGCGGAAGCCCAGCGCCAAATGCCCAACGCCCCCCATAGTGCGCTTGACCCCGCGCAGGCTAGCGGCGGGCTTTACCAGAATTTCAACCTGATTGAAGGCGATCCACGCCAAGACCTGATCACATTTTTCGCCCCAACTGCGGCCTATGTCAGCGCTGCGCTCTATGGCCCACTCTTTTCCTCGCGCGGTTTCAGCCGCTTTAACGAGTGGTTTATGTATCTGAAGATCCAGCGTAGCCCCGCCGCCCCCTTTGGCCATGTTGAAGAGCGCGCCGAGGTAGAGGACCGCCTTCATGCGACACTTTCCAGCGCAGGCATCGGTGGCTGGGTGGCCGCGGGGAATGGCACCGATCACGTCTATATCGACTTCGCGGTTACAGATGTTGCGCGGGCTGTTACCCTGCTGCAAAACTATTTTGGCCACGAGGTTTATGCCGCAGGTGCCAGCCTGCACGTCCTTGACCAAGGGCTGCGCGACATTACCATTCCTCTTACGCCACCAATCTAAAGGGCCGATATGCAAACCAATTTCACCCCCGAGCAGCTCACAGATACCGGCATTCAGCGTGCCGATGAAATACTGCGCGCCTGCGTTCATTGCGGATTTTGCACCGCCACCTGCCCCACCTACCTGCTGCTCGGCGACGAGCTGGACAGCCCCCGTGGCCGAATTTACCTGATCAAGGATATGCTGGAAGCAGGCCGCCCCGCAGATGAGAAATCCGTGAAGCATATTGACCGCTGTCTGAGCTGCCTTGCCTGCATGACGACCTGCCCCTCGGGCGTGCACTATATGCACCTTGTGGATCTCGCCCGTGAGCATATCGAAAAGACCTACAAGCGCCCGTTGTTTGACCGTGCATTGCGGGCAGTGCTGGCGCAAATCTTGCCCTATCCGATGCGCTTTCGGGTGGCAATTCTGGGCGCATGGGCCGCCAAGCCCTTCCGCTTTGCGCTGCCTTCAAAGCTAAAAGCCATGGTAGATTTCGCCCCGTCCAAGCTGCCTTCTCCCAGCGCGGTTGATCGCCCGCAAACCTTTGCGGCCAAAGGCCACAAAATCCGCCGCGTAGCCCTGCTTTCAGGCTGTGCGCAAACCGCGCTAAACACTGACATTAACGAGGCCACCATTCGCATTCTCACCCGCCACGGAGTTGAGGTGGTTATCGCTGAAGGCATGGGCTGCTGCGGGGCCGTGACCCACCACATGGGCAAAACCAAAGCCAGCCACCGCTCTGCTGCCGCCAATATCAAAGCATGGATGGCCGCTGATGTGGATGCCGTGGTCATCAACACGTCAGGCTGTGGCACGACGGTCAAGGACTACGGCTATATGTTCCGCGAGAGTGATCTGGCTGAGGATGCCGCCGAGATCGCAGGCAAAGCCCGCGATATTTCCGAGATTCTGCTGGAAATCGGCATCAAGGGCGAGGCAGACCTCAAGGTCGCCTACCACGCCGCCTGCTCACTGCAACACGGCCAGCAAATCAAAGAAGCCCCCAAAACCCTGCTCCGCAATGCGGGCTTTACGGTGTTGGAACCCGTAGATTCCCACCTCTGCTGCGGCTCAGCTGGCACCTATAACCTGATGCAACCAGAGCTGGCCAGCCAGCTTGGCACGCGCAAGGTAGCCAGTTTAGAAGCCCTCACACCCGATGTGATTTCCGCCGGAAATATCGGCTGCATGATGCAAATCGGTGATGGCACCAAGCTGCCCGTTGTGCATACGGTGGAGCTGCTCGACTGGGCCACAGGTGGACCAAGACCCTCGGCGCTTTACTAAGGCGCGGTGGCGGCGCGGCAAAATCTGCATTGATTGGAGATCTCCCGCCCGCGCCGCGCTGATACCTCTGCGCTTGTTGCAACAAGCACACCCCTCGCCGCGCGGCGCGGGTCCTGCCTTACAAAACAGAACCACGCCAGACGCGCCGCCACCGCCAGACGCCTGTCACCGTTGTTTTTCCAGCCGCTTACATGATGCACCCCATGCAAGTATGGCACTCTTCATTATCACTAGCCCAACCACGGCCGCAATAACGAGGTTCGCTGTTTCTCCCGTGGCGTCCACAAGGAGGGGCCGCTGCTTGCCGCCACACAGAACATTACCAGACAATTTGGAAACCGCCTTAAATATACCCCCACTCTCGGATGAGACGATCACGGCACGCGAGATGATCACACCCTTCACTCACCGCACGTCGGCTTTAATGTCGAAATCCCTGAATAAACTCACCGGTGCTAAGCTGTTTTTCAAATGTGAAAGCTTCCAGAAGGCCAGGGCTTTTGAGGGGCGCAGGCCGTGTAATGCGGTGTTTGGCTTGCCAGATGATGCATTGGCGACGGGCGTGACGACGCACCCTTCGCACAATCATGCATTTAGCCTTTCATATGCCGCCAGCGCATTCCGCGCCGTGTGGTTATGGCGGGGTTGTTACCAAGCGCGCACCAAGTACCATCAGTCGCGAAGAGGTGTTTGCCAAGGTTGAAGCCGAAACGGGTGCCGAATTTGTTCACCCCTATAGTGACCCTTGGGTGATTGCGCGGCAGGCAACCTGCAACGTCGAGCTTATTGAACAGGTAGACGGGCGGAGCACCGTGGCCGACCTTGCGGCAACGGCACAAACGCACGGCCCCCAGCTGGAGTACGGGGTTGAGATCGACGTGGGCCCGGGGTGCTGCGCGGCAAGCACTTCGCAAGATATAGTGAACATCACAGCTGATTGATAACAGAAATAGCCTCAAGTTTGCCAGCATTCAGGCCTATCAAGGCGAGAGGCGGTTACGGCGCTCAGCGCCCAAGAGCGCATTGCGATATCGTGGGCGGCGGTTTTGATCAACCTTTCAGATGCCCGCAGCGGTGAAGCTGGAGCTGCCTTTTGAGGATGCCTCACGAGAACAGGTGGGCGCACAGGCGGATGTGATTATCTCGATCACCTCTAGCCATAACCCCTTTTGGCTGGACGCGCATGTGTCTGGCGGCACGGCTGGCGGCACACTGCTTGGCAATATTGCACCCGCGCCGCGCTGTGACGTTTGCACTTGTGAATTAACTACTCATTAAGGTTATCAAAAAGTACTTGTTTTTTAGGGGGAATGCTAAGGATTTGTTCAAGACTCAGGGCTATTTTCATTCGTGGAGTGGATGGGAGTATCGGGATGGAACAAGTGTTTCACCTCACAGTCGCGGAAAGCGGCTATGTGGATTTTGAAATTGTTGGGGCTTTGAAGGCGTCAACCGGCGCGCAACGCTATTCGGAAATCGTGGAAGATGTGGTGTTTTCGTTGACGGAAAAGATCACCGCTTTAATGAGCGATGCCCGAGAGCGGGAATTTACGCAGGCCGAACGGCAAGCGGCAAAGATCGGCGTGATTGCGCGGCAGATCGGGCTGAAAGGTGTGGCGGGTGTGGCAGCGGCGGCGCAGGATTGCGCAGAGCGGAGCGATTATACCGCGCTGTCGGCTGTGTCGGTTAGGCTGGCGCGGATGACGGAACGATCGCTATTTAGCATCATAGAATTTGATGCACAGGCGCCTTAAGGGTTGCAATTGGGCGGCAATGGGGGGAGATTTCGGGAAACCGAAAAGGACACCTTATGCCGCCGAAATTTACCAACGCCGAGACAACTATCCCGATTTATGTAGTGGAGGCCGAGGGGCTTGAACACACATTAAGCCAGCTGGATGACGCGGGGCGAAACTGGGCTGAAAACACTGGTTTTGTGGCAAAGCTTGGGCAGGTGGCAGTGATTCCGGCAGAGAATGGCAGCATTCGGGCGGTGCTGGCGGGCTGGGGAGACCACAGCGCACGGGCACGGGGCTGGTTTAACTTTGCCAGCATTGCAGCCAAGCTGCCGGAAGGTGATTACCGAATTGAAAGTGGGCTGAAGCAGGCCGAGCTGAAAGAGGCCGCGCTGGCATGGCTTTTAGCGGGGTATCGCTTTGATAAATACGCATCGCAGCCAGCGCAAAAGGCGCGGCTGGCCTGCCCGCAAGGGGTGGATGCCGCGCGGGTGGAGCTGGAGGCAGAGGCCACCTTTATGACCCGTGACCTGATCAACACGCCTGCCAACGACATGGGGCCAGAAGCGCTTGAGGCGGCGTTTTTTGACCTTGCAAAACGGCACAAAGCAAAAGCATCGTCGATTGTTGGTGATGATCTTCTGCGGGAGAATTTTGGCCTTATTCATGCCGTGGGGCGGGCCGCGATTGAAGCCCCGCGCTTGCTGGATATGATTTGGGGAAACCCCGATGCGCCCAAACTCACACTGGTTGGCAAAGGGGTTTGCTTTGATACGGGCGGGCTGAATATCAAGCCGGGGGCCTCTATGGGGTTGATGAAAAAGGACATGGGCGGCGCAGCCAATGTGCTGGGACTGGCGCATATGATCATGAGCCTTGGTCTGCTGGTGCGCCTTAGGGTGCTTATTCCGGCCGTAGAAAACTCAATTTCGGCAAGTTCATTCAGGCCGCAAGACATTTTGCGCAGCCGCAAGGGCCTGACGGTGGAAAACAACAATACCGACGCCGAGGGGCGGCTGGTATTGGCCGATGCCTTGGCGCTGGCGGATGAAGAAACACCGGACCTGCTGATTTGTATGGCGACGCTTACCGGCGCAGCGCGGGTGGCGCTCGGGCCGGACCTGCCACCGTTTTATACCGACGATAGCGCCTTGGCGCACCAGCTTGCCCGCGCGGCAACGGCCGAGGCCGACCCCTTGTGGCGCATGCCGTTTTGGGAGGGTTATGAGGCCAATATCGAGCCGGGAATTGCCGACCTGAACAACGCGCCAGCGGGGGGCATGGCGGGCTCGATCAATGCCGCACTATTCCTGCGGCGCTTCGTGGAAAACGCCGTGCAATTTGCGCATTTTGATATTTATGGCTGGACACCGGCCGCCCGCCCCGCGCGGCCAAAAGGCGGAGAAGCTCAAGGCGGGAGGGCCATTTTGGCCATGATCGAGGCGCGGTTTAATGCGGGCGAATAAACCAGTCATTGACCTGCTCGACACCCAAAACGGCAAGCGCATTTCACAGCTTCTGTTTGGCGAGGCGTTTGAGGTGGAGAAAACCGAGGGCTTCCATAGTTTTGGGCAAGTGGCCTGTGGCTACAAAGGCTGGGTGCCGAGTGCAGCGCTGGCTGAAAGCCGGGAGGCAAGCCACAGCGTAAACGCGCTTGCGAGTTTCATCTATGCCGCGCCCGATATGAAATCAGAGGTCCGGCTGCGCCTGCCTTTTATGGCAAAGGTCTCTGTGCAAAAAACCGAAGGCGCATTTGCCATACTCCCAGAGGGATATGTTTTTGCCGCCCATCTAAGCCATGCCCCAACAGCCGATTACGTGGCCACGGCCGAGCGCTTCCTTGGCATCCCATACCTCTGGGGCGGCCGCTCCACCCTCGGAATTGATTGCTCGGGCCTTACGCAATTAGCCCTACACGCGGCAGAGGTTAGCGCCCCACGTGATTCTGGCCCGCAGGCAAGCAGCCTTGGCGCACCCCAGCCGCTTGATGCCCCTCTCCAGCGTGGAGATCTGGTTTTTTGGAAGGGCCATGTAGGCCTGATGCAAGATTCCAAAACGCTACTACACGCCACCGCGTTTTCAATGAGCGTCATAACCGAACCGCTGGCCACCACGGTGGCACGGGTGGAAGCCCAAGGCTATGGCGGAATTACGGCTATTCGCAGACTGTAGCGTTTTCACGTCTTGCCGCAAGCGAACAGTCTGCAGCGCGGCGCGCGTATAGCCTAACAGCAAGCGCAAAGGTTGATGCGCCGCTGAGGTGCGCTGGTTATGCCCGCCCTTTAGCGCGTTTTATTTGGGCCACGCCAAGCACATCCAGCACCTTCGCCTCTATCGCCTCGGCATCTAGCCCAGCGGTATGATACATGGCAGCGGGGCTATCTTGCGCGATGAATTCGTCAGGCAATGTCATAGACCGGAACTTCAGGCCGGTATCAAACACTCCCTCTTCGGCCAATAGCTGGGCGACATGGCTACCAAAGCCACCCACAGCGCCCTCTTCGACGGTAATCAGCGCCTCGTGATCAGCGGCGAGCTGCAAGATCAAATCGCGGTCCAGAGGTTTGGCAAAGCGGGCATCGGCTAGTGTGGGCGTAATGCCCATGGCGGCAAGGTTTTCGGCGGCTTTACGGGCCTCACCAAGACGGGTGCCAAGCGAAAGGATAGCCACGCGCGCGCCCTTTTGGACAATGCGGCCCTTGCCAATTTCCAGCACTTCGCCACGCTCAGGCAGCTCAACACCCACGCCTTCACCGCGCGGAAACCGGAAGGCCGACGGGCGGTCGTTAATGCTGGCGGCGGTGGCCACCATATGCATCAGCTCGGCCTCGTCTGCGGCCGCCATCACCACAAAATTGGGCAGGTTCGCAAGAAACGCGATATCAAAGCTGCCTGCGTGCGTCGGGCCATCAGCGCCCACAAGGCCAGCCCGATCGATTGCAAAACGCACGGGCAGGGATTGGATGGCGACATCATGCGCCACCTGGTCATAGCCGCGCTGAAGAAACGTGGAATAAATGGCACAAAACGGCTTCATGCCGCCCGCAGCGAGGCCCGCTGAAAAGGTCACCCCATGCTGCTCGGCCATGCCGACATCAAACATCCGGTTGGGGAAGTGCTTGGCAAAAACATCCATGCCGGTGCCATCAGGCATGGCGGCAGTAATGCCAACCACCCTTGAGTCAGCCTCGGCCTCGGCCACAAGCGCTTTCGCAAAAACGCTGGTATAGCTCGGCGCATTGGCGGGCGGGGTTTTATGAACTTTGCCGGTGCGGGTGTCAAATTTTCCGCGCGCATGGCCGCAATCGGCCGCGCCTTCAGCCGCAGCAAAGCCCTTGCCCTTTTTGGTAATCACATGGATCAGCATCGGCCCAGTTGCCCGCTCATGCACCGTGCGCAACACGCTGAGCAGCTGCTCCATATCGTGGCCATCAATCGGGCCAATATAGGAAAAACCAAGCTCCTCAAAAAGCGTGCCGCCCACGGTCATGGATTTAACCAATTCCTTGGCCCGGCGCGCGCCGTCTTGCAGGGGCGGCGGCAAAAGCGAAGCAAAGCCCTTGGCGGCTGATTTTAGCTCCTGAAAAGGCGCCTCGGCATAGAGCCGTGAAAGATAGCCCGACATCGCGCCCACGGGCGGTGCGATCGACATATCATTATCATTCAGCACCACAAACAAGCGTTTTTTCATATCGCCCGCGTGATTCATACCCTCAAAAGCCATGCCTGCCGGAATGGAGCCATCACCGATAATAGCAACCGCATCGCCCAGCCCGTGCTCGGGTTGGCCGCCCAGCTCTCGTGCAGCCATAAAGCCGGTGGCGGCCGAAATAGACGTGCCAGCATGGCCAGCGCCAAACGGGTCATAGGGGCTTTCGCTGCGTTTAGTGAAGCCCGAAATACCGCCGCCCATGCGCAGGGTTTCCATTCTTTTACGGCGGCCTGTGAGGATTTTATGCGGGTAGCATTGGTGGCTCACATCCCAAATCAGCTTATCGCGCGGGGTATCAAACACCGCGTGCAGCGCAACCGTAAGCTCAACCACGCCAAGACCCGCCCCGAGGTGGCCGCCGGTTTTAGAAACGGCTTCGATGGTTTCTAAGCGCAGCTCGTCAGCCAGCTGGCGCAGCTCAGGGTCGCTGAGCTTTCGCAAATCGGCGGGAGATAAAATAGTGTCTAGGAGCGGGGTAGCCATGGCGAATCCTTATGCGCTTCTACTTATGATATATTGCGCCACATCACGCAAGCGGTCTGCTTGCGTGCCATAAGGTGCAAGGTGGGAAACCGCCTGCTCTACCAGCTCAGCAGCACGCTTCCGAGCGCTGCTCAACCCGAGCAAAGTCACGAAGGTTGCCTTGCCCGCGCCTGCATCTTTTTGCACCCGCTTGCCGGTTTCAGCCTCCGAGCCGGTTACATCCAGAATATCGTCTTGAATTTGAAAAGCGTTGCCCAATGCCTCGGCATAGCTGTGCAGCGCGGTCGGGTTTTCCCCCGCCAGCAGCGCCCCTGCCCCCGCCGACCACCGAATAAGCGCGCCGGTTTTCAGGGCTTGCAGATGGGTGATTTCGGGGAGCGTAAGCGGGCTGGCCGCGCTTTCAGCGGCGATATCCAAATCTTGCCCCAGCACCATGCCCTGCGCGCCAGACGCCTGCGCGAGGCTTTGGATGAGCGCCAGCTTGGCGGCATTACTCGCCTGCATATCAGCAATTATTTCAAAGGCTTGCGCTTGCAGCGCGTCCCCTGCCAGCACGGCGGTGGCTTCGTCCCATTTGATGTGCAGCGTCGGCTTGCCGCGGCGCAAATCATCATCATCCATCGCCGGAAGGTCATCATGCACAAGTGAATACGCGTGTATGCACTCCACGGCGGCGGCGGCATCCATCGCACCAGCGGCCCCGAAAAGCTGAGCGCTTTCAACGACCAAAAACGCCCGCAGCCGTTTGCCACCCGCAAGCGCGGCATAGCGCATAGCCTCGGCAATCCGGCCCCCGCGCGGCAGAAGCTCATCCAGCCGATGCTCAACAGCGTTTGCCGTAGATTTTAGCGCGGTTTCAAAGCTAGTCATAGGTAACAGGCGTGGCGCCAGTGGCCTCTCCGTCGGCCCCTTTGGTGATTTGCGCGACCTTTTCCTCGGCCTCGGCCAGTTTTTTCTCGCAATGTTTTTTTAGCGCATCGCCGCGCTCATATAGCTTGATGGATTCCGCCAGCGGCACATTACCCGATTCAAGCTGACCGACCAGCGTTTCAAGCTCGCCCATCGCGTCTTCAAAGCTCATTTTGGAAACGTTACTCATGCCGAAAACTCCTGCAAAACCTCAATATGCGCGCGCACCAGCCCGCCCAATGTGGAAAGGTTATAGCCCCCTTCCAGCGCCGATACCACCCGCCCAGCGCAATGTTTTTGCGCCACTTCGCAAAGCCGCCGCGTGGCGAAAGTGAAATCCTCGTCTTGCCAGTTGAGGTTAGCCAGCGGATCGCCCTCATGAGCATCGAATCCGGCAGAGATTAGCAACAGCTCAGGGCGAAAATCGTCCAACGCGGGCAGGATGATATTTTCGAGCTTTTCACGATAAAGCGCACCGGTGCTGCCCGGCGGCAGCGGGATGTTCACAATTTGGCCGTGCGCACCGCGCTCATCCAAAGCGCCCGTGCCGGGGTAAAGCGGCATACCGTGGCTGGAAAAATACCGGATGCGGGGTTCGGTCCACAGGATATCTTGCGTGCCATTGCCGTGGTGCACGTCAAAATCCACAATGGCCACACGAGAAAGGCCGCGCGCCTCAAGCGCATGCAAAGCCGCAATCGCAACATTGCCAAACAAGCAAAACCCCATGGATTTTTCGCGCTCGGCATGGTGGCCGGGTGGGCGCATGGCCACAAAAGCGTTGCCGGCCTCGCCATCCAGCACCAGTTCCACCGCCTTCAAAACACCCCCAACGCCACGGCGAGCAGCGTTCATGCTTCCGGCGGAAAGGGAGGTGTCCGGGTCCAGCGCTACGATGCCAACGGCGGGCGCCTGCGCCTCAAGATTATCAATATAGCTTTGTGGATGGGCGCGCAGGATCGGGGTATTGCCAGCAAGGGGGGCCTCAACGCGTAGCAGATCAAGACCGGCGGTCGCCGCATACACCGCTTCTAGGCGCGCCGCACATTCGGCATGGCCTTCGGGGTTAACGTGGTTCAGCGCGTCGGGGTGGGTAAGGAAAGCGGTTGTCATAGCTGCAACCCTAAGCAATACTTACGGTCTCATCAAGGAGGCTTTTATGCGTACGACTTTGTTATTTTTCCTGATCCCTGCGTGGGCGATAGCCCGCGAGCAGGCGGTTGGCTTTGCGTTGTGTGACCACTAGATGCCCGAGCTTCCCGAAGTAGAAACCGTAATGCGCGGCCTGATGCCGGTGATGGATGGCCAGCAGATTGTGCGGGCCGAGGTGCGCCGTGAAGGCCTGCGCTGGCCGTTTCCTGAACACTTTGGCGCGCGACTGACGGGGGCGCGGGTGGAGGGCATGCAGCGGCGCGCAAAGTATATTTTGATGGCGCTGGATAGCGGCGAGAGCCTGCTGGTGCATCTGGGAATGTCTGGCAAGGTGACGATTGATGAAAGCGGGGCGCTGCCGCCTGAAAAGCATGACCACGTCATTTTGGACATGGCAAATGGCGTGCGGATTTTGTTTAATGACCCTCGCCGCTTTGGCTCGCTCGATTTACTGGAAACCACCAGCCGCGATAACCACAAATTGCTCAAGGCGCTTGGCCCGGAGCCTTTGGGCAACAGCTTTAATGCCGCCTATTTCAGCGCCCGCCTGAAAGGCCGGAAAACCCCGATCAAATCGGCCATGCTCGACCAAAAGATCGTGGCAGGCCTTGGCAACATTTATGTATGCGAGGCGTTGTGGCGCGCCGGAATCGCGCCGCAATCCAGCAGTGCTGTGCTCAAACCGGCGCGTGTAAGCACGCTGGTCGGGCATATCCGTGATGTGTTGAGTGAGGCGATTGCCGCAGGCGGGTCTTCGTTAAAAGACTATCGGCAAGCCAATGGCGAGCTCGGGTATTTTCAGCACAGCTTTAAAACCTATGGTCGCGAAGGAGAGCCATGCTTGAAGCCAGCATGCGGCGGAGAGATTGCGCGAATCACACAATCAGGCCGCTCAAGTTTTTATTGCCCACGCTGCCAAAAGCATCTGCTATAAACGCCCGATTTTCGGCGGCGCAGGCCGGCTACCGTGCTATACCGCCAAAATGCTATTTAAACTCCCTGATGATAAAACCCTTTATAAAGCGCTGCTCACGCGGGATGGTCAATTTGAGGGCCACGCCTATGTGGGCGTAAAAACCACCGGCATTTTTTGCCGCCTCACCTGCCCTGCCCGCAAACCCAAGCCAGAAAACTGCACGTTTTATGCCACGATCGGCGCCTGTATCGAGGCGGGCTTTCGCGCCTGCAAACGCTGCCACCCACTGGCCCCAGCGGCCAAGGCTGACCCAACCATCGGCGCGCTCTTAAAGGCACTGGATGATCGCCCCGCGTTTCGCTGGGCCGAATCAGACCTCACCCGCATGGGCTTTGATCTTTCAACCGTCCGCCGAAGCTTTAAGCGGCAATTTGGCATGACATTCTTAGAAATGGCCCGGCTGAGGCGCTTGAGAGAGGGGTTCGAGACCATCTCAAACGGTGGCAAGGTGATAGACGCTCAGCTGGATGCCGGATTCGAATCTTCCAGTGCTTTCAGGGCCGCTTTCGCCACGCTTTTGGGCTGTGCCCCCGGCGCGCTTGGCACGACGGGCCTGCTGCTGGCAGATTGGATAGAAACGCCAATTGGCGACATGATTTCGCTATGTAGCACCACTCATTTGCACCTGCTTGAGTTTATTGACCGCAAAGCCCTCCCCGCCGAACTTTCTAGGCTAAACGCTATGGCCAAAGGTGAAATCGGGATAGGCCGAACCGCGAGATCTGAGCAGATCCGCGCTGAACTTGCAGCCTATTTCAGTGGCGAATCCGCGGTTTTCGCCACGCCAACCGCCCTGTATGGCAGCGCGTTTACCCGTGCGGTCTGGGGTGAATTGCAAAAAATTCCGGCAGGGGAAACGCGGAGCTATGGGCAAATTGCCCAGCAAATCTCCCGCCCCAGCGCCGCCCGTGCGGTGGCCCGCGCCAATGGCGCAAACCAGATCGCACTGGTTATTCCGTGCCATCGTGTGATCGGGGCAGATGGCGCGCTCACGGGGTATGGTGGCGGCTTGTGGCGCAAGCAGCGGCTGCTGGAAATTGAGCAAGAATACAAAAATCAAACCTTGAAGGCTTGACCAAACCGCCCGCCATGCTACACTTTCGGGGCTGAATTACGAAGGAATCCTTTATGGCTTACGAAACCATTCTTGTGGACACCGAGGATCATGTAACCATGATCACGCTCAACCGTCCCGAGGCGCTCAACGCACTCAACGCCCAGCTTTTGGGTGAGCTAGGGCAGGCTTTGGCCGCGGCGGATGCCGACAAGAACGTGCGGGCGATTATTATCACCGGCTCTGAAAAGGCCTTTGCCGCAGGGGCCGACATAAAAGAAATGGCTGACAAAAGTTTTGTCGACATGTTTATGGAGGATTATTTCACCTCCGAAACCGAAGCCATTCTCCGCACCCGCAAGCCCATCATCGCGGCTGTTTCCGGCTTTGCCCTTGGCGGCGGCTGTGAGCTGGCGATGATGTGTGATTTTATTATTGCCTCCGACACCGCGAAATTTGGCCAGCCCGAGGTGAACCTTGGCGTGATGGCCGGCATTGGCGGCACCCAGCGGCTGACCCGATTCGTCGGAAAATCAAAAGCCATGGAAATGAACCTGACGGGGCGTTTTATGGAAGCTGAGGAGGCTGAGCGCTCTGGGCTGGTTTCGCGCGTGGTGCCGTGTAAGGATTTACTGAAAGATGCCAAGGCAACCGCAGGCAAAATTGCAGAAAAATCGATGCTAACGACCATGGCGATCAAGGAAACCGTGAACCGTGCATATGAAACCACGCTGCGTGAAGGCCTGCTTTATGAGCGCCGTGTTTTCCACGCGCTTTTTGCGACAGAGGACCAATCTGAAGGCATGGCCGCGTTTTCTGAAAAACGTGCGCCACAATTTCGGGGCAAATAGCACCAACCCTGTTGACTCTGCTTCCTATCGGGCGTAGAGGATCGCTTCAACGAATTACATGAAAAACCGGATTAAAAATTATGGCTAACTCGCCCCAATCAAAAAAACGCGCTCGTACATCTGAGCGTCGCGCTGAAATCAACAAAAACCGCCGCACACGGATCAAGACTTATATCCGCCGCGTGGAAGAAGCCATTGTAGGCGGCGACCAGACTGTGGCCGCTACGGCGCTTAAAAACGCCCAGCCTGAAATCATGCGTGGCGTGACCAAAGGTATCTGGCACAAAAGCACGGCCAGCCGTAAAGTTTCGCGTCTTGCGAAGCGCGTGAAAGCGATGGCTGCGTAAAGCAACCGCCTTTCGGTTTTTCAAAAAGCACGCTTTTCAGCGTGCTTTTTTATTGACACAAAAAAGTTAAGTTTCTGCGATTCGTGCTCTTGCCCGAATCTGGGCGCTTGGTATAGCTTCGCTCATAAGCTTGGCGATCATCCGCATTCTGCCCGAAAGCGCCGTCAAAACAATTGTAGACGCCCGTCAAAACCTGGTTTTTGATCAAGGTTTCCTATTGTTTTGCGCCATGACGAAAAAACAATAATCGCCCCAAGGCAGGGCTAGGTCGCGCAGGCGCGAATTGGGACAAAAATGGACGCATTAAGCCATATTGATTGCTGGGGACGCATTAGAACCGAGCTGCGAAGCACCATTGGTGCTGATGCGTTTAGCAATTGGATCGAACCCTTGGAATTGCTTAGCGTCGAGGGCGGGACCGCTCGATTTTCAGTGCCAACCAACTTTATGGGCAACTGGGTGCAGCGCAATTATTCTGATGTAATTTTGCACCTATTCGTGGCCGAAGGCGTAGAGATTGGCCGCCTGGCTTTTGAAGCCCCCAGCCAAACCACCGCACCTGTGGCGCCACGGCCGGTTGAAAGAGCAGCAGCCAAACCCGCCGAGCCACGCCTGGCGTCTTCGCCGCTAGATAGCCGTTTCACCTTTGACCAATTCGTTGTCGGCACGCCCAACGAGCTGGCCCATGCCGCCGCGCGCCGCGTGGCCGAAGGTGGCGATGTTACGTTTAATCCGCTGTTCCTTTATGGCGGTGTAGGCTTGGGAAAAACCCACCTGATGCACGCGATTGCACATGAAGTGCGGGCCACACGGTCTGATGCGCGAGTACTTTACCTTTCCGCCGAGCAATTCATGTTCCGTTTTGTGCAAGCCCTACGCTTTAAGGATATGCATAGCTTCAAAGAGCAGTTCCGCTCGGTCGATATGCTGATGGTCGATGACCTGCAATTCATTGCCGGTAAAAACTCGACCCAAGACGAATTTTTCCATACCTTCAATGCCTTGATCGAACAAGGTAAGCAGATAGTTATATCGGCTGACCGCTCACCGGGCGAGATTGAAGGCTTGGAAGAGCGTATCCGCTCGCGCCTGCAATGGGGCTTGGTGGTAGACCTGCATCCGACGAATTATGAGCTACGCCTAGGCATTTTACACGCCAAAGCCGAGGCACAAGCCAGAGCCAACCCAACTGTGGGCCTTGACGTAAAAGTGCTGGAATTTCTGGCGCACCGCATTAGCTCCAACGTGCGGGTGCTTGAAGGCGCGCTGACGCGGCTGTTTGCTTTTGGCTCCTTGGTGGGGCGCGATATTACGATGGATATGGCACAAGAATCTCTGGCAGATTTACTACGCCAGTCTGACCGCAAAGTCACCATCGACGAAATCCAACGCAAGGTCGCCGAGCATTATAACCTCCGCATTTCGGATCTGTTATCCCCTCGGCGCGCCCGCGCTGTGGCCCGCCCAAGGCAAGTTGCGATGTTCCTGAGCAAGTCGCTCACCGCTAAATCTCTGCCCGAAATTGGCCGAAAATTTGGCGGGCGAGACCATACGACCGTGATTCACGCTGTGAAGCGGGTGGAGGAAATGAAGCTGACCGATAGCCAGATCGCTGATGACGTGGAATTGCTGCGGCGGATGCTGGAAGCATAGGTGCGATTGACTTCCTTAACTACGTCCATACATTGCCGCTATGAAAGTTGGACATTTTTCTTCATGGGCACTCGACCACCGTTTTAACGATGCGATTGTTGAATTGGGAATTGGCGGGCATGTTCCTACCCTCGATATTCTGCGGTACTTCAACCCATTGACCGCCGAGAAATTTGCGGAAATTGCCTATGCATCCGACTTAATGTCTTCAATGTATGATGACCCAGTTGTCGCAATGGATGCTAAGAATATCCATGGGGTTATCGGGCAAAATAAATTCCATTTAGAGCCTTACTTCCCCCACCTCGTGGAAATGTTTACCGCAAAATTTGCAGGCAACGCAAATGTATGGTTTGAGTAGCAACCTAGGTGGTTGCAGGTGAACAAGAATGTAGGACACATTCAACCCATCCACATTGCCTTTACCGCTTGAACTTCTCCCTATATCCGCTAGGGTTATTTTCCAACAAAAGCAACCGTGGTGAGAATTATGAAAGCCAGTATTGAACGCTCTGCCCTGTTAAAAGCGATGAGCCGCGCGCAGTCGGTTGTGGAGCGGCGCAATACCATTCCCATCCTCGCCAATGTGCTGATCGAGGCCGAGGGCGAGACGGTGAGTTTTCGCGCCACTGATCTCGATATCGAGATCATAGATAAATCACCCGCGATGGTAGAGCAGGCAGGGGCCACCACCGTGCCGGCCCATATGCTGCACGAAATTGTGCGCAAACTGCCCGATGGCGCAATGGTGGCACTTTCGGATGATGGCACCTCAGGGCGCATGGAAATCACCGCTGGTCGGTCGCATTTCAGCTTAGCTACGCTGCCGCGTGAAGATTTTCCGATCATGGCGAGCAGCGAGTATGAGTGCAATTTCCCCGCCAAAGCGCCAGTATTACGGCGGCTGTTTGACAAGGCTAAATTTGCGATTTCTACAGAGGAAACAAGGTATTACCTCAACGGGGTTTATATGCATGCCTCACAAGGCGCTGATGGCCTTGTGCTGCGCTGTGTGGCCACCGATGGCCACCGGCTGGCACGCATTGATGCTGATTTACCCATTGGGGCCGAAGAGCTACCGGGCGTAATTGTACCGCGCAAAACCGTGGCCGAGCTTGGCAAGCTGCTGGGAGATGACGACGCCATGATTGCGGTGTCTGTGTCCGAAACCAAAATCCGCTTTGCCACCCCCGAGGTCACGCTGACCTCTAAGGTGATTGACGGCACCTTCCCTGATTACACCCGCGTCATTCCGACCGGAAACACCAAACGGCTTGAAGTAGACGCCGCCGAATTTGCCCGCGCGGTTGACCGAGTGTCTACTGTGTCTTCCGAGCGCTCGCGCGCCGTGAAGCTAACCCTTGATGAAGACCGCTTGGTGCTATCAGTGAACGCGCCTGATAGCGGCGCTGCCGAGGAAGAGCTGGCAGTAGCTTATGGTGATGAGCACCTTGAAATTGGCTTTAATGCCAAATACTTGCTAGAAATCGCTAATCAGGTGGACCGTGAAAACGCGGTGTTTATGTTTAACTCATCGGGCGACCCAACGCTGATGCGCGAAGGCAATGATGACAGCGCGATTTATGTCGTGATGCCGATGCGGGTGTAAATGCCCCGCCTCGCGGTCACCAGCCTAACCCTCTCGCATTTCCGCTCCTATAAGCACGCGCACATCGAATCTGATGGCGGAATAATGGCGCTTTACGGTGCCAATGGCGCCGGTAAAACCAACATTCTGGAAGCCATTTCGATGCTCTCGCCGGGGCGCGGCCTGCGCCGTGCGAGCCCGTCTGAACTTATGCGCCAGCCCGAGGCTTTGGGCTGGAAGGTGAGCGCTGAATTGCACAGCCTTTCAGAAATTCACGAGGTCAGCACCCGCGCCGAAAATGACACGCCCCGCAGCGTGGAGATAGACGGCAAAAAAGCCCCGCAGCTGGCTTTGGGTCGCCTTGCCCGCATTGTCTGGCTAGTGCCGGTTATGGACAGGCTGTGGGTTGAGGGCGCGGGCGAGCGGCGGCGGTTTCTGGACCGGATGGTGATGAGCTTTCACCCCAAGCACGCCGAGGCCACACTGGCCTATGAAAAGGCGATGCGAGACCGCAACCGCCTGCTGAAAGATCAGGCAAATGATGCTTCGTGGTATGGCGCGCTAGAGGTGCAGATGGCCGAAAGCGGCGCTGAAATAGTAGCCAATCGCGCTGATGTGATGGCCCGCCTACAAATCGCGCAAGACAACGCTAAAACCGCCTTCCCAACCGCAGAGCTGAGCCTAATCGGAGACAGCCTAACAACGCCCGCAGAGTTAACCGAAGCTTTCAGCGCGGGCCGCATGCAAGACCTCCGCGCAGGGCGTACGCTTGACGGCCCGCATCGTGCCGACCTGCGCGCAGTGTATCAGGCCAAAGGTGTAGAGGCGCGAGCCTGCTCCACGGGGGAGCAAAAGGCCTTGCTGATTTCGCTCATCCTCGCCAATGCCCGCGCCCTGCGGGATGATTTTGGCGCGCCGCCAATATTGCTGCTAGACGAAGTCGCCGCCCACTTAGACGCCGACCGCCGCGCCGCGCTTTACAGCGAGCTGCACGCGCTTAAGGCGCAAGCGTGGCTCACCGGCACAGGGCCGGAGCTTTTTGAAGCATTAGAAAGCAGCGCAACACGGCTGCATATTCAGGAAGGCGAGGCCGGCTCGACCTTTGCCTAAATCCCCGGAATAAGCGGCACATTACAGCCAGCCAGAAAGAGGGCCATTCCAATGATGAGCGCGGTGTTTTTAAGGTTTTTAGCCATGATTTGAAATCCTGTGTGGGTTGAATAGGTCATAGGACCATATTTTCAACGCCACGTCTACAAGCGGGGGCCGCGAAGCCCCCGCTGTATATTTTATTTGCCCATCCGGTTTGCGATCAACTCTTCTACCACCGACGAGTCGGCCAAGGTAGAAATGTCGCCCAAACTATCAAAATCGTTTTCCGCAATTTTGCGCAGAATACGGCGCATGATTTTGCCAGAGCGGGTTTTGGGCAGGCCCGGCGCCCATTGAATCAGGTCTGGCTTGGCGATAGGGCCAATTTCAGTGCGCACCCATTTTTCAAGCTCTTTGCGCAGCTCTTCAGTTGGCTCCACATCGTTCATCAGGGTCACATAGGCATAAATGCCCTGCCCTTTGATATCATGCGGATAGCCCACAACGGCGGCTTCAGCCACGGCGACATGCGCCACCAAAGCGCTTTCCACCTCAGAAGTGCCCATCCGGTGGCCCGAAACATTAATCACATCGTCCACGCGGCCGGTAATCCAGTAATCGCCATCAGCATCGCGCTTGCAACCGTCACCCGTGAAGTAATAGCCCTTATAATCGGCGAAATAGGCCGAAATATAACGCTCATGGTCACCCCAAACGGTGCGCATTTGGCCGGGCCAGCTATCGGTAATGCAAAGCACACCAGAAGCTTCAACCGACGTAATCTCTTTGCCTGATTCGGGCTCCAGAATAATCGGCTTAATACCAAAAAATGGCCGCATGGCAGAGCCGGGCTTGGTGGCGTGGGCGCCGGGCAGCGGGGTCATCATATGGCCGCCAGTTTCGGTTTGCCACCAAGTGTCTATAATCGGGCAAATGCCTTTGCCAACCACATCATTATACCAATGCCACGCCTCGGGGTTGATCGGCTCACCCACTGAGCCAAGCAGCTTGAGGCTGGAAAGATCGCACTTTTCAACCCATTCTTTACCCTGCCCCATAAGCGCCCGAATGGCGGTGGGGGCGGTATAAAACTGGTTTACCTTATGCTTGTCCACCACCTGCCAAAAACGGCTGGCATCGGGGTAGGTTGGCACGCCTTCAAACATTACGGTCGTTGCGCCGTTGGCCAGTGGGCCGTAAATAATATAGCTGTGGCCGGTTACCCAGCCCACATCAGCCGTGCACCAGAATATGTCTCCATCATGGTAATCAAAGCTGTATTTGTGGGTCATGGCGGCATAAACGAGGTATCCGCCCGTGCTATGCACCACGCCTTTCGGCATACCGGTAGAGCCAGACGTATAGAGGATAAACAGCGGGTCTTCGGCGTTCATCACTTCTGGCGGGCAATCAGCCGACACGGTTTTTTCCAGCTCGTGCAGGTAAAAATCGCGGCCCTCTTTCCATGTGGTTTGGCCACCCGTGTGCTGCACAACCAGCATTTTCACCTTGTCGCTGCAATGCAGCAGCGCGGCGTCGGTGTTGGATTTCAGCGGGGTTTTACGGCCGCCACGCGGCGCGTAGTCAGCCGTAATCACCACCTTGGCTTCAGACGCATTAATCCGGTTCGCAAGGGCATCGGCCGAGAAGCCGGCAAACACGATCGAGTGGATGGCGCCGATACGGGCACAGGCCAGCATGGCATAGGCGGCCTCAGGGATCATCGGCATATAAAGCACCACGCGGTCGCCTTTGCCAACACCCATTCCCTTGAGAACATTGCCGAATTTGCTAACGCGCTCGTGCAGCTCGGTATAAGTAATGCTCTTGCTCTGGTCCGGCTCGTCACCCTCCCAGATGATAGCAACTTGGTCTCCGCGGGTTTCCAAATGGCGGTCAACACAGTTGGCACACACATTTAGCTCGCCGTCTTCATACCACTTGATAGACACATCAGGGTACTCAAACGTAGTGTTTTTAACCTTGGTGTAGGGCGTAATCCAATCAAGCCGTTTGCCCTGCTCGCCCCAAAAGGCATCGGGGTCGGAAATCGAGGCTTCATACATTTCTTTGTATTGCGCATCGTTAATATGCGCGGTAGCCACAAATTCTTTTGACGGCGGATAAAGCTTTTCGGTCATGTCATACACCCTATTTTTTTGTTAGATCGCCAGATATTCTTCGCGAAGCTGCGCATTGTCCAGCACCTCTTGCGCTGTGCCATCAAAAACCACGGTGCCCGTGTCCAGAATCACGGCGCGGTCGGCCAGTTTGAGCGCCGCTACGGCGTTTTGCTCAACAATGATCGTGGTGATGCCCAGCTCTTTAATCTCGCGCAGTGTGCGCTCAATTTCCTGCACAATCACCGGTGCAAGGCCCTCATATGGCTCATCAAGCAGCAAAAGCTTAAGATCGCGGGCTAGCGCGCGGCCAATGGCCAGCATTTGCTGCTCGCCACCAGAAAGCGTGGTACCCTCTTGCTTGCGCCGCTCTTTAAGGCGTGGAAACAGCTCAAAAATCCGCTCGATCGACCAGCCAATCGGCGGGGCGATTTGGGCGAGGCGCAGGTTTTCTTCCACCGTCAGGCCTTGGATAATCCGGCGGTCTTCCGGCACAAGGCCAATGCCTGCCTGCGAGGCCTCAAAGCTTTTCATATCGTGAATCGGCTGATGGTCCAGCCAAATTTCACCGGTTTTCAGCGCAGGGTCTGCCAGCCGTGCGATGGTCCGCAAGGTTGATGTTTTACCCGCGCCATTCCGGCCTAAAAGCGCCAGAATCTCGCCTTCGTGCACGTTAAAGGAAACGCCCTGCACGATATAGCTTTCGCCATAATAGGCATGAATATCATGCACTGAAAAGTATACCGGCTTGTTGGTTTTATCGTTCATACTTCGGCCTCCCCGAGATAGGCTTCGCGCACCTTCGGGTGGCCTTTGATTTCTTCTGGCAGACCCTCGGCGATAATTGTGCCTTGAGCCAGCACCGATATGGTGGTGGCAAGGGAAAACACCACATGCATATCATGCTCGATGATTACTTTGGTGATGTTGCGAGTCTCGCCGATATGCTTGAGCAGATCAATCGTGTTGTTGGTATCGGCCCGCGCCATGCCCGCTGTTGGCTCATCCAGCAGCAGCAATTTTGGCTCTTGCACAAGGCACATCGCCATTTCCAAACGACGTTTATCACCGCGAGAAAGCGAGCCGGCATGGGCATTCATTTTGTCCTTCATACCCATGTCTTCCAACATGTGTTCGGCCTGTTGCCGGATCTCTTTATCCCGCAGCACCCGCGCAAAAGCGTTGACCTTAAATGCACCGTCACGGTGAGCAAAGCACGGGATCATCACGTTTTCAAACACCGTAAGATCACTGAAGATCTCGGGGGTTTGAAACACGCGAGAAACGCCGAGCTGGTTGATTTCATGTGGCTTTTTGCCCAGCACAGGCTTGCCGTCAAACATAACGCTGCCGGTGTCAGGCTTGAGCTTGCCAATCAGGCAATTCAGGAAGGTTGATTTTCCTGCCCCGTTTGGCCCGATCAGCGCATGCACCGAGCCTTCAGTCACACTTAGGTTAACGTTGTTGAGCGCCTGCAAACCGCCGAAGCGTTTATTGACGTTCTGGACTTCGAGAATACCCATTATTCTATCCCCACTTTGGCCGCGCGCTTGTTAGCGCCCGATAGTTTGGCACCAATTTTCTGGGCACCTTCTACCAGCCCGCCGGGCAGGAAAATTACGACAATCATAAACAGCGCCCCAAGAGTAAGGTGCCAGCCTTTGCCGACAAAAGGCGAGACGATAAGCACCATGGCATTTTCAATCCACTCCGGCATGATGGCAAACCAGCCATGCAACACGCCATCGTTGATTTTGGAGAAGATGTTCTCAAAGTACTTGATGAAAACCGCGCCCAAAACCGGCCCGCTCAACGTGCCCATGCCGCCAAGCACCACCATCAGCACCACTTCGCCGCCAACGGTCCATTGCATGCGCTCGGCACCTGCTAATGGGTCCATTGTGGCCAGAAGGCCGCCCGCGAGGCCAGCAAACATGCCGGAAATCACGAAGGCCGCAAGGGTGTAGGGGCGCGAATTAATGCCGGTATAATTCAGCCGTGTTTGGTTGGTTTTAACTGCCCGCAGGATCAGCCCGAAAGGCGAGCGGAAAATGCGGATGGAGATCCAGAAGGACAAGATGAGCAGTAAGGCGCACACGTAGTAGCCCCAGTTAAATTGCAGATCATAGCCAAAAATCGTCGGGTTCCAGAAAACCTCTTTCATCTCCAAGCCAAAGAAATTGGTGGAGGGCAAGCTGCCCGCATCGCCCGCCGCATCAAGAATGCGAGGGTCATCCAGCCGAAGCTGCAAACCGGTTTCCCCATTGGTGAGCGGCGTGAGCACCGAGTACGCCAAGTTATAGCACATCTGCGCCAGCGCCAGCGTGAGGATCGAGAAGTAGATCCCCGAGCGCCGCAGGCTGATATAGCCAATAAGCAAGGAAAACACTCCGGCGATCACGATAGAGAGCAGAAGCGCGGGCACAATGTTCATGCTCAGGAGCTTGAACATCCAGACAGCGGAATAAGAACCCACCCCCAGAAAGGCGGCGTGGCCAAAGCTAAGGTAGCCGGTGAGGCCAAACAGGATGTTAAACCCGATGGCAAAAATCCCGTATATCGCAAAGCGCTGCAATAGGTCTGGGTAGGCGGCGCCGGTGGGCGCAAAGATCAGGGGCGCTGCCAAAACAACACAGGCGAATATGATCAGAAGCAAGCGGTCTTTCATCAGGTTCATGTCCTTAATCCTCCATCATGCCAGCTTTGCCCATCAGCCCACGAGGCCGAACCAGCAAGACTATAACAGCCACGAGGTAAATGATAATTTGGTCGATGCTTGGCAGGCCAATGGCTGCAATCGCATCTTTAATCAGCGGCATAGAGGCAAAGCTCTCAAGAATACCGAGCAAGAAGCCCGCAGCCACAGCACCGGGCAAACTACCCATGCCGCCAACCACAACCACCACAAAGCTCAGCACCAGAAAATCCATACCCATATGGTAATTTGGCGGGTTAATCGGCGTATACATTACGCCCGCAAGGCCCGCCACTGCGGCGGCCACACCAAACATAATGGTGAAACGCTTGTCGATATTAATGCCAAGCAAGCCCACGGTTTCGCGGTCTGCCATGCCAGCCCGCACAACCATACCAAAGGTGGTGAAGCGCAAAAAGGCAAACACGCCACCAATAATCAGGTCGGAGAAGCAGAAATACACCAGACGCCAGAGCGGATAGATAACGGTGTTTTCCGCCATCCCGATCATCACGCCAAAATCGAGCGAGCCTTTAAGCAGCTCAGGGGCTGATTGCGGAATGGGGTTGGCACCGAAAACCGCCTTGATAACCTCTTGCAGCACAATCGCGAGGCCAAAGGTCACTAGAATTTGGTCTGCATGCGGGCGGTCATAAAAGTGCTTGATCAGGCCGCGTTCCAGAATGATCCCGATCAGGACCATCACCGGAATGGCGACAATCACCGATACCAGCACCGACCACTCGATCATCCAAAAGCCAAATTCGCCGAACCATTCGGTTACATACGGCGTTTTAATCTTGGCCGGATTGCCAAGAAAATCAACCCTTACAGGGTCGAGGGTGACTTTGGAGATGTCCAGTATTTTGCCAACGGTCACCGCCACAAAGGCGCCGATCATAAACAAGGCCCCGTGGGCGAAGTTTACCACGCCGAGCGTGCCGAAAATCAGGGTGAGGCCCAAGGCGATAAGCGCATAGGCGCTGCCCTTGTCTATCCCGTTTAGTACTTGCAGAAGGATGGCGTCCATAGCTCGGCCCGCTCCGTTTTATGTGAATGAGGTCTGCAAACTTTGCAGAAAAGCCGGCCGCGCGCAAAGCGCGACCGGAAGGTTTTCCCGAGGGGGAAACTTAACCGCCGGCGTTGCAAGAACCCAGCGCACCGCCCGCAAACATTGGGTGATCAGCAGGGTATTCAACTTGCGCACGTGGCGTAACCTGAACAACTTCCAGAAGGTCGAACTCGGAGGTCGGGTTCTCTTTACCCTTCACAACCAGCACGTCTTTGAAGCACTGGTGGTCTTCGGCGCGATACTCAACATCGCCGTTACCAAGGCCAGAGAACTTAAAGCCCTCAAGCGCTTCAGCAACCCCACAAGGATTGTGGGTGCCAGCGCGCTCACACGCATCTGCATAAAGCAGCGTTTGGCAATAAACGGTGTGCGCAGCCTGTGATGGCGGGAAGCCATACTCTTGGCCAAAGCTTTGAACAAAGGCTTTTGAACCTTCGTCTTGCAAAGACCAATGCCAGTTGGTTGAGCCAAAGATGCCCTTAACGTTTTCGCCAGCACCACGAGCCATCAGGCGCGAGTAAAGCGGCACAACGATCTCGAAGTTCTTGCCGTTAACCATTTTGTCCCGCAGGCCAAACTGCACAGCAGATGTCAGCGAGTTGATCATGTTACCACCGTAGTGGTTCAGCACCAGAATATCGGCACCAGAGTTGAGCACAGGCGCAACATAAGAGCTGAAGTCTGTGGTGGTCAGCGGTGTCAGCACGTTGGCTACTGTATTCCAGCCTTTGGCTTCGGTTGCTGCCTGGATGGACTCTTGCTGAGTCCAGCCCCATGTGTAGTCAGCTGTCAGGTGATAGGCATTACGATCTTCGCCATACATTTCAGCCAAAACAGGTGCGAGTGCCGCCGCAGACATATACCCGTTAAAGAAGTGACGGAAACCATTGGCTTTTTTGTCTTTGCCGGTGGTGTCGTTAGAGTGGGTCAAGCCCGCCATAAAGATAACGCCAGCTTCTTGGCAAAGGCCCTGCACCGCAATCGCCACGCCCGAAGAAGAGCCGCCTGTGATCATCACAGCGCCGTCTTTTTGGATCATGGATTGCGCAGAAGCGCGCGCCGCGTCAGATTTGGTCTGGGTGTCACCGGTTACAAACGCAACCTCTTTGCCCAAAATCCCGTTGCCTTTTAGCTCTTTGGACGAGAATGTGTTCATCATCCCGCCATCGCCTTGGCCGTTCAGGTGCTTAACAGCTAGCTCATAAGCGCGCAGCTCGTCAGCGCCCTCATCAGCGTAAGCACCGGTTTGTGGTACGTTAAAGCCAAGCGTTACCGTGCTGCCTGTTGGCGCATTGGTATAGCCCGCGTGGCTAGCAGCCGTCAGAATCGTTGGCATTGCCATGCCAGCGCCAACTGCGGCCCCAGTCTTTAGCAACCCACGACGGTTCATTATAAGTTTAGACATGAATTTCCTCCCATTCGTGTCGGTTTATCCGGCGAACCGGCGCGACTATGTTGCCGCAGCGTTATTTTGGGCAGGATTGTTAACTTTGCAATAACTGATTGTGTTTACAGCGAAAATTTGTAAAAGTATTGCTAATGAACCTGAGCAAACTGTAAACTAATTTTCAACCAAATTCGGCAAAGGCTTGGAATCCCATGCGAAAATCTCTTTCCGGCACCCGTATACGCGAGCAACGTAGGCAAGCAAAGCTGACCCAAAAATCGCTAGCTGAAAAAGCCGGCATCTCGGCTTCCTATCTGAACCTGATCGAGCATAACCGCCGCGCGGTGGCCGGAAAAGTGCTTTTGTCCATTGCACGGGTCCTCGATGTGCCCGCGTCCAGCCTCTCAGACGGGGTTGATTCGGCAAAAATATCAGACCTCCACGAGGCCGCGGCGCACCACCCCAGCATTGGAGCTGAAGTGGCGGGGATCGAGGAGCTGGCGGGGCGGTTTCCGGGCTGGGCACAGATGATCGCGGCCTTGTACCGCCAAACCCGAGATCAGGAGGCAATGATAACCGCGCTCTCGGACAGGCTAACGCATGATCCCTTTCTGGCCGAAAGCCTGCATGGGATGCTCTCAAATATCACCGCCATTCGCTCAACCGCTAATATATTAACAAACATCGAAGATATCGAGCCGGAAAAGCAGGCGAGATTCCATACGATCATCCACGAAGAAAGCCGCCGCCTAACAGATTCGGCGCAGTCGCTTGTGCAGTATTTTGATAAAAAGGCAGACCCGAAACTTGGAATTGCCACCCCGCAAGAGGAGCTGGACGCTTTTCTAATGCGGCATAATTATAACTTTCCCCAGCTTGATAGCCTCGGCGAAGCGCCGGCTACCTCGGTGGAGGTTGCCTATATCGTTAACAGAATTATGGCAGATGACAGCGCGCTGGAAAACCCGGAAACCAACCGCCTAGTGACCGAATTTTTGCAGAACTATGCACAAGATGCACAAGCGATGCCAAAAAGTGATTTCACCAAAACAGCGCGGCGGAACCACTATAACCCCTCCAAAATCGCAGACGCTTTTGGCTCAGATCTGCACACAGCCTTTCGCCGCCTCGCGTTTCAAGACCCCAGCCAAACAGCCGCCCCACCGATGGGTCTGATCATCGCCAATGCCGCAGGGCGCGCGCTGTTTCGCCGCCCCATTGCAGATTTCACTTTCCCCCGCCACGGCAATGCCTGCCCGCTCTGGCCGCTATTTCAGGCCTTCGCCACCCCGCATATCCCCGTTGCCGCACTGCTGGAACTGCCGGGCAAGCACAAATTCATCGGGCTTGCCATTGCCGAGGCCCAAACAACCCCCGCCTTTGGCCGCCCCCCCGAGCTAAACGCTGCCATGCTGATCATCCACTTTGAGCAACGCGCTATGCTCGCCGACTGGCTGCCAGACCTCGGCGCGGCTCAACCTATTGGCATTACCTGCCGAATCTGCCCACGCAGTGGCTGCAAAGCAAGAACCGAACCGCAAATTCTTGGAGACGAAGCGACCTAAGCCGCCCAGTGGGCGGGCATTTTACCAGAGGAAAAATGCGCTGCGGCGCCGTAGCCTCGCCTTCGGCTCGGCAAGGGGGCCAGCCCCCTCGCTACGCTCACCCCCGGAATATTTGGACAATATGGAAATGATATCCACATTTCAAAAGCGCTACCGTTGCCGCGCGGCGCAGGTACAATACTGCAAAACAGGACAACGCTGGACGCGCCGCGATAGCCGAGCACCGCGAGGCAGCCCTTATATGCGGGGCGAGATTCTCAGCCACACCCCGCCTTTGGGCCGCAAAGTCAGAACCATTTCGGGCACAGGGTCTTTCCCGGCCACGGGTTCAAACTTATAGCGCAAAATCAAGCTTGCGAGTATAATTTGCGCTTCCACCATGGCAAAATGCGCCCCGATGCAAACCCTTGGGCCATCCCCAAAGGGCAACCACGCAAAGCGGTCATATTTTGCGCCTTTTGCAAAGCGGTCTGGCTTAAATGCGTCTGGCTCTGGCCAAAGCTGCTCATTGCGTTGCAGGGCATATATTGGCAGTATCACCGTGTCTTTCTTGCGTATTTCCCGCCCGCATAGCTCATCAGGCCCTTGAGCTGTACGAGAAATAAACGGGGCGGGCGGGTAGAGCCGCAGGGTCTCTTTTATCACTTGCTCGGTGTAGGGAAGGCTGCCGATATCCTCTGGTCCGGCAATCCGGCCATCAAGCACCGCCACCGCCTCGCTGTACAGCTTTTCCTGCACATCTTGGTCAAAGGCGCACAGGTAAAGCGCCCAAGCCAGCGTGAGGGCCGTGGTTTCGTGGCCCGCCACAATGAACGTCAGCAGGTTGTCTCGCAGCTCGGCATTGTTCATCTGGCGCTTAGTTTCAGGGTCCATACCCTCAAGCAGCAGGTCGAGCAGGTCTGGCACCTCTTTCGCCCCCACCTTCCGACGCTTCTCAATTGCGGCATCCGCCACCCGCTTCATATCGGCCACCGGATTACCGCCAAACAGCCGAGAGGGGCGCGGCACCCATGTGGGAACGCCGATAACATCCAGCAAAGACACGCGCGCAGATTGGTCAATGAAGCGATCAATCGCCTTGTGCACCTCGTCTCCCGCCATTTCGCCCGCACCGGAAAAGGTAACACTGGAAATCACCTCAAAGGTCGCCTGCACCATTTGCTCAAACATATCGGCCTCAGCCTGCCCCGCCAGCCGCGCGCAAACCGCGTCGGCAGAGGCCGACATAATCGGCGCAAGCGCCGCGATATTGCGATGGGAAAACACCGGCGCCGCCGCGCGTCTTTGCCAGCGCCAATGCGCCCCTTCGGCAATAAACATGCTGTCACCAATGGCGGGGCGCAGCAGGTTTTTGGTGATGTCAGATTTGGGGTAGTTCGCAAGGTTATCCTTCAGCACCCGCTTTAAAGCCCCCGGGTCCATCACCATATGCCAGCGCACCATGGCGGTTTTGCCGCTCACCATCGGCTGCTTGGTGCAAATATCGGGGATGATTTCAAGCACATTGCGCCGCGCAGTGCGCAAGGTTTGCAGCACGCTAAGCGGTTCTTTCACGAGCGGCACTTTCACCGGCTCACGGGCTTGGTCATCCGGCATTATGGCCTCCTGAGGGCGCTACCGTTTTAATATATGCCTTCAAGCACCCCTTGGCTACAGCGTCAGCACAATCTTACCGATATGGCCGCTGCTTTCAATGCGGACATGCGCTTTGGCCGCGTCTTCCAGCGGGAAAGTTTGGTCCATGATCGGCTTGATGCGGCCTGAATCCAGCAGCGGCCACACCTGTTGGCGCAGGGCCTCGGCGATGGTGGCTTTGGCTTGGTCTGATTGCGGGCGCAGCGTAGCGCCGGTAACCTCAAGCCGTTTCATCATGATATGCGCAAAATTCAGCTCGGCTTTCGGGCCACCAAGAAAGGCGATCATCACCAAGCGGCCCTCCAGCGCGAGGGCGCGGATATTGCGGGGAATGTAACTTCCACCAACCATATCGAGGATCAGATCAACGCCTTTACCGCCCGTCAGGCGCTTGATCTCTTCACCATAATCTTGGGTTTTGTAGTTAATCGCGGCTTCGGCCCCGAGGCTTTCACACAGCGCGCATTTTTCATCGCTGCCCGCCGTGGTAAACACCCGTGCGCCAAAAGCATGGGCAAGCTGGATGGCCGTAGTGCCAATGCCGGAGCTTCCGCCATGCACCAAAAATGTCTCGCCCGCTTGCAGGCGTCCCCGCATAAAAACAGTGCTCCAGACGGTGAAATATGTCTCGCAGAGGGCGGCGGCTTCGACCATGTTGAGGCCGTCTGGCACTCGCATGGCGTGGTCTTGGTGGGTGGTGGCAAATTCGGCATAGCCGCCACCGGGAAGCAACGCGCACACTTTATCGCCAACCTGCCAGCGGGTAACGCCTGCGCCAACGGCCACCACCTCGCCCGCGGCCTCTAGGCCCGGCAAATCAGACGCGCCTTTGGGCGGGGCATAGGCCCCCGCACGTTGGAGCGCATCAGGGCGATTAACCCCAGCGGCTTCGATCTTGATCAGAATTTCCTCATGTGCGGGCGCTGGCACGGGGCGCGTGCACAGGGCCAGCACTTCGGGGCCGCCCGCCTTCGTGATCTCGATTGCGCGCATTAGCGAATCGCCGGCTTGGATTCGGCGTAATCCCAGTAAAGCTGGCGCACCTTAAGGCTCTGCTCGGTGGGCAACTCGCGGTCTTCAAACCGTGTAACCATTTGAACCTTGTTGGCGTTGCCGGTGGTGAAAATCTCGTCGGCATTGGCGAAATCTTCAACTGTCAGGCTCTTTTCAACCACCTCATGGCCAGCCTCTCCCAGCAGCTTAATAACCCGCTGGCGGGTGATGCCATTTAGGAAGGTGCCATTGGGCACGGGCGTGTAAAACACGCCGTCTTTAATGAAAAATACGTTGGTGGAAGCGGTTTCAGCAACATGGCCATCAAGATCAAGCGATAGGGCGTTGTTAAAGCCGCGCTCGCGGGCCTCTCGCAATATCCGGCCATTATTGGGGTAAAGGCAGGCGGCTTTGGCCTCGGTCAGGGCGGTATCTTGGTGCGGGCGCTTAAAGGGGCTTACCGTCAGCGCAAAGGGGCCGGGAGTGGACATGGGCAGGGCTTCCAGCACAATCGCGATCTCGGTAGAATCGGGGTCTGCGTCAATGAAGCCGACCGAGCCTTCAGTGGACCACATCATCGGGCGGAGATAAAGGTCCACTCCACGCGGGAAGTGGCGGATGCCGTTTTGGATGATCTGGCGAATTTCGGCGGCGGTATAGGGGCTAGCAAGGCCCATGGCCGTGGCAGAGCGCACCACGCGCTCGCAATGCAGCATAAGATCTGGCGCATAGCCGTTCATCAGCCGCGCGCCGTCAAACACCAGCGTGCCTTGCCATGTGGCATGGTCTGCGGAGCCAAGAATCGGCACGTTCGCCTGTGTCCAGTCGCCTTTGAACCACGTCCAAACGTCATTTCCCATTGCCATATTACTCTCCTATTCGTGTATTTTGCCCGGAAGGTCATCCGGGGCTTCGGGGGCGTTGATATGGTCAAGCACCTTGCCGAATGTGTTGGAAAAATGTTTACCCAGCGGGCTGCTCCGAAACTTGGCTTTGGTTTTCTCAAAGCTCATCACGTTGGCAATGCGGCGGTCAATAAACGCCTCGGTTTCATCGGCGTCATCGCCAAGCCAGAACAGTACGCAGGCCGAGTAAACCGCGCTGAGCGTCATGCGTTTGGTATACCAGTTATAATCGCGTGAGGTGTCGCCGAGGCTTTCCCAGATCGCGTCAGCCGTATGCCACAACGCCCGCGTGCCGTCGCCCATATTATGTGGCAGGGCAAAAAACGCCATGGCGCGGCGCACGGCTTCTTTATCGGCCAACGCAAGACGCAGCGAAATGGCTTTGGCGACACGCTCGGAATAGCGCATTGAGGCCAGATCAAGCGCGGCCATTTCGGCGCGCATGTCGGCATCGCCTTGGTAATGGTAGCCCAGCGCCAGATCAAGCGGGCCACGGGGGAAGGCGAGCTTGGCGAGGCCAGCTTCTACGCCCGAATCGGTAATGGCGGCGGCAAGGGTCGTGTCTGACCAGCCGTCAAACATCACATGCGGCAGCGCGGCGTCAATCACGGCGCGTTTGGCTTCATCCATATGGTCTTGCTCTGATTTGCGTTTGGCCATCTTGGCCCCCTAGACAATTTGTTGCCCTTTTGGTATAGAGCGGCTTCCTGCAATTATGCAACACTGATTAGAAAGGTGGTGACTACACCATGCAGGTAATGGTTCGAGACAACAATGTCGATCAGGCGCTTCGTGCCCTGAAGAAAAAGCTCCAACGCGAAGGCGTTTTTCGCGAGATGAAGCTTAAGCAACATTTCGAGAAGCCTTCGATCCGCAAAGCCCGTGAAAAGGCCGAAGCGGTTCGGCGCGCCCGTAAACTCGCACGCAAGAAATTGCAGCGTGAGGGGATGCTCTGAGTTTGAGCTGAACTGTTAAGTAGTTATTAGCCCCCGCAGGCAACTGCGGGGGCTATTCTTTGCCTAGCCGCCTGCGGCGTTTCGCATATTATCAGGCAGATATGTAGCCAGCCCGGGGAACCAGATCAAGATAAACACCATCAGCACCATGATCGCAAAAAGCGGCAAGGCGGTTTTGGCGATATAGCCCATTTCGTGTTTGGTAATGCCCTGCATCACAAACAGGTTAAACCCGATGGGCGGCGTGATTTGCGCCATTTCAACCACCACCACAATGAAGATACCAAACCAAATCAAATCGATCCCCGCTTGCATCACCATCGGCTGCACAATGGCCATTGTCAGCACCACAGATGAGATACCATCCAAGAACATGCCCAGCACGATGTAAAACAGCATCAGCGCCATCAGCAGCGAGAATTTTGACAGGCCGAGGCCGCCAATATACTCCGCCAAGGCGCGCGGCAGGCCCGTGAAGCCCATAGCCAGTGTGAGCGCGGTGGCCCCCATCAGAATGAGCGCGATCATGGCCGAGGTGCGCGTGGCGCCGAGCAGGCTTTGGGAAAAGGCCTCCCAGCTCAGCGAGCCTTGAATGAAGGCCAGCGTAAGCGAGCCGATCACGCCAATCGCGGCGGCCTCGGTGGCGGTGGCCCAACCGGCATACATAGAGCCGATCACGGCCACAATCAGCAGCACAATCGGGATAAGAAAGCGGCTTTCGGCCAGCTTTTCACGAAAGGTCATCTTGTTCGAGATTTTGGGCACTTCATGCGGGCGCACCCAAGACCAACCGGCAACATAAAGCATAAACATGCCCGCCAGCACGATGCCCGGCAGAATGCCCGCCATAAAGAGCTTAGAAATGGATTCCTCCACCGAAACGCCGTAAACAATAAGCGTGAGCGAGGGCGGGATCATCAGGCCAAGGGTGGCCGCGCCCGCGAGGGTGCCGATGATCATATATTCAGGGTAGCCACGCTTGCGCAGCTCAGGAATAGACATTTTGCCAACGGTGGTGAGCGTAGCCGCCGAGGAGCCGGAAACGGCAGCAAAAATGGTGCAGCCCACGATATTGGTATGGACGAGGCCGCCGGGCAACCCCGCCATCCACGGGGCCAGCCCGCGAAACATATCTTGCGATAATCGACTTCGAAATAATATTTCACCCATCCAAATAAATAGCGGCAGCGCGGTTAGCGTCCAGCTTGAGGAGCCGGTCCAGATACGGGTCAGCATGGCCTCGCCTGCGGGGGCAGGGCTGAACATTTCCAAGCCCAAATACGCCACGCCAAACAGCGCGAGGCCAACCCATACACCCGTGCCAAGCAACAGGAATAGAACAAAGAGGAATACCCCGATCAGTGCAAATTCATCCATGATTTACTCCACGTGCGCATCAAGCGCTTCTTCTTTAATATTGTGAGACCCGACGAAAATAAGCCGCACCAGATGGTCGGCAAAAGCAATGGCAAGAATGATCACGCCGAGGCTCATCAGGCTTTGCGGAATCCACATCGGCGTGGCGTCTTGCCCTTGGGAAATATCGTTCCAGCGGTACGAGCCGTGGGTCATCTTTATGGCATGATAGGCAAAAAACCAGCTTAGGAATGTGCCAACACCAAAACACCAAATTTCACCCAAACGGCGATAGCGGCCAAGGGCCGTGAGCAGCAGGGAAACGCGGATATGCGCGCCTGCATTCAGCGCATAAGCCAGCGCAAGGAAAGACGATGCCGCCATAGCATAGCCTGCGTAATCTGGCGCGCCGCGAAAGGTTTCGCCGGTCCAGCGGGCCACCATTTGCAGCACGATCAAGCCCAGAATGGCGATCAAAAACAGCGAGGCCAAAATGCCCGATGCCAGATAGAGTTTATCCAGCGATTTTCGTAAAAACTTACCCATAGTCCCCCCCCATAAATAAAACCGCCCCCGCAAGCTGCGGGGGCGGGAAACTACTTAGTTACCGGCGTTATAGGCGTCGATAATGGCTTGGCCTTCAGCGCCAGCTTTTTCCAGCCATTCGGCTGTCATCGTTGCGCCAATTTCGCGCAGCTCGCCAGCAAGTTGCTCACCTGCTGGGCCAACAAACATGCCGTTTTCAGCAAGCTTGTTCAGGGTAAAGCCGCTATACTCAATCGAGCGCCAATCACCGGCATATTCTGCCACGCCGGCACAGCCGGTCATTACGTTTTGCGTGCTTTCATCAAGGCCATTCCAAGCCTCAAGGTTCACCAGCATATAGTTTCGCGGCAGCCATGCTTGCACATCATAGAAGTGAGTCAGGCTTTCCCAGACCTTACGGTCATAGCCCGTAGAACCAGAGCTGATCATGGATTCGGCAACGCCCGTAGCAAAGGCTTGGCTAATTTCAGCCGCCTCAATAGAAACTGGCAACATGCCCGTTAGCTCAGCCAAACGCGCGGTTGCGGCGTTATAAGAACGGAACTTAATGCCCGCCATTTCAGAAACCGACTCAATCGGGCGGTTAAAATACAACCCCTGTGAAGGCCACGGCACCGAATAAAGCATCTTCAGGTTTTGCGCTTCCAGCACGGCATTCAGCGGGCCTTTGGCGGCTTCAAACAGGCGCTCGCTATCCTCAAACGAGGTGGCAAGGAAGGGGATCGAATCATAGCCAAACAGGATGTTTTCGTTCTGGTGGCCCGAAAGCAGGCGCTCGCCAATGTTGACCTGTCCGGTTTGCACGGCACGCTTAATTTCACCGCCAGCAAACAGCGAGCCGCCAGCATGAACGGTCAGCGTAAGCGCCCCGCCGGTGCCAAGGGTTACGCATTGGGCAAACTCGGTGCCAACGGCCGAGTGAAAGTTGGTGGCCGAATACGCCATGGGCAAGTCCCATGTTTCAGCCCCGGCTGCGCCCGCGAGCGCCACGCCTGCGGCCACAGCCGCGAGTGTTAGTTTCTTTGTCATGTTAATCCTCCCAAGGATTCTGGTTTAAGTAAAACGCATCGGATCAAACGCCGTGAAGTCTCTGTTACTTCTTTTATTGGCGATGATATCTGCAAGCATTCGGCCCGTTTTCGGGCCGCCTGTCAAGCCAATATGGTGGTGGCCAAAGCCCGTATAAATACCGGTTTCTCCAACCTGCCCGATCAGTGGCAAGCTGTCAGACGGGGCGGGGCGGTGGCCCAGCCATTCCTCGGTGCTCTCATATTCAAGCTCGGGGAAAGTCTCTTTTACTTTGCGATACAAAAATTCGAGCGGGGCCTTGGAAGGGCCAGCCTTTAGCCCGCCAAATTCGACAATACCCGCACAGCGCAAGCCGCCCGCCATAGGCGTGGCCACAAATTTTCCGGCCGTTATCATGAACGGATTTCGCAAGGTTTGGCTGGGGTTTTTAAACACCACATGATAGCCGCGCTCACTTTCCAGCGGGATATTAAGCCCCAGCTTTTTCATAAGCGGCTTAGACCAAACACCCGTTGTTAGCACAACCGTTTCGCATTCCATCCGGCCTTGATCAGTGATCACAGCCTTCACACACCCTTCGACCAGCTCAAAATCCTTCACCTCGGCTTGGCGCACTTCGCCGCCCTCAGCCTTTAGCACCTCAGCCAAAGCCTGCACATAGCCGCCCGGATCTTTGATATACCCGTGGTTTTTCATCACAGCCAGCAGGGTCGTTTCTTTGCTGAGCGCCGGTTCATACTCCTGCACTGCGGCGCCTTCGATGATTTCGGGCGTAAACCCCGCCTCGGCCCGCAAACCAAAAGAATAGGCATCAGCCTCAAACGCCGCGCGGTCTTTATAGGCAAACGTATAGTCGCTATGGGTCAGCCAATTTTCAGCCGTCGTGCCCCTAAGCAACGCCGAATGCTGCTCAATGCTATCTCCCGTTATCTCCGTTAGCCCTTTGGCAATGCGGCGGGTGTCGGCGTCATTGGCATGGCTGAGATATTTGCGCAGCCACGGATATAGGCGCGGCAGGTAAGGCCAGCGCAGATAAAGCGGGAAGTTTTTATCTAGCAACAGCTTGGGCCCTTTGGCGCGCATGCCCGGAGATGTAACCGGCACCATGCCACACGCGGCTAACACCCCGCCATTGCCATAAGATGTGCCCATGCCCACCTCAGCCCGATCAAGCACCAGCACCTCTTTGCCCGCACGCCGCAGCCAGATAGCCGTTGAAATGCCCACAATTCCGGCACCGATTACAAGTATTGGCTGGCTCATCCCATCCACCGGCGCACAGGCGCGTTGGCCTCTTCCAAGGGCTGGGTAATAATGTCTATCAGGGTCGGGCCGTCATGCTTGAGGGCAAGTTTCATGATGCTTTCCAGCTCTTCTGGGTTTTCCACCCGCCATGATTTTACGCCATAAGCGGCGGCCACGGCGGCTTGGTCCACGCGGTTAAAATCCACGTTATAATAGCGAGAGTCCTTATCCGCCATCTGGCTGGCTTTAATCCAGCCAAATGCGGCGTTTGAAAACACGATAAACGTAATCGGGGCCTTATAGCGGGTTATCGTTTCCAGCTCGCCCACCGTAAAGCCAAAAGAGCCGTCGCCCATCATGGCCACAACCTTGCTTTCAGGCCGCCCGAACCACGCACCTAAAGAGGCCGACATAGCATAGCCAAGTGCGCCGTGGGCACGGTTGGTAATAAAGTGCCGCCCTGCCTTGGGCAGCTGGTAATAAGCTGAGAAATAGGGGCAGCTAGTGCCGGGGTCACTGAGGATCGTCGCGTCTTCTGGCAGCAGTTTTTGCAGAGTAGCAATTACGCGCTCGGGGCGAATAGGGTGCTCAGTGCTATTGGCAAGCTGGTTAAAGCGGGCAAATTTGCGGGCTTTGATATCCGCAATGACCGCCGCCCCGCCAAAGGATTTGGCCGCGCGCTTATCCAGCGCGGCATTAACCGCCTCAAGGCTGAGCCGCAAATCACCAACCACGCCGACCTCGGTGCGGTAATTCGCGCCGATCACCATCGGATCACTATCAAAATGCACAACCCGCGTGGCCGCGCTCGGCGCCTCCCAGCGAGACGTGGTGGTGGAGCCAGCTCGTGCGCCCATAAACACAACCAAGTCAGCGGCTTGCATCATCTCCCATGTTTCGTCGGTGCCCCCGTTAGAGCCAACCACCCCAAGGCATTGCGGGTTGGTTTCGGCCAGCGAGCCTTGGCCGGAAATCGAGGTGGCCACGGGGATATCAAGACGGGTGGAAAGCTGGTTGAGCGCCTCCATAGCGCCCGCAATCACCACACCACCACCGCAAACGATCAGCGGATTTTTAGCGGAAAGTATCGCGTCAATCGCAGCCTCAACCGCGCCCGCTTCGGGGCCAACGCGGTAGGCGGGATAGGTTTGCAAAGCCTCATCAGCCCAAATATCAGACACCTCTACCGCGTCATACTGAATATCATATGGCAGGCCCAAATGCGCCGCACCGGGGCGGCCCGTGGTCATGGCCCGAAAGGCTTTTCGCACCATGCGCGGAATATGTGCGGCCTGCTTTATAACTGTGTTAAACTTGGTCAGCGGGCGCATAAGCGCCTCCTGGTCCACCTCGGTCAGCGGATATTTTCCGTAGCTACCCACAGAAATATCAGTGGTAATCCCCAGCACCGCGTAGCTGCTTTCACTGGCCTCGATCAGCCCCGGCAAAATGTAAGTTGCCCCGCCACCAGACGGCCCCTCGCACACACCCACGCGCCCCGTTACCCGCGAATAGCCATCCGCCATATAGCCCGCCGAGCGCTCGTCCCTCGTCAGCACATGGGTGATATTGTGGGGTAACTCGCGCATGGCATCGTAAAAAGGCAGCGTTGTATCGCCGCACAGGCCGAAAATATGCTGCACCCCATGGGCCTCAAGCATTTTGACCATCGCTTCCGCGCCGTTGAGCTGGTTATCCACCTGAAACACCTTCTAAAATTCCCGTTTACAAATTGTATACAGCAAAGTATTTAGATGTGAAGACATTTTTTGAGGCCGGCATGAACAAGCACATCAGTAGCGTTGATAAAGCCTATAAGCGCCTGCGTGAAATGGCGATCGCATTTGAATTTAAACCCGAGGAACGGCTGAACGAAAGTGTGCTTGCTGTGCAGCTCGGGGCCAGCCGCACGCCCCTGCGCGAGGCGCTAAACAGGCTGGTGGCCGAGGGTTTTTTGACCTTCAAAATGGGCCGCGGCTTCTTTTGCCGTGCCCTTAGCCCCACGCGCATTAGCGAGCTTTACGAGGCCCGCCAAGCGATAGAAACCGAGGCCGTGCGCCGTGCTGTGGCACGGGCCAAAGATGCCGAAATCGAGGCGCTAAGCGCATATCTCGACAAAATAGAGCCGGATTATGAAAGCTGCGCTGATCTCTCAAAGCTGCTGGAAATGGACGAGGAATTTCACCATAGGTTGGCCGAGCTTGCGGGCAATGCCGAGCTGATAAACATGCTTAATAATATCAATGGCCGCATTCGATATGTGCGCCTTATTAACCTCGAAATTTTGCGCAGCGCCCCCAAAAGCAAGGCGGGCCAGCTGAGCGCGCATCGCCGGATTGTCGAGGCCGTTGCCTCGCGGGATGAGGACGCGGCCATCAAGGCGATTCGGGGCCATATCGAGCGGCGGCGTGAAGAAACCGCAGAGGCGGTGCGAATCGCGTTTTCAAAATTATATGTGCCCGAGGAGGGGTGAAATGAGCGTTGAATATGGCGGAAAAACCGTTTTTGGAGCCAATATTGGCATTATGATGCTGGAAACTCAGTTTCCGCGCATTTACGGCGATATTGCCAATGCCAATACATGGGATTTTCCGGTGCAATACCGGATTGTGCGCGGGGCCACGCCCGATAAGGTCGTGCGTGGCAACCCCTTAGAATTAGTCGATGATTTTATTGCCGCAGCGAAAGACCTTGTGGCGCATGGCTGCGACGGGCTAACCACAAATTGCGGGTTTTTGGCACTGATTCAGGATAAAATCTCCGAGGCCGTGCCTGTGCCCGTGGCCACCTCCAGCCTCATGCAAATTCCGATGGTGCAAGCCATGCTGCCCCCAGGAAAACGCGTTGGCACCCTCACGATTTCCGCAACCTCGCTAACAGAGGCCCACCTAAAAGCCGCCGGCGCACCGCTGGATACACCGGTGGTTGGCACCGAGCAGGGCCGCGCCTTTACCCACGGTATTTTAGATGACCAACCGAGCATAGATTTCTCCGATTGCCGGCTTGATCTGCTCGATGCAGCACGCAGTTTGGTTGAGCTTCATGACGATATTGGCGCGATTGTGCTGGAATGCACAAACATGACGCCCTACGCCGCCGATATCCGCAAGCTGACCGGCCTGCCGGTTTATTCAATATTTACGCTGGTAAACTGGTTCCATGCCGGGCTTGTTCCGCAGCGCTTTCCGCTTGAGCTGAATGACCCGAAAGGCATGCCGTTACTCCCGTGAAAACAGGGTGAATCGCTCAATTTCAAGCACCGCGTCAGCGCTCGCAGAGGCCACAAGCACCCGCTTACCACTGCCCCAATTTGTGCCCCACCGTGCGATATAGCCTTGCTTGCGAGCAAACTTACGATGCTGTTTTCCGTTGTTATGTGCGCTCAAAGCCGCGTCCACATCGCCACGATGCAACGAAACCGTGACCGGCGTATTAGTGGTATTTACGATTTTAATACCTATTATTTCACCATAAAAATGCTGGTTAAAATCAAGGCTGATCACTGTGGGCGTTCCAGCCGAAATACTTAAGGCGCTGAGATCCGCGACCGTAGAAACCGTTGCTTTTTGCTCTTTTAACAAAGGCGTATGGCGAGCCGTTTTAACATCCACCGCAATTTTACGAATTCCGTTTTGCCAATGGCCCGATCTATCATAGCCAAGCAGCCGACGGTCTGGCTTTTGCGCCGCGAGCGGGGCAGGCTCCAGCACCAATGGCAAAGGAGAAAGCACCAGTTCAACGGGCGATTCCGCCAGCCGTGCCAGCATCCTCAGAATGATATCATGGTCGTCATCTGGCGCGATCAGGTCCAAATCGTCTGGATGCAGCATAAGGCAGGGCGGGCAGGGGCGGTGGTCCGAGGCCAGCAGGCTCAGCATTTTCCCGCTATAAATATTGAGCTGCTCCGGGGTTTTTGAATTGGACGAAAAGGCGCGCCCGGGGCGTACACATTTGGTGCCTGCTACCATAAATTCGGCGCTAGGCAAGGCCCTAGGGCTAGCCAGAACGACCAGCGCAAACGCTTGCGCCAAATCCCGCAATTGCGCGCCCTGATAATCCCCCTCAGACAGCCATTTTACCGTGTCAAAACCCGCTCGCTTATATTGCGCAGCCGCGAAACCAAAGGCCGATATGCCAGTTTGAGCGGCAAAATTGCGATAGGCCTCAAAGTCTTCATCTGATTGAAGCGGGCCAACCAAAACGGTTGCACTCTTGCTGCCCGCCGGCTGGGGCGCGCGGTGCGCGGGCAGGGCAAAATAGGCGGGATCAGAGGTGGTATTTACACGCTGGCTTGGCTGCCAGTTTATAGCCTTGCGCATGGTATTGGCGAGCGCGGCTGGGGTGAGCGCAAACAGCAAGCAGTTTTCCTCGTCGATCCAGCGATCAAACCCGCCAAAAGCCGCGCAATCTTGCGCTAAAAGGATGGGGTTTTTATTGGCCGCCACCTCGTAGGCCAGCGCGCATAAGCTCTCAAAGCTGGAGGGCTGCACAATGATGGCCTTCGCCATGGCAGCAGCACGCTTTTCGCTAGAAAGATCAACCTCAAATGTCACTCGATTAAGAAACCGCTCAGGCACCATAAGGCGCAGACCGTCAATATATTCCGCATTAAACCCGTAGGAGATCAGCCTGAATTTACCCGCATAATCAGGGCTTTGATCCAAAAAGGTGATGGCCGCTTTTATAAACAAATCGGGGCGCTTAAAGGGCTGAAACCGCGAGGTAAAAATAAAATCTGGCGCGTCCGGCAAAAGGTTTGGCGCTTGCGGCTCAATCGGCCAAATAGCAGGCGGAAAGGCGACCTCGACCTTGTCCATCCATGCTGGCCCAAAGCCAAAATGAGTATGGTTAAAGGCCGCAATCGCAGGCAAATGCGCCACAATTCTATCGGCATGCTGCAAGCTATAGCGCTCAAATTCAACCCGCGGTGCAATCCAGTCGCTTCGTGCATGAAAAAACGGCTCAACCGATAAAATCGCCGAAAGGCTGGAGTGCAGGCGGCAGGTAATTTCGGCCTCCTGAAAGGCCAGCCCAGCCTCCCGCGCCATAAGCATCACGGCCCCCATACCCATATGATCCGGGATCTCGATATGGTCAAACTTGCCCACTTTTTCTTGCACACTCAGAGCGCTGGCAAGCACCCGCAAGCCACTTTGAAATGGCTGATTCAGGCTCGGATTGGTGGCGATAGATTTGGCAATATCGGCAATGCCCAGCCATTCAGACACCTTTTTGGTATCGTCCAAATAGTGCACGTTTGCTGCCCCCGCGAGGGCTTGGGCCAGTGGCTCGGCATCAGCGGGCTTGGGCCTGCCCAGCAAAATGTGCAAGTCCAGCGCGGGGTTTTCCTGCTTGGCGTGCTGCACAATATTAAACATCAACCGCCCAATGCCACCACGGTCAGCGGGATATAGCTCGTCAAGAATAAAAAGAGTGCGGGTCAAAGGGTGCTTATCCATCTGTCTTCTAAGGGCAAGCCGAGTTTAGCAGACCAATTTCGCTTTGTATTGCGCTAATTCCCCAAATACGCCCGCAGCGCGCTTGAGGGATGCGCAAAAAACGGGCCTGTGGCCTGGGCTGGGTGCGCCTGCCCAGCCTCCACAAAAACCACCTCACTGGCGATACGCTTTGCGTCTTCGGGCGCATGTGTCACCAGCAAAAGCGTCGCGCCCTGCTCAGCCCGTATTTCCTCGACCAGCTCCAGCATTTCCTGGCGCAGCCCCGGCCCGAGGGCGGCAAAGGGCTCATCCAGCAGCCAGATCGGCTTTTGCCGCAGCAACGCCCGCGCCAGCGCCGCCCTTTGGCGCTGCCCGCCTGAAAGCGCACGCGGCAGGCTCGCCCCCTTGCCCGCCAGCCCAACGCGGTTGAGAGCCGTTTCAACCTTGGCTTTTTCAGCGGCCGAAAGCTTAAGATCAGGCCGCAACCCCAGCCCGACATTCTGTGTAATACTGAGATGCGGAAACAGGTTATGCTCTTGAAATAACATAGAAACCGGTCGGTCAGCCGGGGCCAGCGCCTTCAGGCTTTTCCCCCGCCAAAAAATATCGCCGCTATGCGCCACAAACCCCGCAAGCGCGGTCAGCAAGGTTGATTTCCCGCCGCCCGAGGGGCCAAGAATCGCCGTGGTTTGATCAGATTGCAGCTCAATATCAGCGGTCAGCCGAAAGTCACCTTGCACGATTTCGATATTTTTAAGCGCCAGCACCACGGCCTCCTTTGTCAAACAGATAAAACAGCCCAAAGCTGCTGGCCACCAACACAAGCCCCACCCCGGCGGCCGCCTCCATTTGGTAGCTGCCCATCAGGCGATACATCAAAAGCGGCAGGGTTTGCACATCCGGCGGGGCAAACAGGGTAATAACCCCAAGGTCTCCCATGGAAAGCGCCGCCGCCAAGCCGGTGGCAAAGCCCAGCTCAGGCCGAATTTGTGGGAACGTAAGTAGCCTAAAGCGCGCCCAGCCAGAAAGGCCCAGCCCCTCGGCCAGCCGCCCGTAATCCTGCCGCACGCGGCTAAGAGCGGGGCGGATGATGCGCAGCATAAGTGGCAAGGCAAGGGCCGCGTTTACCAGCGCCGTTATCGGCAAGGCCAGCGCAAAGGGGCTGGCGAAGGGGTTAATAATAATGAACAAACCCGTGCCGATCACAAAAGGAGAGGTCGCCAACAGCAAAAGCGTAAATAGCTCTATGGCCCCGCCCCGCCGGCTGGTTTCAATAAGGCGCGCCAAAACCAGCGACAGGCCGAGCGCCAGCAAAGTAGAGGCCGCCGCCACCCCAAGGCTCACCGTAAACGCCCCCCAAAGCCCCGAGGGAAGCGCCCCCAAGCCTGCCAGCCCTTTGGCCAGAATGGCCAGCAAGGGCAAGCCCACAAAAAGCGCCGCCAGCACAAGCACTGCGCCGTCCAGCAGCTTTGGCCCCCTTCGTGTATCCCAGTTTTGAAACGGGGCGCCAAGCCCACCACCAAAGCGCGTCGCTTTGCCAAAATGAAAGGCCAAAGCCGCCGCTGAAAGGCCAACAACCAGCTGCACAATCGCCAGCTGCGCCGCACTTGCGAGGTCAAACTCAAAGCGCAAAGCCTGATAAATCGCCAGCTCAATGGTGCTGGCCTTTGGCCCGCCGCCCAGCGCCAGCACCACGGCAAAGCTAGACATACACAGCATGAATATCACCAAAAGCGCCGAAGGGGCTGCGCCGCGCAAGACCGGCATATCAAAGAGCGCAAACTTCGCGCGCGGCGCGAGATCAAGCTGGGCCGCAAGCCGGTAATGCTCGGAAGGCACAGCCTGCCAGCCCTGCAACAGCATCCGCGTGGCCAGCGGCAAGTTGAAAAACACATGCGCGAGCAGCACGCCTTCAAGCCCGTAAATATCCAGCGGCCCAAGGCCAACCACCGCCAGCATATCGCTAAAAACCCCGCTCCGGCCCCAAATGGCCAGCAGTCCCAGCACGGCCACAATCGAGGGCAGCAAAAACGGCGCTCCGAGCAGCGAGACCATTAGCCCCCGCCCGAAAAACGCCCGCCTAGCCAGCGCTTTGGCCAGCGGCACCGCCAGCGCCACGCTTATCAGCGCCGACAGACTGGCTTGCAGCAAGGTAAACCGGATAGCGGGCCAAACCGCAGCGCTTACGCCGCCAGATTCAGCCCGCGAAATTAGCGCCAGCACAGGCGCCAGCACCAGCACCGCCACAACAAAAAGCGCGGCGATGCCTAAAGGTTTGGTCAGTCTGATCACTGGCTCAGCGCACGCACCCATTCCTCAACAGCCGCTTTGCGGTTCGCGTCAGAAATGGTAAGCGCGCCTGACACGGGAGCTGGGTTAATCATGCCGCTAAAGCCCTCAGGCACAGCCGCGCCTGTGGCCGGATACATCCAGTTGGTTTCGGGAATTACTGTCTGGAAAGCATCCGTGGTGATAAACGCCAGAAACTCATCAGCCAGCGCCTGTTGGTCACTGCTCACCAGCTTGGCCGCAACTTCTACCTGCATATAATGCCCCTCAGAAAACTGCGCCGCTGATTTGGTGGCATCGTCCTCGGCGATCAGGTGGTAGGCGGGTGATGTGGTGTAGGAAAGCACCATATCGGCCTCGCCCTCCAAAAACATGCCATAAGCCCCTGACCAGCCCTTGGTCACGGTCACGATATTATCAGAAAGCCCCTGCCAAATCGCACCGGCCTCTTCGCCATAAGCCGCCTTAACCCAGAGCACCAGCCCAAGGCCGGGGGTAGAGGAACGTGGATCTTGGATAACAATGCGAAGGTCAGATGCCGCCAGCGCCTCAAAGCTGTCAGGTACGTCTGAAAGCTTGGTGTTGTCATAGACAAACGCCAAATAGCCCCAATCATATGGCACAAAAGTATCATCTTCCCATGCCACCGGCAGGGCCAGCCCTTCAGGCGCAGCGGCCAACGGAGCAAATATTCCGATATCACGGGCCTGTTCCACCAGTGAGTTATCAAGCCCCAGCGCCACATCAGCCTCGGTGCGCGCGCCTTCAAGCCTGAGCCGCGCCAGCAAAGCCGCGCCATCGCCGGCGCTTACAAATTGCAACGTGCAATCACACTCAGCCTCAAAAGCGGCCTTGATCTGTGGGCCGGGACCCCAGTCCGTTACGAAACTATCATAGGTGTAAACGGTTAATGTTTCTGCGGCTACGCTGCCAAAAGGCAAGCTGAGTGCCGCAGCGAAAAGGAATTTCTTCATAGTTCTCTCCTAAGCTACGACGCAAGCAAAGTGTGGGAGATCCCATACCTTCCCTACGCCGGCATGATCCGGTTCAGGTTCTACGGGTCCGCGTTATGCGTCTCAGCCAAAAGGCCCCCCGAGGTAAGGCTTTGATAGGACCTATACGCATTAAACGCAATATGGGGATTGCACATCAGCCAACTTGTGCTAGCGTCATCCTTGGCCCCATACAATTTGAAAGATACCAAGATGCGACTCTCTTCGTCCACGCGCGCCTATGCCTTTGCGTTACTCTCGTTCATGTTTTTCTCCAGCCATGATGCGATCATCAAGGCGGTTGGTGCCAATGTTTCGGTGTTTCAAATCATCTTTTTCTCATCATTATTTGCGTTCATTCCGCTCACCGTCATGATGATGGCAGACCGCAACCTTGATAATTTTCGCCCCCGCCACCCTTGGCTTATCGCCCTGCGCTCCTTGTGTTCGCTGGTGGGCATGAGCGGGGCGTTTTATGCCTTTACGGTGCTGCCCCTTTCCGAGGTTTACGCACTTTTGTTTATCACGCCCTTGCTGATCACTGCATTTTCAGTGCCGCTGCTTGGCGAGGCCGTGGGCCTGCAACGCTGGTTGGCAGTTTTAGTCGGCTTGTGCGGTGTGCTGGTGGTGCTGCGTCCGGGAACAGAGGCCCTTGAATTAGGGCATTTTGCGGCGCTGGCATCAGCGCTGGCCAGCTCTTTGGCCGTGATCATCGTGCGGAAAATCGGCAATGAAGAGCGCAGTGCTGTGTTGATTTTAATACCGATGATATCCAGTATTTTGGTTATGGCGATGATATTGCCCACGGTTTATGTGCCGCTAGAGCTGCCCGCCCTTGGCGCCATGGCCATGGTGGGGTTGCTCGCGGTTGCCGCACAGCTCTGCGTAATCGCTGCTTACCGTGTTGCCCCTTCGGTGGCCCTTATTGCGCCAGTTCAATACACCCAAATATTGTGGGCCACGCTGTTTGGCGCGCTGTTCTTTAATGAGTACCCAGATATCTGGGTCGGCGCTGGCGCAAGCATTATTATTGGCAGCGGGTTATTTGTGGTTTGGCGGGAAAGCCGGAAGAATATCACCGGACCCGTGCTGAAAACAGTCAATCCAAGAATGGATACCGGACCTTCGCCAAAACCAAAGGGCGTGAAATAGGGGTTTTGCCGCCCGCGGGCTTGGGGTAGAACGGGGCAAAGGGAGAATGCCATGTCAATGAATAGCTTTGGCCATCTGTTTCGGGTCACTACATGGGGCGAAAGCCACGGGCCAGCGCTGGGCGCAACGGTAGATGGCTGCCCGCCCAATGTGCCGATAGACGCGGCCATGCTTCAGCATTGGCTGGATAAGCGAAAGCCGGGGCAGAATAAGTATACCACGCAGCGGCAGGAAGCCGATGCAGTGGAGATTTTATCAGGCGTTTTTGAGGGCAAAACCACGGGCACGCCGGTGCAGCTGATGATCCAGAACACTGACCATCGCTCTAAAGACTATGGCGAGATTGCCCAGAGCTTTAGGCCGGGGCATGCTGATTATACCTATTTCACCAAATACGGAAACCGAGATTACCGCGGCGGTGGTCGCTCTAGCGCGCGCGAAACGGCCGCGCGTGTGGCGGCGGGCGGGCTTGCGCGCGCGGCGATATCCGCCCTGTTTGGCGGCATTGAAATCAAGGGCTACATGGTGCAAATGGGCGACCGCAAAATTGATCGGAGCCGCTTTGACTGGGACGAGATTAACCGCAACCCGTTTTGGGTGCCAGACGCTGAGGCCGCCAAAGACTGGGCGGGCTATTTAGACGGCTTGCGCAAGGGGCGTAACTCGGTGGGCGCAGTTATTGAAGTGGTTGCTTCGGGCGTGCCAGCAGGCTTAGGCGCGCCGGTTTATGCCAAGCTGGATACCGATATTGCCGCCGCAATGATGTCAATAAACGCGGTGAAAGCCGTGGAAATTGGTGCGGGCATGGGCGCGGCCATGCTAACGGGTGTGGAAAACGCCGACGAGATGCGTATGGGGCCTGACGGCGTCGAATTTAGCTCCAACCATGCGGGTGGCATTTTGGGCGGCATTAGCACGGGGCAGGATATTGTCTGCCGTTTTGCGGTAAAGCCCACCAGCTCTATCCTGACCCCCCGCAAGACCGTTACCAAAGATGGCCGCGAGATTGAGCTGATCACCGAAGGCCGGCATGACCCTTGTGTGGGCATTCGGGCCGTGCCGGTGGGCGAGGCCATGATGGCCTGCGTAATACTGGACCATTTACTGCTCCACCGTGGGCAAATCGGAACTAACCAAGGGAAAATTGATGTTTGATAGTATGGATTGGTATGTTCAGCTTGGGCTGAACATGGCGACAGCGGCAGCGATAATGATCGCCGCGCTTTGGATCTCGGGCTTTGCCAAGCGGCAAATTAATAAAATCGGCCTGAAATACGAGGAGCTGGACGACACCCTGTTCCTGTTCCTCGCCAGCCTCGCAAAATACGCTATTTTGGCCATCGCGATTGTGTTTGTGCTGTCACGCTTTGGCATTCAAACCACCTCGCTCGTGGCGTTGCTTGGTGCCGCTGGCCTTGCCATTGGCCTCGCCCTACAAGGCACACTTTCCAACCTTGCGGCCGGGGTTATGCTGCTGGGTTTCCGCCCCTTCAAAATCGGAGATTTTGTCGATGTCGGCGGGCATTCCGGCACGGTAAAAGCGATCTCGCTGTTTACCACCGAAATCGCGACCTCCGATAATGTTCAGATCACCATCCCGAATGGCGATATCTGGGCCTCGTCAATCAAAAACTACTCGTATTATGATCGCCGCCGCTGCGATATCGTGATCGGCGTTTCTTATAGCACCGACCTGAAAAAGGCCGAGGCCGCGCTACGCAAGGTGATTGCCGCCGATGACCGCGTCCTGAGTGACCCCGCGCCGTTTGTGAAAGTCACCAATCTGGGCGATAGCTCGGTTGATTTCACCCTGCGGGTTTGGGCGATGGCCGATGTTTTTTGGGACATGAAATTTGCGCTGCTTCGGGAGATCAAGGAAGAATTTGACCGCCAAGGGATCGACATTCCATACCCAACGTCACTGCATATTGTGACCAAAACCTAGTACCCCACAGGGGGGGAGCGCGAGGGGGCGAGTCGCCCCCTTTTGCTTAGGCCGCCGAAAAGCTCAGCGCGACCCCGTTAATACAATGGCGCTTGCCTGTGGGCGCGGGGCCGTCATTAAACACATGCCCAAGGTGGCCGCCACAACGGCGGCAATGCTCCTCAATACGGGTGCCAAATAGCGAGCGATCACGACGGTTTCGCACATTGCCATTAATCGCACGGAAAAAGCTGGGCCAGCCGGTGCCGCTATCAAACTTGGTTGAAGCGCGATAAACTGGCAAATCACACCCAGCGCAATTATACGTGCCATCACGGCTTTCAGCCAGCAACGGATGGCTAAACGGGCGCTCGGTATCCTCTTCCCGCAGCACAGCAAATTGGGCCGATGTTAGGCGGGTCCGCCATTCGGCATCGGTCAGCATAATCTCGAAAGATTCAGCGGCGCTGCCTTTAAAACTAAAAGAAGCAGCCCCAAGGGCAGCGGCAGAGGAAACAAGGAAGGTACGGCGGGAAATCATAGGAAACTCCAAGTGTGAAATAATATACAACGTTATATAAGGGCAAATTATGTTTCACGGGGTCACTTTGCCTTGAGGCTTTGTGATCAGGCCGCTCAGGGCCGGATAATCACCTTCCCGTCGCTCACCTGCGTGGCCTCTGCAAGCTGACCGATAACGTCTTTCAAGCCAATCCGTGCCGCAATATCGGTGCGCCAGCGGCCATCCGCAAAGCGAGATTGCACCTCGCCGACCACCCGCATTTGGTCTTTGGCCGGGGTGGTGCGCATCCAGTTTGTCAGCCAAAACCCCTCTATTTTCTTGCCCATAAAAATGAGCTGGCCAATTTGCGTAAGCGCTGGCGGGTTGGCACCAAGGTTGCCATAAACCACCCATCGCGCACCGTTTGGCATATTAGCAAACACCTGTTCCGAGGTTTGATCGGCCACGGCATCCAAAAATATGCGCGGCTTGAGCGCGCGGCTGGCCGCGCTAAAATCGGCAGCAAAATTGGCCGAAGTCACGTCCAGCACGCGGTTAGCCCCCAGCGCCTTCAGCGGCGCAATAGCCTCGGCGCGGCGCACCAGCGCTATGGTTTCCAGCCCCAATTCCTGCGCCAGCCCTATCATCAGCTTGCCAAGCTGGCTCGCGGCAGCCGAAATCACCAAACCCGCTTTGGCTTGCACCGCAATATCCACCATCGCCATAGCGGTGAGCGGGTTCACAATTTGCGCCGCGCCGTCATCATCCGAAATATCAGCCCGCAACGGAATGCAGTTCATCGCCTCGCACAGCACAAATTCGGCCCAAGCACCGGAAGCCGCGGCCACAAAAGCCACCCGCTTTCCAACCAGCCCTTCAGCCCCCGCGCCCGCTTCCACCACATCACCGCAGCCCTCGAATCCCGCCGCAGCGCCCTGAATGCGCGGCTGGCCATATTCGCCTTTGATGAAATGCAGATCAGACGGATTAACCGACGCCGCCCGCAGCTTAACCACCACCTGCCCCGCGCCCGCCTTGGGCATGGGCAGCTCGGCCGCTTCCAGCCAATCAGCCGCATTTTCAATGCGCGGCCCCGTGGACTGCCCCGAATATCCGTCTTCTTTCAAAACAACTGCAAACATCAGCATTCCTTTCGGCATCTTACTTCAAGAGCTGTGAAGCTTCACTGCGCTTCAGCCAAAACGTCCAAAATGGAGGCTTTCAGCATATCGACCATCTCGTCCACTTGGGCCTCGCTCATGATAAATGGCGGCGCGAGCAACACGTGGTCGCCATGCCGCCCATCAATCGTGCCCTGCATCGGGTAGCACATCAATCCCCGCTCAAGCGCGGCTTTCTTAATTTTGGGGGCAATTTTTAGCGCTGGATCAAAGGTCGCCTTGCAGGCACGGTCCGCCACAAGTTCCACGCCCAAAAAAAGCCCACGCCCGCGGATATCACCCACATTGGGGTGCTGCGCCAGCGCCGAAACCAGCGCCTTTTCCATATATTCACCAAGGGCGCGCACCCGCGCAAGCAGCCCATCATCCACAATCCGCTCCAGCACCGCCAGCCCGCAAGCCGCCGCCACGGGGTGGCCCATATAGGTGTGCCCATGCTGAAAAAACCCGCTGCCTTCGGTAATGGTTCGGTAAATCTCGCCCGAGCACAGCATCGCGCCGATAGGCTGATACCCCGCTCCCAGCCCTTTAGCGATAGTCAAAATATCAGGCCGCACACCCTCTTGCTCACAGGCAAAAAGCGTACCGGTGCGGCCCATGCCACACATAACCTCGTCAAGAATTAGCAGCACGCCGTAGCAGTCGCAAATCTCTCGAATACGCGCAAAATACCCCACCGCGGCGGGCACCGCGCCCAAAGTAGCCCCCACCACCGGCTCAGCTACAAATGCCATCACGCGCCCAGCTCCAACGCGCAAAATCTCTGTTTCCAGCTCATCCGCCGCTCGCAGACCATAGGCCTCGGCACTTTCCGCCTCGCCGCGCAGGCGATACTCATAGCACGGGCTAATGTGGGTCATGTTCAGCAAAAGCGGCGCAAATTGCTCACGCCGCCACTCGTTTCCACCCGCGCTCAACGCACCCAGTGTATTGCCATGATAGCTTTGCTTACGCGCGATCACATGCCCGCGCTCAGGCTCGCCTTTTTCCACAAAATACTGCCGCGCCAGCTTAATTGCGGCTTCCACCGCTTCCGACCCACCCGACACAAGATAAACCCGCTCAATCCCCTCCGGCGCGTGCTCTATCAGCTTATCGGCCAAAGCCTCAGCGGGGGCGCTGGTAAAAAACCCCGAATGGGCAAAAGCCACCGCATCCAGCTGTGCTTTAATCGCGTTTGTCACATGGGTATCACTATGCCCAAGGCAGGAAACCGCCGCCCCACCGGCATCAAAATAGCGCTTGCCGGTGCTATCTATTAAGTAACAACCATCGCCCGAAGCCGCTTCCGGCATCAAGGCGGGTGCGCGATGAAATACATGATTTGCCATCTAAATTCTCCAGTATGCGCGCACTTCATCCGCGCTCATAACATCATTTTCAATCTGCGCCACCAGCGCGTGCGTGCCCGCTGCCAGCGTGCCATCCCGCCGCCAAAGGTTATTTTCAAAGCCAACCCGCGCATGGCCACCGGCGGCAATCGCAGCGCTCACCACCGCATGTTCAGCCTTGCCAAAAGCACACACACACCAGTCATGCACATCGCCAAGCGCATCCAGATACGCGGGAAGCTCATCAGTTCGCGCCTCTACCCCGGCATATTTCCCCAGCACCAAAAGCACGCTTTGGTCCTTAAGCCCAAAGGCCTTAAACCTCGCGATATCCTCGATTGAGTACAAAATATGCTGCACATGAATGCCCTCGCCCAAAGCCCAAGCATAAAACCGCCGCGCCTCGGCGTTTTCCTCGGGCGAAAATTCCCGCCACGCAACGCTTACGGCCTTGGGCCGCACGGCCTCAACGCAGGCAATTTGCGCAGGTAAATCAAAAACCCCAGCCGCCTCGGAGGTGATCTGCACCAGCATCCCCGGCGCAGCTTCGTCTATCGCCATTGTCGCCGCGCGATAAAGCCCGGCATCCAGACTATGCGCGCCGTTGGTATCGCGCACATGCAGGTGCAGCACCGCAGCACCTGCTTTTTGGCAAAGTGCCGCTTCCGCTGCAATTTCTTCAATACGCACCGGCAAGTTCACATGGTCGGCCTTACCCCGCCGCGCCCCGTTTGGCGCAGCGATCACCATTGGCTTCATAGCTTACTCGCGGATCACAAATACCGATTGCGAGGCATGCCGCACCACCCGCGCCGCGTTTGGCCCAAGCAAATAATCTTTGGTTTCAGGCCGGTGCGAGGTCAGCACAATCAGGTCGGCCCCAAGCTCGTTAGCGGATTTAATAATCCGCTTATAGATCGTGCCGTGGCGCACATAGCATGTGCAATCAATATCGCTTGGCACATTATTCCGCGCCACAGCCTTCAGCTCATGCTCGGCATGCACCATCGCCTTTTCGGCGTAGTCTTTCGGGAAAAACGAGCCCACCATTGCCATGCCAAAATCTGGCACCACGGTAAAAAGATACAGCTTGGCCCCGTCCTTTTTGGCAAACTCAATCGCGGTTGGCAAAGCGCCCCTCCAAGAGCTTTCCTGGTTTACATCAATCGGAACAAAAATCTTTTTATACATGCTCTGCCCTCCTAGGCCATTTCTTCTTGTTTACGAATCCGGCCTTTTTGCTGGAACCAAATGAATGCCAATAACAATAGCGCCGGAATGTAAAATACTTCTTTCCATATCCGCTCGGCTGGCACTTCTACTTTCAGCACTTCCCAATCAAGATCAACACCCTTGTCTTGAGCAACCTTGCCAAACACAATGTTGTCTACAATCCAAGTGCCATCATTTTCAGCAAAGGCAATACCCGCGAAGTTATTTAGCCGCGCGGTGCCATCGCCAAAATCTTTGGCGCCCAAAGGCAGCTCCACCGTTGTGGTGGTTATTTTTCCGGTTCGGAAGTTTTCCCCCTGCACCACAATGCGCAGCACACCGTCATCATCCGCCTCTGTGGCCAGTTGCGCAATTTGCGCAGGGTTTGTTTCCACGTAAGGCGCTTCCACCCTATCCAACCAATAACCGGGGTTAAACAGCGTGAACGCAATTAGTAGTAGTGCGAAATTTTCCCACATTCGGCTCTTGGTGAGCCACCAGTTTTGAGTGGCCGCCGCAAACAGCATCATGGCAACGACCGCCACAAGAAACACAAACACCGCTTTGGCGGGGGTTACGTCTATCAACAACAGCTCGGTGTTAAAGATGAACAGGAATGGCAGGATTGCCGTCCGTATATCATAACTAAAGCCGATGAGGCCGGTTTTGATCGGGTCTCCGCCAGAAATGGCCGCCGCGGCAAAGGCCGCAAGCCCCACAGGCGGGGTATCATCCGCCAAAATCCCGAAGTAAAACACAAACATGTGCACCGCGATCAGTGGCACAATTAGGCCCGATTGCGCACCAACAGTAATAATCACCGGCGCCATGAGCGATACGATCACGATATAGGTTGCTGTAGTTGGCAGCCCCATGCCGAGCACCAGCGAGAAGATCGCCACATAAATCAGCATGAGAATCAGCGACCCGCCCGAGATATACTCGATGAACTCACCGATAATCAGGTGCGCACCCGTTAGGCCAACCGTGCCAACGATAATACCCGCCGTACCGGTGGCCACCGCAATGCCGATCATGTTGCGCGACCCCGCGATCATGCCGTCAATAAGCTGGCCCCACCCAATGGCGATACCGGCCATAAAGTCTTTACCGCCACGAAACATCGCTTTGAGCGCGTGCTGCGTAAGGGAAACGAACAGCATCGCGATTGTGGCCCAAAAGGCGGAAAGCCCCGGCGAAAACCGCTCTATCATCAGGCACCAAATAAGCACCACAACTGGCAGCGCATAGTAATAGCCGGTCTTGGCCACAGGGCCAATTTCAGGCAGTTTTACCAACGGTGAATCCGGATCATCAATCACCAGATCAGGGTATTTCGAGGCCCAATAGATCAGCACCAGATAGGCGATCAAAAAGACCACCATCATGCCATACATGGTGTAATCGCCAAACATCGGCTTCAGCCAGCCAAGGCCATAATAAATGCCCATCGACAGCGCCGTGAACACAAGGAAACCAAAGGCATAGCCCATTAAACGTTGCGAACGGGTTTTAGGTGCGCCGGGGCGCGGCAGGCCCTCTAGGCCCATTTTACAGGCCTCAAGGTGCACAATATAGATCAGCGCAATATAGCTGATAATCGCCGGAAGGAAGGCGTGTCTGATCACATCCATATAGGGAATGCCCACATACTCGATCATCAGGAATGCGGCCGCCCCCATAACAGGGGGCGTAAGCTGGCCGTTGGTAGACGATGCCACCTCAATCGCGCCAGCTTTTTCAGCCGAAAAGCCCACCCGCTTCATCAGCGGAATGGTGAATGTACCGGTAGTAACCGTGTTGGCAATGGAAGAGCCGGAAATAAGACCGGTTGCGGCAGAGGCCACAACAGCCGCCTTAGCTGGCCCGCCCTTAAGGTGACCCATAAGCGCAAATGCAACCTGAATAAAGTAATTGCCCGCCCCAGCTTTTTCCAGCAAAGAGCCGAAAAGCACAAACAGGAACACCATAGAGGCCGAAACCCCGAGCGCTTGCCCAAACACCCCTTCGGTTTGCATCCAGAAGTGCCACATCGCTTTATTAAAGCTGGCGCCTTTCCATTGGATAGCATCCGGTATGAATTGCTGGTCTCCGAAAAATACGTAGATAAGGAAAAACGTGGCCACAATAACCATCGGCAGGCCGAGGGCGCGGTAGGTGGCGACCAAAACGATAACTAGCCCGGTGGCGGATACAATAAGGTCCATTGTGGTTGGCAGGCCAGAGCGCAGCGAAATGGCCGACTGGTTAAACACCAGATACATCGTCACGGCAACACCGGCAAAGCCGAGGAGCCAATCATACCAAGGGATTCGGTTGCGCGGAGATTTCTTGAACAGCGGGAAGGCCGTACAGGCCAGAAACAGCGCAAACGCCAAGTGGATGGCGCGCTCTTTATCAGAGTTGATCACAAACTGCCGGATGCCAGTCATTTCACTTAGGTAAAACGGCAGGATCGAGGCGGTGTATATTTGGAAAACCGCCCAAGCCAGCGCGATACCAGCCAGCATTTTACCTTGCCAATTATCGGGATTACGCGCGCCTACATCAAGATCGGCAAAAGACGCCACATCTACCTTGGGCGCAGACTCTGCGTTGGTTTGATCACTCATCAGTTTTTCCCTTGCTGTGAAACTGGGCTTAAGCCCTTATTTTCTTTGGGTTGGTGGGGGCCGCAAAGCCCCCACCGATAGTGTTAAGCGTGGATTAATCCATCAAGCCTAGTTCTTGGTAGGCACGAATTGCACCAGGGTGCAGAGGTGCCGAAAGGCTGTCCGAAATCATTTCTTCAGCTACCAGATTTGCAAATGCAGGGTGCAGCTTGCGGAAATCATCAAGGTTGCCAAGCACGGCCATAGCCACTTGGTAAACAGCTTCGTCAGAAACGCTTGCCGAAGTTACAACCGTTGCGCCCACACCAAAGGTCTGGATGTCATCAGGGTTGCCCGGATACATGCCGCCCGGAATAGACGCGATACGGTAGTAAGGCGTGCTCTCAACCAGTGCAGTGATTTCAGGAGAAACCGCAGGTACGATGACCGCATCACATGAAGCAATGGTTTCTTGCGTCAGGCCTGAAGGGTGGCCAACCAGCCAGAAGTAACCGTCGATTTTGTTGTCGCAAAGTGCGCCAGCAGTCTCGGCTGATTTCATTTCAGAAGCCAACGCGAGGTCTGAGCGTTCCCAGCCCATGATGCCCTCAATCACTTCCCATGTGCCTTGCGTGCCGGAGCCAGCATTGCCGATGTTGAAGCGCTTGCCCGGAATGTCGGTGATGTTTGCAATGCCGCTATCGCGACGGGCCAAAATGGTTACCGGCTCAGGGTGTAGCGAGAACACGGCGCGCAGGTCTTCAAACGGGCCTTGGTCTTCGAATTTAGACGTGCCGTTATAAGCGTGGAACTGCCAATCAGATTGCGCAACGCCAAACTCAAGCTCGCCAGCGCGCAGCGTGTTGATGTTGTAAATAGAGCCGCCAGTGGACTCAACCGAGCAGCGAATGCCGGTTTCGTGGCGATTTTTGTTAACCAAACGGCAGATCGCGCCGCCAGCTGGGTAATAAACGCCGGTTACGCCGCCGGTGCCGATCGAAATAAAGCTTTGCTCTTGAGCTGAAGCCGCACCAGTCAGGGTGCCGGCTACGGTCATCGCAATCGCTAATGATTTGAAATTCATGTTATCCTCCGGGATAGTTTTATATGCCATCTAAATGGGGCCGGAATTCCGACATTGGAGCACATGCGATGGCTTAACACCCGCCCCAAAGCTCTTGGGCTTAAAACGCGCCTGCATATTCAGATTTCTCAATCTTGCAAGCGAGCACGGTAAACCCTTCGTTATTAAACGCACGATTTGTCGCACCAATCAACTCTTTCTTATCATTTACCCACTCAGAATGGCCGCCATAAGCCTTCGCAACCGCAACAATGTTAGTTGCGCCAAAGTTAACCCCCAATTGTGGCAGGTTTGATCGTGATTGCTTGAGGTCTATTAAACTTAGCGCCTCATCGACCAGTACGACTACGGTGAGGTTAATGCCCATGTCGCGCGCTGTTGCTAGCTCCCCAATGACCATTTCAAAGCCCGCATCCCCAACAAATGCCACCACCTTTGGCCCGTCAGGCCCAGCAGCCTTGGCATAGCCCATGGCCAGCGGCAGCGCGATGCCCATGGTGCAAAAACAGGTAGATTGCAGCAGGGTTTGCGGAGTTTTGCAGCGCCACATCTGGCTGAGCAATATCCGGTGCGCCCCACTATCAGCCGTGGCAATACCACCCTCGGGCAAAGCCGCCAGCACCGTATCAAACACCTGATGCGGCCCCCAATTTTCACGCGGGGCAAACATCTCTGCCAATTTGGCCCGTACTTTCGGCGCGCCGCCAGATTTTGTGGTCACAGCTGGCAGCAAAGCCGCCACACCCAAGCTAACATCCCCCACAAAGCGCACCGCCGCGCCGTGCATCCCGTGCTGAATATCAGCGTGCAAAATCTCGATAGCCTTGCCCGCGTCCCACGGCTCAATCCAGCCATTTCGCATTTCAATCGGGTCATAGCCCGCCAGTATTATGCAGTCAGACGCCCGCAATAGCGGCAGCACAACCGTATCAGACAGCGGCGAAAGCCCATGCCCACCAAGGCACAGCGGATGATTTTCGTCAATAAGTCCCTTGGCCTTATAGGTGGTCAAAACCGGAATCTCGCCAGCCTCGGCCACCGCAAGAATGTCAGCGCCTGCACCATGGTGCACCGCCCCCAGCCCCGCCAGAATTATCGGATTTTTAGCGCTCGAGAGCATTTTCCGCGCGGCCTCAAGCGAAGCCCCCTCAGGCCACGCCGCCGGCAATGGCGCCAGCAGCGCCCGCGCGATCACCGCCACCTCACTCCCCGCAATATCATGTGGCACATCCACATGCACCGGCCCCGGCGGGTCTGCCCGCGCGATCATCAGCGCCTTCTCAATAACCTGCTGCGCCGAGCCTTTCGCCACCTGAAATTGCGCCTTAGTGATCGGGGCCATAAGCGCGCTTTGGTCAATCACTTGATGGGTAAAACTCTCGGCCTCGCCGCGGCCAATACAGCCCGAAAGCACGATCAGCGGCACCTGCTCCTGATAGGCATTCGCCACCGAATTCAGCCCATTTGCCAGCCCCGGCCCGATAGTCGTGAGCAAAATGCCCGGCACACCGGTGGCGTGGTAACTGCCCTCAGCCAAATAGCCAGCATTATTCTCGTGCTTGCAAAGGGTGAACTCAATGCCAGCCTCATGCATCGCCTGCATCAGCAGCAAAACCTCGCCGCCCGGCATGCCAAAAGCATGGCGGCAACCCGCCTCGTGCAGCTTGGCCGCAATTATCTGCGCTGCCGTTGTCATTTCAGATATCCGCCGCGTGTTTGCGGTAATTTCATCTCCAGCACTTTGCTGGCCACGAGGTTTTTCAACATCTGGGCTGTGCCGCCCCCGATGGTAAACATCCGCGCATCCCGCACCATCCGCTCCAGCGGTAGGTTGCGCGAATACCCCGCCGCGCCGTGCATTTGCAGCGCATCATTGGTAACTTTCACGGCGTTTTCCGAGGCGATCAGCTTGGCCTGTGCCGCCATCAGCGGATCAGGAAAGCCGCTGGCCGTATGCTCTGCACTGTGCGCCGCCCGCCAAATCATCGCCCGCGCGCTTTCCAGCGCCACGTTCATATCGGCCAGCATCCATTGCAGTCCTTGAAACTCGGCAATTGGCCGCCCGAATTGCTCGCGGGTTTTCACAAAGGAAAGCGCCTGCTCATAAGCCCCCTGCGCAATGCCCAGCGCCACTGTGCCAGCCCCCACGCGCTGGCCATTATAGGCGTTCATCAGGCCCGCAAAGCCGCGTTTCACACCGCCGGGTGGGATAAGCGCCATGCTGGCATCCACCACCAGATCCTCAAAAATCACCTCGGTTTCGGGAATGCCGCGCAGCCCCATGGCGGGCTCGCGCGCGCCAATTATCAGGCCCTCATCCTCGCCGCGCACCGCGATAAACCCGCCAATGCCCAGCCGCTCTCCATTTTCCTCAACCTGAGCAAAAATCAGGTGGGTTTTTGAAACCCCGCCCCCCGTAATCCAATGCTTAAGCCCGTTGATCACATACTTATCACCTGTTTTCACCGCTGTCGTTGTCATGCTGGTTGCCGCCGAGCCACTCTCTGGCTCGGTAATGCAAATCGCGGGTTTGTCACCGGCCAAAATCAGCGGGGCCACGCGCGAAATCTGTGCCTCTGTGCCATAAGCGCAAATCGCGCCAATAGCCCCCATATTGCCCTCAACAACTATGCGCGCCGTCACGCCGCACACCCGCGCAATCGCCTCCACCACCAAGACCACATCAAAATAGCTCAGCCCGAGCCCGCCATGCGCCTTGGGAATCGTCATTCCCATAAAGCCAGCCTCTGCAAGCGCTTTCACGTTATCCCACGGATAGGCCTCCGTCCGGTCCACCTCTGCCGCCCGCGGCGCAATTACGCTGGTAGCCAGTTTTAGCGCCGCGGCCTGTATCGCCCTTTGGTCTTCACTCAAAAACATCCATTAGCCTTTCCCGAGCCAGTCTTTCATCACTTCATCTGTATCTGCCCCACACAAAGGCGGCGCTTTTCTATAGGTTACCGGCGTTTTCGAAAACTTCACCGGATTGGCGATCAGCTTTACGGGGCTATGCGGATGGTCCATTTCCACTACCATTTCTCGCGCCGCCACTTGTGGGCTGGCAAACACTTCGGCAAGGTTATTCACCTCACCGCACGGCACATTATTTGCCTTCATCGCCGCCAGCATTTCATCTTTGCTGCGCGTTGCGAACAGCGCTTCCAGCTTAGGCAGCAGCACCTCGCGGTTTTTAATCCGATTGATATTGGTCGCAAAGGAAGCATCCTTGGCCATTTCTGGCACGCCCAAAATTTCGCAAAACCGGCCAAACTGGCTGTCATTGCCCACCGCCACAATCACATGGCCATCTTTGGCTTCAAACACCTGATAGGGCACAATATTGGGGTGGCCATTGCCCCGCCGCTTGGGAAGCTCGCCCGATTGCAAATAATTGGTGCCTTCATTAATCAGCCACGCGATCTGGCTATCCACCAAGGCCACATCAATCTGCTGGCCCTCGCCGGTTTGGTCTCTGTGCCGCAGGGCCGCCAAAACGGCAGTGGCCGCATACATGCCGCACATCACATCAGCGATGCCCACGCCCACCTTCATCGGTGTGCCATCAGGTTCGCCCGTGAGGCTCATAATGCCGCCATACCCCTGCGCCATCAGGTCATATCCCGGCAGCGCTGCATTTGGCCCCGTTTGGCCAAAACCGGTAATAGAGCAATAGATAATACTGGGGTTTATTTTGCGGATCTCGTCATAATCCAGCCCATATTTCTTCAACCCGCCGAACTTATAATTCTCCACCAACACATCCGCCTTGGCGGCCAACTCCTTAATCAGCGCCGCCCCCTCAGGCGTCGCAATATCCACCGCCACCGAGCGCTTGTTGCGGTTCGCCGCCAAGTAATACGCGCTCTCGCTGGTCTCATTACCCTCAGCATCTTTCACATAGGGAGGGCCCCATTTGCGGGTGTCATCTCCCACGCCGGGCCGCTCAATTTTAACCACATCAGCGCCATAATCGCCCAACAATTGCGTGCTGCTTGGCCCCGCCAATATGCGAGACATATCCAGCACTTTAACCCCTGTCAGCGGCCCTTGTTTTTGTGTGTTTGGCATTATTGATTCCATTTCCTTGCCCAGCATAGCGCCAGTATTTCATAATAAAAGTGACATATTCTGTCTTTAGTGTTAGCAATTCTTACAAAGAAGGGTCTATCTATGAACATCCAACAGCTCGAAACCCTCGTAGCGATTTACGAGAACAATAGCTTTTCCGCCGCTGCCGACAAGGTCTCGCTGAGCCATTCAGCCATTTCATTGCAAATTCGCACGCTGGAAGAGGAATTTGGCCAAAAGCTGTTTGACCGCTCCACCCGCCCCGCCACCTTTACGCCCACCGGAAAGGCCACCGCGCTGGCGGCGCAGAAGGCGCTAAAAATGGTGAACACCGTTAAGCTGATAGGCAAGGGCCTGCAACACCGAGACCAAATTTCGTTTGGTATTGTGCCCACCGAAACCCAGCACCTGCTGCCGGTAGTGCTGCGAGAGCTGCAAAAGCGCCAGCCTGGCATTCGTATCAAGGTTAAATCGGGGCTTTCGAGCACCCTCGCGCTGCAAGTCCTTAATCTTGATCTGGATTTCGCGATTCTCACTGCGCCCATATCGGCCCTGCCCGAGCTGCAAGTGCAAGAGCTCGTCATCGAGCCGCTTTATGTGATCGCCCCCAAACACCTGCCCATCGCCTCCGACGAATCTCTCCTTACAACCCAGCCCTTTATTGCCTTTGAAGCCATGACATGGATGGGCCATCAAGTGTCTGCCCGCCTGCAATCCCGCGGGATTCGCGTGAATGAAATTATGGAAGTTGATAGCCTGGATGCCATCGAAAAAATGGTGCGGGAAGGCTTTGGGGTTTCTATCGTCCCGCAGCGTTTCCTTGCGCCCCCATTGGCGCGCCACCTTACCATCGTGCCATTTTGCGCCCCGCAAGAAATCCGCCGCTTGGTACTTGTCCATCGCGCTGGCGAAGAGTCCGACCTCCCCATCGCCAATATTCGCCAGATTATTGACGCCCAAGTCACTGCCACCCCTTGAAAATCCGCCCACCAGCTCAATATATGCAATAACTAGAATATTTCAGGAGCCTCACCATGCCTGCCAAAAACCTTACCTGTCTATCTTGCGGCACCGTAAATCGTGTTCCCGAAGAGCGCCTTTCCGCCAAGCCAAAATGCGCCGCCTGCGGCCACGCGCTTAACGTGCCCAAAGTCACCGAAATTGACGCGCCCACCCTAGCCAAAGCCAGCAAGCGTGACCAGCTCCCGCTGGTGGTAGATTTTTGGGCCCCGTGGTGCGGCCCCTGCCGGATGATGGCGCCTGAGTTTTCAAAAGCCGCCACCCAAATCGGCACCGCCGCCCGCTTTGCCAAAATCAACACCGAAGAATTTCCCGCGGTTTCCCAGCGCCACAATATTCGTGGCATTCCGACCATGGCCCTATTCAAAAACGGCAAAGAAGTCGCCCGCCAATCGGGGGCCCTAAGAGCCGACCAAATCAAAGCTTGGGTGCAAAGCCATATGTGAAGCGCTTAATATTTATCGAGTAAAAATTCGTTGGCTGTCGCATCAATATAGCGGTTGAGGGCGGCTTCATAGCCCTCATCAATGCGCCCGTCGCAATTAGCGCCAGCGCACTCATAGTAGGGCGCCAAAAGATCCTGCATTATGAGCATCGCATTGCGCCCACCACTCTCCAAATAGCGCTGGAAGGCCGCGCGTGAAAGCTCCGGTTGGCCTATAACCGCATAGCTAGCACCCCGGAAAAAGAACTCGGTATTGCCGGCCAGCTGGGTCACGTTGGCGATAAGTGCAATAGCCCGCCTATAGAGGCCCCCATCGGTTTCCATGCTCTGTGCGAACTGGGCGGCAAACTGCTCGATATAAGATTTCCCGAGAGAAATATTCCCCAATCTCAAATTCGTCGCCCCAAGAAGAAACAGGCTTAGCTCATGGTCCGGATCAAGCCGCGCCGCAGCTTCAAAACTGGAAATCGCTGCCCGATAGTCTTGTGTGCCATACTGTAAACTGCCGAGATTATATAGTAAATCAGCATCCTCTGGCCATTGCGTGGCAGCGGCTATTCGGCGCTCAATGGCCTGATCAAACGCGCCCAGCTTTTCCAAAGAGTTAATGACGCCTATCGCCGCTCTTTTGCTCTCGGGGTCAATTTCCGATGCGCGCTCATAGTCGCGCAAGGCATCCTCATAGGCCCTGCGGCCCGTGTAAATAACGGCTCGATCCATGATGGTAAACAGGTTCTCCGGCGCGAGCGCCAACGCCTGATCAAAATCTGCGTCTGCGGCGAAAAAATCCCCTTTGGCGTTGTTTATAAAGGCTCTATATACCCAAATAAGGGGGGTATTGGGCCGCAACTCGAGCGCTCGGTTCATGTCCGCCAGCGCCATTTCAAAATCATCCATCCTGCCAGCAGCCCATGCGCGCTTATACAAATACACCGGAAGCTCATCGGGTTCGGTATCAGGGTTTTCAATCAGTGCGGTGCAGGCCGATAATATTCCGGAAGATTTTCCACGGTTCACACACGTAAGCGCCGTGGTGTCAGGCCCGATGTATAGCGAAACGCTCGCCAGCCCGATAGCGATTATGGATAGTAGGAAGCTGAGGCGGCGAATGGTCATAGGGGGGAGTTTGACACTTTTCATGCAATCTACATATGTATTTTACGTGCAATTTCAATAGGCTTAGCCTAGGCTTCAACAATCTCTTCTGCTTGCCGTAAATCAACCGACACCAGTTGCGACACACCCATTTCGCCCATAGTCACCCCAAAAAGCCGTTCCATCCGGCTCATGGTTACGGCGTGGTGCGTGATGATCAGGAAGCGGGTATTGGTTTGCGCCGTCATCTCGTCAAGTAAATCACAAAAGCGGGTCACATTCGCATCGTCCAGTGGCGCGTCCACCTCATCCAGCACACAAATCGGGCTTGGATTGGCAAGGAAAACCGCAAAAATAAGCGACATCGCCGTCAAGGTTTGCTCGCCGCCGGAAAGCAGCGACAGCGTCGACAGCTTTTTGCCCGGCGGCTGGCACATAATCTCAAGCCCGGCTTCCAGCGGGTCGTCCGACTCCACCAGCACCAGCTCGGCCGCACCCCCACCAAACAAGTGCTTGAACAGCATTTCAAAGTTCTTGTTTACGGTCTCAAATGCCGCCAAAAGCCGCTCTCGCCCCTCGGAATTGAGGTTGGCAATACCGTGGCGTAGCTTGGCCACCGCCGCCTCAAGGTCCACCTTTTCAGCGCGCAAAGCTTCCAGCTCATCGCGCACTTCTGTGGCATCTTCCTCAGCACGCAGGTTCACCGCACCCAGTGCATCCCGCTGCCGCTTAAGCCGCGTCACATCGGTTTCGATCACCTCGGAATCCGGCATCTGCTCAGGATCAGCCTCCAGCGTTTCCAGCAGTGCTTGCGGCGCTACGCCAGTTTCTTCAGCCACACGCGTTGCGGCAATGCCAACGCGTTCCAGCGCGGCCTCGCTCACCGCTTCCGCGCGCGCCCGCATTTCTCGCGATTCAGAGGCCGCGCGCTCCGCCAGTCTTTCGCCATCCTCGGCCTCCCGAAGCGCCGCTTCACCCTTGGCGAGTAGGTCCGCCGCCGTTTTGCGGCGCGCCTCGGCTTTGTCGAATGCCGTTGCCATTTCAGAGCGGCGAGCCTCAATCTCCGCAGGCGCCACTTTGGCCTGCTTCAGCTCTTGCTGGCCGGTCTCTATTCGCGCCGCCAGCTCTTCCAGGTGCCGCTCGGCATTCTCAAGCCGCCGCGCCCAGTTGCCTTTTTCCTTTTCAATCTCACGTAAGCGCCGCACCCGCGCTTCGCCTTCACGGCGCAGATCGTCAGCAATCGAGCGCTTGGTCATCATCGTGAGCCGCGCCGCTTCCACGCTAAGCTTATGCCGCTCCAAAGCCTCGCGTGCGACCTCGAGATCGCCCAATTCAGCCACCCCTGTTTCGGCCTCAGAAAGGCTCATGCGCGCTGCCGTTGCATCTTCTTCACGCCGTTTCACCGCCAGCTCATAGCTCTCAACTCGCGCCGCAAAAGACTCCGCTTCTGCCCGTGCTTTTGAAACCTGCCGCACCGCGGTCGTGGCCGCGTCTTCTGCGCGCCGCCGCGCCGCACGCGCCGCTTGATCCTCTGCCTGTGCCGCCTCCAAAAGCGCCTTGGCTGAGGCATGCGCCGCCCGCGTTTTCGAAGCCCGCGCCTGCGCAATAGCGGCCGCGTCTTCTAAATCTGCCAACCGGTTCTGCCGTTGCAACCGCAGCGCCGCTTCTGAGGGTGCATCCTCAGCGCCGGCCCTAAAGCCATCCCAGCGCCACAAATCCCCCTCAACCGAAACCAGCCGCTGCCCCGGTAAAAGCTGCCCTTGCAGCAAAGCGCCCTCAGAGCGCGCCACAATACCCACCATTTGCAGCCGCCGCGCGAGCGCTTCGGGTGCAGCCACATATAATGCCAGACGCGCGGCTCCGGCGGGCAAGGCAGGCACATCCGCCATGGCCTCATATTCAACCCAGCCCGAGGCCGCGTCCATGCCCACTTCCGGCGCCTTCAAATCATCCGCCAAGGCAGCGCCCAGCGCCGCCTCATAGCCTTTTTCGGCCCGCACATTATCCAATATCTGTGCGCCATCGCTCTGGTCCCGCAAAATCAACCGCTGCAAGGCGGCGCGCTCTCCCTCATGCGCCTTGGCCTCGCCATCGGCCTCGCTCAGAGCAACCCGCGTATCCCCTTCAATCCGCTGCGCCTCGGCCCGCCGCTCTTCGGCGGCCAGCAGTTGCGCGTCCGCAGCCTCGGCTTCTGCTGCGCTGGCAGTTTGCAAGGCTTCCACCTCTGCAACCTGCGCTTTGGCCGCGCCAAAAGCCGCCGCCACCTCCACTTGCGCAGCTTGCGCTTTTGCAATCTCACCCGCCAGCTTAGCGACCAGCCCCGTGGCATCGTCCAGCCGCCGCTTGGCAGACTGATGCCGCGCCGCAAGCCTTGCTGCATCTTCAGATAGCTGGTCGGCCTCGGCCTCAACATTTTGCAAGCTCTGGGCGGCCTCATAGGCGGCGTCTTTGGCCTCATACAGCTTATCGCCTTGCCCCGCGCTCGCCTTTGCCAGCGCCTCGACCTCCCAGTTTAGCCGCTCAACCGTTTCGCCAGCATCTTTGTTTAGCCCGGCTTCCCGCTCGGCATCTTTTTCCAGCTGCACAATGCGTGTCTCAAGGTCTGCAATCGATTGCCGCGCCCGCGCTTCCTGCTCCGCCAGCGCCGCCTGCTCCACTTGAAGCCGCTGCAAAACCGCCCCCGCAATCGCCTCTTCTTCTCGCAATGGCGGCACCTTGCCCTCTGCCGCTTCCCGCGTTTTTACGGCGGCCAAGGCCTGCCCCTGCGCCCCCGCAGCGGCCTTTCGAGCCGCCCCCAGCGCGCTTTCCGAAGCCAGCCGCTCCACATCTGCCTCACGCCAACGGCGATAGAGCAAAAGCCCCTCGGAGCGCCGCAGCTCATCGGCAATTGTCCGATAGCGCGCCGCCTGCTTGGCCTGTCGCTCCAGCGTGCGCAGCTGGCTATCCAGCTGCTCCAGCACATCCTCAACCCGCACAAGGTTGCTCTCGGTACCGTTCAGCTTCAGCTCGGCCTCATGCCGCCGCTTATAAAGGCCAGAAATCCCCGCCGCCTCTTCCAGCACGCGCCGCCTTGCCTTTGGTTTGGCGCTAATCAGCTCCGCAATTTGCCCCTGCCGCACCAACGCGGGCGAGTGCGCCCCCGTTGAGGCATCCGCAAACAGCATTTGCACATCGCGCGCGCGGCACTCCTTGCCATTCACCTTATAGGCCGAGCCCGCATCCCGCGTGATCCGCCGCACAATTTCCAAAGTGTCTTCGGTGTTAAACGCTGCTGGCGCCAGCCGCTCGCGGTTATCCAGCGTCAGCGTCACCTCGGCAAAATTGCGGGCGGGGCGGCTATCGGCGCCAGCAAAAATCACATCATCCATCCCACCGCCGCGCATCGCGCTGGCGCGGTTTTCCCCCATCACCCAGCGCAAGGCTTCCAGCAAGTTGGATTTCCCACAGCCATTTGGCCCCACGACTCCCGTCAGCCCCGGCCTGATCACCAGTTCTGTCGGGTCCACAAAGCTTTTAAACCCCAATAATCTTAGCTTGCTAAACTGCACCTGTCGCGATTCTCCAATAGTGCTGCAAGATTCCGCGCGAGGCGCTCAGAGTCAAGTAATTCTACTTAATATTGCAGCAATGTAGCCCTTATCCACAAGATATCGTTGCGCTTGAGCGGCATTCGGCTCATCATTTGCCAAAAGGGGAATAAAATGAAACTACTTGGCATATCTGGCTCGCTACGCGCCAACTCTTTTAACACCATGCTGCTGGCCGAGGCCGCACGGCTATTTGCGCCCAGCGTTTACACGCTCGCCAACCTAAACCTGCCGCTATTTAACGAAGATATAGCGGAAAAGCCCGAGGCTGTGCTGAAGCTCCATGCCGAAATCGCCGCCGCCGACGCGGTGATCATCGCCACACCAGAATACAATAAAAACCTCTCCGGCGTGCTGAAAAACGCGCTGGATTGGATTAGCGTGGTGCGCCCTGCGGCCTGGGCGGGCAAGCCTGTGGCCATCATGTCGGCCTCAAGTGGCATCACCGGCGGTGTGCGGGCGCAATATTCTTTGCGCCACTGCATGACAACCTTCAATCCGCGCATATTGCAAGCCCCCGAGGTGATGATCGGCAACGCGGCTGAGGCATTTGATGCGCGCGGCAAGCTCGGGAATGACCGCACAATAACGCTGCTGACAAAGCAAATGGAGGCGCTTAAAGCCGAGGCTTTTAACTATATGTCATCTGCATGACTTGAATATTGGTAAATAAAGCGTAAACATAGGTTTTTTACCAGTACAGGAGACGCCCAATGCGTATCGTTTTATTTCTCGGAACCGCGGCCCTATTGGCGGCGTGCTCATCAAGCTCCACCCCGCTGGGTGGCACATGCGAATCACACGCCAATTCTGAATTGTATGCGCTACAAGGTGCCATTCAAGCCTCTGAGCAATCTATTGAAAATGGATTTTCCGTCGTCCGGCAGGTTTCGGCTGACGGAACCCAGCTTGAGGACGTTCAGGTGTCGGTAAATGTCGCCAAAGAACGCCAGAATCTTGCGAACTTGCAAGCGCGGCTTGAACCGACTCAGGCTCAGGCAACTGCGGCTTTGGCACTCTGCGGCTCATAGGCTTCAAAGGTGCGTGGCCTCCACGCACCTCACTTTGGCAAAATAGGGGTTAAACCCCGTCATCTTCCGCCGTTAGTTTCAGCTTTGCGGGGGTCATATCAAGGTCGCTCACACCCAGCGGCTGTTTTGGCCGCGCCAACGCATAGCGCGTAACCCAATATAGCCGCTCTTCAGCGCGGGTGATGGCGACATAAGCCAGCCGCTTCCACAGCGGAATACCGGCCTCCACCCGCCCCATTTTAGCGGCGATCTGGAGGTCTGGCCCAAACACCTGCACCGCAGGCCATTGCGAACCTTGCGCCTTATGGGTGGTTACGGCCGCGCCATGCAGAAACGCCGCGCCCATTTTTGCTGCGGTCACAATCATGGGCTCCTCTTCGTCCGGTAGCTCGATTTGAATAATCGAGGCGGCATTTACCAGCGGGTCTGCCGCGCCCATCACAAAAAGCCGGCTAAAGCCCGGTTTTTTGCCCGGCCCGAGGTAAATGCACTGCGCGCCCTTGATCAACCCGCGCGCTTCAAGGTCTATCCGTTTTTTGCGATGTTTTACTGGCAGCTCAATGCCATCACAAATCAGCGGCTCCCCGGTGAGCAGCGCGGTTTCAGGCGCATCATGCACGGCGCGAAAGGCCGCGATCAGCCGAATGCGGGTGGCATTGCGCCATACCAGCACCGGCGAGCGCGCCATCATGTCGGCGTCTACCCGCGGCGCCATCACCACGCGGTCATCCTTGGCCGCCGCCGCGCTGAGCATCTGCTCAAAATCGTAAAAACTCAGCGAAGGGTCACTCAGCGCATGGGCCAAATCAAGAATCGGGTTATCAGCCGCCTGTCGGTGCACACGGCTCAAAATGAGCTTGCGCTTTTCCGGCAGCTTATCAAAAGACATCGCGCCAGATTGCCCCACGGGGGCGAGCTGCGCCGGATCCCCAAATAGCACCAGCGTCGGGAAAAGCGCCTTCAGGTCTTCCAGCTGCTTATCGTCCAGCATCGAGCTTTCGTCCACAAAGCCAATGTCCAATGGGTCTGAGCGCCGCTTCCAGCCGGTAATAAAATCAGACCCCCGCAAGCCCGCCGTGGCCAGCGCTCCAGGGATAGATTTATGGATTTTAAAAAACGCTTCGGCACGATCCAGCGCCGCGTCTGTCAGCCCTTCAATCTCGGGCCTCGTGGCGCGGCCCTCAAGCCATTCCGCAATTTTCTCATATTCCGGATCATAAATCGGGGTGTAAATTATACGGTGAATCGTGGTTGCGGGCACCCCGTGCCGCCGCAGCACGCTGGCCGCTTTGTTGGTGGGGGCCAGCACCGCCAATGTCCGCTTGTCTGGCCGCGGTTTGCCCTCGTAATCGCCGGAGACAACGTCAATTCCGAGATCACAAACCGCCGTCACAAGCTTGGCCAAAAGCATGGTTTTACCCGAGCCCGCCTTGCCCAAAACCGCCAACACAGAATCGCTCCGCCCCGTGGGCAGCGTCAGCTGCTCCCGTTCCAGATCCACCCCCGCCTTTAAGAGCTCAGCGGCAATGGTATCATAGGCTTCGGCCTGATCGTCAGACAATATCATGGCGGCTCCGTAGCAATTGCTACGGAATCATAACGCCATCAATTGCCCTGCACCAGCGCCTTTACGCCACCATGGCATCAAACGCATCATCAACAGGGAAGGACGCATCAAACCATGCTTCGGCTTCTTCGGGCGCAATGCCTGATTTGGCACAGATTTGCAGCTTTGATTCCTCGTTAATCGCCCAGAGGCCAACGCTTACAGCGCTTTTACCTTCACCAGATGTGCCCAGAATTTCAGGGGCCCAGCCAATGCGGCGATAAATATGCACCATGCGGGCATCAAACACGCCAACAGAGCTATCAAGCCCAAAGCGCACACCAAGCTCACAGCCGGCCAGCATCAGCGCCGAGGCCGCTTTGCCCGCCAGCTTGCCCGCATTTGGCGACAAGCAAAACCGAGTGCATTCCCAGATCAGCGGGCTAGAAATGTGCACGCCATCAGTCAGGTCTGAAAAGTGGTCATTGACCATGGTTTGGCCGGTTGTTGGCAAAATACGCATAGAGCCACCGTGGGTGCCGTCTGGTAGCTCAAAAATCACGTAAAGCGGGTTAATCTCGTCATATTCATCAGATTCAAAGCCGGTTTCGTCCACCTTCACGTCCCAACCGAGGCGCTCTTTGAACTGCCAAGCGCGATCCTTAAACATAGTTTCTTTGAGTTTCGGGAAGGCGTCCATTGCGTCTGCATAGATATATTTAATCATGTTTTGTCTCCGTGAAAAATGAGCATCAACGTGATGCGTTCAACTCGTTAACAAACTCTTAACAAAAATACAGGTATTGGGCCGGGATGCTTATTAAGCTGGAAATTAATATGCGATTAGCCCCCGGCTAAAGGCTGTAGCCACCGCGTGGATGGTATTGAGCGCGCCAAGTTTATGGCGCGCCGAATCGATATATACCCGCAGCGTGTGCTCCGAGATCTTCAATTTTTCCGAAACCTGACCACGGCTCAAGCCCAATGAGAGGTACTTGAGCGTGTCAATTTCGCGAGGGGAAAGATTTGGCAGGTCGCGCTCGCCCTCAGGGCAAACGATGCTCACCACTTGTTTATGGATAAAATGGGATATCAGCATCATATCCCTCTGGAATTCCTTGATAAAACCATTCCACTCAGCATCGCTAGCGTCATCATTAACGGTGAAAAGCGCAAATTGCCCATTGGGGCCGCGAATGGGAATAGAAAGCCCTTGGTTGCCAATACCGGCCCCGATCGCCTCACCTAAGAAATTGCGGCTACCGCGATTGGACCAATCAAGCCGCTTCCAGTCTTGAGGGTGGAAATGCTGAAATGCGCCGCGAACAACAGGGTCCACACGCACATATTGTTTCTCCTGATAGTGATCTAGCCAATCTTGGGAATAGGTGAGGGCCGCATAGGGCGCGCCGTCTAGGTTGACCGCGTGATATACCACGTTTGAGATGCCGTAAGAATCGCGAAGAGCCTCGACCGAGGACTGAATGTCATCAGGCGTTTGGCTTCTTTCCAGAGCGTCTAGAAACGTCTCCAACTTTGTCACGGCGATCACCTAAACCAGCTTCTACGCCAGATGCACGCGATATTTCGGAAACCGCCACTACAATAGCATCATCAAGATGCTCCGCCAGCTTCGTCATTTTATTGTTCATTGCGCAAGCCCGAAGGTCTGCCAGAACATCAATCATCCAGTCTTTTTTCACTGTACCACTCGCTAATGATTTTTCAAGGTCCGCCATTTGGTTAGTGTGAGTATTGCCGCCGTGTTTCCATTAATATGTCATAAATATATGGGGTGTGGTATTCCCCTAAAATAGCGAGGGCGGCTGTTCAAACTCATTGTTTTTGCTCGATTTCGTGAAATTAGGCGCGAAATGATTTGCCTAATTTCACGAATCATTAACCAAAATTAACTAGATTGCGAATCATATACGTCCTCCAATGTCCGCAATCCCGGGGTCGGCGCGTTTACCAGCACCGCCATATTGCCGGGCTTGTGCTCATTGCGCAGCATCTTGGTATGGGCGTCCGGAATCTCGGTCCAGGGGAACACCTCGGACATGCACGGGTCTATCCGCCGCTCCAACATAAGCTGGTTGGCAGAGCTCGCCTGCTTGAGGTTGGCAAAGTGGCTGCCTTGAATGCGTTTTTGGTGCATCCAAACATAACGAGCGTCCATAGTCAGGTTATAGCCGGTGGTGCCGGCGCAAATCACAATCATGCCGCCGCGCTTGGCCACAAAGGTAGAAACGGGAAACGTCGCCTCGCCGGGGTGCTCAAACACGATATCCACATTAACGCCCTTGCCGGTGATATCCCAAATCGCCTTGCCAAATTTTCGAACCTCGCCAAACCACGTTTTATATGCGTCCGAATTCACCTCGGGCAGCGCGCCCCAGCAATCAAAATCTTTGCGGTTAATCACACCCTTGGCCCCAAGGCCAAGCACAAAATCGCGCTTGCTTTCATCCGAAATTACGCCAATCGCATTGGCGCCTGCCGTGTTAATAAGTTGAATTGCAAAACTGCCAAGCCCGCCTGACGCGCCCCATACCAGCACATTTTGCCCCGGCTTCAGCGTGTGTGGCCGGTGGCCAAACAGCATCCGGTAAGCGGTGGCCAGCGTCAGCGTATAGCAGGCACTTTCTTCCCATGTGAGGTGCTTGGGCCGTTTCATAACCTGCTGCGCCTGCACGCGGGTAAACTGGCCAAAAGCCCCGTCTGGCGTCTCATAGCCCCAAATGCGCTGGCTCGGAGAAAACAGCGGGTCGCCGCCGTTGCACTCCTCGTCGTCGCCATCATCCTGATTGCAGTGCACCACTACTTCGTCGCCAACCTTGCAGCGCTTCACACGATCCCCCACGGCCCAAACAACGCCCGAGGCATCAGAGCCCGCAATGTGGTAAGGCTGCTTGTGGATATCAAACGGCGAAACCGGCGTGCCAAGCCCGGCCCAAACGCCGTTATAATTCACCCCGGCGGCCATCACCAATATCAGCACTTCATGGCTATCGAGTTTAGGCGTGTCCACCACCTCAAGCTGGAAGCTCTTTTCGGGGTCGCCATGGCGCTCACGGCGAATAGCCCAAGCGTGCATTTGCTTGGGCACATGGCCAAGCGGCGGGATTTCTCCGATGTTATAGAGGTCTTTGAGTTCAGTCATGGGCCTGTCCTTCACAAAATCTACGCGCAACAATGTTGCGTATTACTGTATAATTTTGCAATAACATTATGGTTGTATTTGCGCAAGCCTTTTTGTGCGCCGCACCATTTACCCCAGATGGGCAATCGCATTGGCGTAGTATTCCAACACCTCGCGGTTTTCCTCGCTCACGGTATAAACCCCGTCTGCCTCGGTCAAAATGTGTCGCATTTCCAGCATCCTTATACCCACATCCACCGCATAATCCTCGTCTTCGCGGGGAATATGGCTATAAACCCCGCGCGCGGCATAATCTTGCAACCGCCTGTGCGCCGCGCCTTTTACGCCGATTTTGCTGAGGCTGCCCGCCTTCAGCATAATCGACGCAATCAGCGAAACCGGTAGCACCGGCACCACCTTGCCGATGTCGTCCATGAGCGAGACCCCGAGCGCGGCAATCTGGTCTGCCAGCGCCCCCTCGGTGCGATTTAGAAACCCTTTGAGCGATACGGGCGCGCCAAAGCTCACGCAGGCATAGCCAAAGCGGTGGTATTTTCCGGTAAGCCGCAACCATATTTGATGCCGAATAAAGCCCAGCACGGCCATCGGCCCAGCGTTAAACTTCGGCTTGCCCTTCGCGCCGCGCGCCGCCAGCAGCACGCGGTCTTCCAGCACGCGATCATAGTTCAGCCCGACCGGCACAAACACCACATCGCGCACCCCCTCGGGGTTAAACCCTTTTACGATATAACTGAGTAACCCCAGCTTGGCCTCGCCCAAATGGCCGGTGCGCGAAAGGCCCCCCTCGGGGAAAATCGCCTGCGCCACACCGCCCTCAGTCGCCATTTGCACATAGCGCGCCAGCACGCAGCGATAGAGCGGATTGCGGGATTTGCGGCGAATAAAATAGGCGCCCATTGAGCGGATAAACCCCTGAAGTGGCCACACCCGCGCCCATTCGCCCACTGCATAGGAAAGCGCCGAACGCTCTGAAGCTAAATAAGTGACCAGCACATAATCCATGTTTGAGCGGTGATTCATCACAAAAACCACCGTGGAATCAGGGCCGATATTCGCCATGCCCTCCTCGTCCAGCACGCCGACCCGCACGCGGTAAAGCGATTGCGAAAGCCAGCGCGCCACCCGCGCAGCAAAGCCAAAATATGCAAAAGCCGAGAAATGCGGCACGATTTCGCGCGCGTATTTATACGCCTTTTCGGCCAGAACCTCGGCTGGGGTGCCGCTCTCGGCGGCCTCCTTGGCAATGGCATCCATGATCACCGGATCATGCGAAAGCCGGTCTATAAGCACCTTGCGTTGGGTCAGCTTAAAGGGCTGGATTTTGAGTTGGAGCTTGGTGTTCAGTCGCTCGACCGCGCGGTTAAACCGTTTTCGAAAATACCAGCGTACCGAGGGCAGCAGCAGCTTATCCAGCACCGCTATCAGCGCAAATATCCCCGCGAGCACCGCCAGCCAAATAGGAATTTCAATCGTTCCGCCCATCATGGCAGCTTACAGCCCCCGCCGCCCAAGGCTAGCGTTAAGCGTGATATTTAATTACAAAATCGCAGCACCACTCGACACATTATTGCTTGCGAAAATTTTGGTGCGGTGCAATAAAGAGCGAAACCGGAGATAATTATGCCACAAAAAGACCGCCCATGGCTTTTCCGCACCTATGCGGGCCATTCCACCGCCAGCGCCTCAAATACGCTTTATCGTGAGAACCTCGCGAAGGGCCAAACCGGCCTTTCTGTTGCTTTTGATCTACCCACCCAAACGGGCTATGATAGCGACCATATTTTGGCGCGCGGCGAGGTGGGCAAAGTCGGCGTTCCTATTTCGCACCTCGGCGATATGCGGCTGCTTTTCAAAGATATCCCGCTAGGCCAGATGAACACGTCGATGACGATTAACGCCACCGCCGCGTGGCAGCTGGCGCTTTATATTGCCGTGGCCGAAGAGCAAGGAGCCGAGGTGGCGGCGCTGAAAGGCACGGTGCAAAACGATATTATCAAGGAATACCTTTCCCGCGGCACCTATATTTTTCCGCCTGCGCCCAGCCTAAAGCTGATCGGCGATATTGCGGAATATTGCTATGGCCACCTGCCCAAATGGAACCCGATGAACGTGTGTTCATACCACCTGCAAGAGGCCGGTGCCACGCCCGAGCAGGAGCTAGCCTTTGCCCTAACCACCGCCATTGCGGTGCTTGACCAAGTGCGCGGGCAGGTGCCAGAAAAGGACTTCCCCGCCGTGGTGGCCCGCATTTCGTTTTTCGTAAATGCCGGTATTCGGTTTATCACCGAAATGTGCAAAATGCGGGCCTTTGTGGACTTGTGGGACGAGATTTGCGAACAGCGTTATGGGGTGAAAGACCCAAAGCAGCGGCGCTTTCGCTATGGTGTGCAGGTGAACTCGCTGGGGCTGACCGAGCAGCAGCCGGAGAACAATGTTTACCGGATTTTGATCGAAATGCTGGCCGTGACGCTTTCCAAAAAGGCCCGCGCCCGTGCCGTTCAACTGCCCGCGTGGAACGAGGCCCTCGGCCTGCCGCGCCCGTGGGACCAGCAATGGTCACTCCGGATGCAGCAAATTATGGCCTATGAAACCGACCTGCTGGAATTTGACGACCTGTTTGACGGTAATCCGGCCGTAGACCGCAAGGTGGAGGCGCTTAAAACTGAGGCCCGTGCGGAAATTGCGCAGATCGACAAAATGGGCGGGGCCGTGGCGGCGATCGAATACATGAAGACCAGCCTTGTGCAGGCCAATACCGCGCGGCTCGGGCGCATTGAATCGGGTGAGACCATGGTGGTGGGGGTAAACCGTTTTGAAGCCGGAGCGCCCAGCCCGCTAACGAGCGGCGATAACGAGATTATGGTTGTTGATCCGAAGGTCGAGCAAGAGCAGATAGATGCCTTGAACGCGTGGCGAGAGGCCCGTGACGAGACCGCCGTAGAGGCCACGCTCAAAGCCCTGCGCAAAGCTGCCAAAAACGGCGACAACATCATGCCGCCCTCTATCGCCTGCGCCAAGGCGGGCGTAACCACCGGCGAATGGGGCGAGGCCATGCGGAGTGTTTTTGGGGAATACCGCGCACCCACGGGCGTAAGCATGGCAATGGCAAATGACTCTGTCGGCCTTGAGGATGTGCAGGCGCAAGTGCGCGCGGCCTCGGCAAACCTGAAAGAGCCGCTACGGTTTTTGGTGGGCAAACCGGGCTTGGATGGCCACTCCAACGGCGCCGAGCAAATTGCCGTGCGGGCGCGCGATTGCGGCATGAAGGTGTTTTATGAGGGCATTCGCATGACCCCCGAAGCGCTGGTGGAGGCCGCCAAGCAAGAGCGGGTTCACATTATGGGGCTGAGCATTCTGAGCGGCTCGCACGTGCCGCTGGTGAAAGAAACCATGGCGCGAATGAAAGCCGAGGGGCTTGATATTCCGGTGATTGTTGGCGGGATTATTCCTGACGAGGATGCAAAAACCCTACGCGCCCTTGGCATTGCCCGCGTTTATACGCCGAAGGATTTTGACCTCAACCAAATCATGCGGGATGTCATCTCGTTAACACAAACCGCCGATTAGCACTGGAAACCCCGCCTCGGTTGCGCCAGAATGTCGCAAATCGAAAGGGTTACAAATGACTGTTCATATTGGTGCCAAAGTTGGTGAAATTGCTGAAACTGTGCTGCTACCGGGAGACCCTTACCGCGCCCGCTGGGTGGCGGAAAACTTCCTTGAAGATGCCAAGTTGGTCAACGAAGTGCGCGGGATGCTGGGCTTTACCGGCAGCTATAAAGGCAACCCTGTTACCGTGCACGGCACCGGCATGGGCATGCCCTCGCTTTCGATTTACGTAAACGAACTTATCCGCGATTTTGGTGCCAAAACCCTTATCCGCATCGGCTCGGCTGGGGCAATGCAAGAGGCCATAAAGGTGCGTGATGTGGTATTGGCAATGAGCGCCACCACGCTTTCGACGCCTTCAGAGGGCATGTTCAAAGAGCTCAACTTCGCCCCGACGGCCGATTTCGGCCTGTTGGCAGCGGCCCACAAAGCCGCGCAAGGCAAGAGCATTACGACCCATGTGGGCAGCATTTATTCCAGCAATACCTTCTATGACGAGCGGCCAGACCTGAACGAGCAAATGACTCGCCACGGCATTATGGCCGTTGAAATGGAAGCCGCCGAGCTTTACACGCTCGCCGCGCGCTATGGCTGCCGCGCGCTCGGGATCATGACGATTTCGGACCACTTGGTAACCGGCGAGGCCCTGCCCGCAGACCAACGTGAACAAAGCTTTGGCGACATGGTTGAAATCGCCCTAGAAGCCGCATTTGCCTAAGATCTAGCACCCAATATTTTGCACTGCTTTTTCGGGCGCGATAGATTGTTATTGCGCCCGTTTTCTTCATTTTATCTGCCCCAATAAGCTGGTTTAGTGGGGCAGATAAAAGCGTGAAGCCAGACCCGATAGTATCAAAACAAGCCCTATAGTGGATATATGGGTAATGCTGCTTTTGGCTGAACCGAATGCCTAACTCTACGTTTGTGCACTTAAAGCAAGGAACTCGGGCAACCGATTTCGTCGGCTTCGTTTTTGAGGTCTTTGCGGCTTCCTGAATATCCCAAACCGTCCGCGATTGAAGCTGTTAAAGTGTGATGTTTAAAGATTTTCGCAACTAGGTCTGAAGGTAAAACTTTCTCAGAGCGCGCCTCAAGGAAGGCCGTGTAAGTTTTGAGATTGCCGTCTAAAGCGGCAAGTAAAAAACTTGTTTCTGGATCAAATTTCCCTTCGTTCCCGCTCATTTCCCAACGGTTCGATTGGCAGGTTCGCCAATAGCAAGCCGTTACATATTCGGGAGAAGATGCCGGCTCCCTTGTCGCTTCACGAAATACGGGCGGCACACAAATGTAGGCTCCATGAGAGACCGGCCGCTCATGGTAAAACTCTTTAATAAAGCACCCGACATTCGAAAAGAGTACAAACACATCGTCTCCGGACCCATTCCTTATCGACCCCATCGCCTCTCCGGCGCTCCAGTCCTTATTGAATGAGAAATATCTATATTCCCATTCTGGAAACAACAGCGCATCCAACATTGAAAGAGACTGCATACGCCGCTTTAGCGTTCCAATGTCAGGGAATTCTTTTAGTGTTTTCATCAAATATTCTTGGCAAACTTTCAACTAAAGGGCAGCAAAGGATTTTAAATTACGCCGACACTCATGTCTCAAGGTGCCGCGCATACGCCTGCGCAAACCGCTCGAGGTTTTCAGCCGTATAACCCGCGTAATCCACATCCAGCTCCGAGATCTCCTCCGAAACCATGCTCCACATCACCTCGCGCATCAGCGACGCGCATTTCATGGCGTGGTAGCGGTGCAGCAGAGCCGCATCAGGCGGCGCACCGTAATAAAGCGCCAGCATTTCCTGCTCTTGTGCAGCATTCAGCCCATTATTGCTGGCCAGCCCGCCAAGATCAAACAGTGGAGAATTAAAGCCGGCGTAGTCCCAGTCAATCAGCCATAGGCGTTGGCCGTCATCCAGAATATTGGCCGCCATCAGGTCATTATGGCCAAATACCAGCTTGATCGGGCCGATATCAGCCTCCAACCCCTTGGCGATGGCCAGATATTCGCCAACCTTGGCCAAGTGGCGGCTGTTATGCGCTTTTAGCGTGGCGGCATAATCGCGGATCACATGAAACACCCAAAACACCAGCGCCGGGCCGCGCAAATGCTGCGGCACATCACCGTGGCACCGCTTCATCAGCGCCACAATTCGGCTTAAGTATTTCGGCTTGGCGACATCGGCCTCTTCCAGGGTTTTGCACTCAATATGCCGGATCACCGTAATGCCCTCATCGGCAAAAACAACCTCGGGCGAAAGCCCCGCCGCATGGGCCGCACGGCTGGCGGACAGCTCATTAAACCGCATCACATGATGGGCCGGAATGTCCTCTCCCAGCCGCACTACATATTTGCCCGTAGCATCCGAAACGGTGAAATTCAGGTTGGTGCGCCCGCCGCCTAAAGGGGACGTTACAATCTCACCTTGCCAGATAGGCAGGGCGGCTATTCTGTTCAAAACCGGGTTCGTCATACAGTCCTCGTTTTAGCGCTCACGTTGCCTCAACGCCTCGTGCAATTCAACATAAACCCTCATGGGAGTAATTTTGCGGCAGTTGACTTTACGTTAAGTCGGGTCTAAGTTGTGTTAATGCGAAGTTAATATGGGATTATGTGGGTTTATTGTACTGGAGGCAATGTATGCCTAAGCGAGATACAATCACCAACCAGCGCGAACAAGAGATTCTGCGTGAGGTTCAACGGGCTGGAGGCTCTTGCCGGATCGGTTTTCTGGCGCGGCAACTCAAGGTTTCGGATGAAACCATTCGCCGAAATATAAAGACGTTGGAAGCCAGCGGCTTGGTCAACAAAGTACACGGCGGCGTGTCTTTAACAGGGTCAGTTTCCGTTGTAGAGCCACCCTTTCAGCGGCGCATGGACCGCAACACGGCAGCCAAAGAAGCGCTGGCAGCACATGTAGCTGATATGATCAAAAATGGTGATTCTCTGTTTTTGGATGTTGGCTCAACCATCGCCTATGTGGCGAAAGCCCTGCAAAACCACCAAGATCTTTATATCGTCACCAATTCCGTCGCCGTCGCACATCTGCTGACCGGCCGGAACAACAATCGTGTATTTTTAGCAGGTGGTGAGCTGCGCGTGCTAGATGGCGCCGCCTTCGGGCAAGACGCGCTCAACTTTATCAAACGATTTAACGTGCAATATTCGATCTCATCCGTGGCCGCTATAAACGCCCAGTCAGGATTTATGCTTTTTGACATTCAGGAAGCGGATATTTCTTCTGTGGTGACAAAAAAAGCGCAAGTTAGTATCGTTGTGGCCGACAGCTCGAAATTTGACGGCCGCTCGCCGGTGTCCATCCAATCCCCGCAGAACTTTAGTGTTTTGATAACAGATGCAGCACCTGATGAACCCATTGCCGCCATGCTGAAGAAAAACAAAATATCGCTGGTTGTGATCTCTTAAGCCCCAATAAACCCGCCAGATTGCCGCGCCCAAAAGCCCGCATAAAGGCCTTTTTGTGCCAGCAATTCCTCGTGTGTGCCCTGCTCCGCAATGCCGCCTCCGTCTAGCACTACAATCCTATCCATCCGCGCGATGGTGCTGAGCCGGTGCGCAATTGCGATCACAGTTTTGCCCTGCATCAGGCTGTCGAGCGTGTCCTGAATTGCGGCTTCTACTTCGCTGTCCAGCGCCGAAGTTGCCTCGTCCAGCACCAAAATAGGTGCGTTTTTCAGGATAACCCGCGCAATCGCAACCCTTTGCCGCTGCCCGCCCGAAAGCTTAACGCCGCGCTCCCCAAGCCGAGCCTCAAAGCCCTTGCGGCCCCTATTATCTTCAAGGTCAGCAATAAATTCAAGAGCTTGCGCCTGCTCACAGGCCGCTATCAGCTCCGCTTCTGTGGCCTCTGGGCGGCCATACAAAATGTTATCGCGCGCTGAGCGGTTAAACATCTGGGTGTCTTGCGTGACCATGCCAATTTGCTGGCGCAGCCCGTCTTGGGTGAGGTCGCGGATATCTGTCCCATCCAGAAAAATCCCGCCGCCCTCCACATCCCGCATCCGCAGGAGCAGCGAAACCACGGTGGATTTCCCGGCCCCCGAGCGACCGATAAGCGCCAGTTTTTCGCCGGGTTTCACCACAAGGTCAAACCCGTTCAGCCCGCCGCCGCCCTCACGGCCATAATGAAAATCCACCTGCTGAAAGTTAATCTCTCCGGTTACGTTTTCGGGCGGCTTGGCGCTCGGGCGGTCCAGCAAAGTATAATCCTTGGCCAAGGTCGCAATGCCGTCCTCTGCCGTGCCGATATCGGCAAAAAGCCCCATCAACATAAAAGAAAACCAGCCCGTCATGGCCCCAAGCCGTGAAGCCAATATCCCCGCCGTTACAATCGCCCCCGTTTCAGTAGCCCCGCTATACCAAAGCGCCACCGACGCGCCAACAAGTGCCACAGGCAGCAGCCCCGCCAGCAAGGCAACAACAATGCGAAACCTAAACACTTGGCGGCCAAAATTAAGCGCCGCCTGCCGGAAATTCTCAAGGGTTTTGCGCGCCTCAGATTCCTCTCGGTCAGTATGGGCAAACAACTTTACCGTCTGGATATTGGCGATACTATCGACAAAGTTCCCCGAGATCGCCGAGCGGGTTTCAGCACGCGCCTTACCAAGCTTGCGGATTTTGGGAAGGCCCCAGCGCAGCGCAATGATGTAAAGCACCAGCCATACAAACATCACCATTGAAAGCCGCCAATCAGAGGCAAACAGCACCGCAGCACCGCCCAGCACCATGGCCCCCGCAAATGCCACCGCGTTTAGCAGCTCCATCAGCAGCTCGCCCAGCGCCGCGGTGGTTTGCATTTGTTTCTGATTTATCCGGCCTGCAAAATCATCCTCAAAAAAGCTGAGGCTTTGCCCGAGGGTATATTTATGCACCCGAAACAGCCCAAGCACCGAAAGCCCCGGCCCAAATGAAAGCGAATTCAGCCCCGCCTGAAACAGGATAAGCGCAGGCCGCAACAGCAGCATAAAGGCCACCATGCCGATCAGCGGCAGGGTGTAGCCATCCATAAACGCGCTGCGGCCAAGGGTGGAAATGCGCTCAATTATTAGGCCCATAATCCATGCCGCCATCACCTCGGCTATGCCAATGAGCACCGAAACCACACCCATCATCGCCACCGCTTTGCCCGCGCCGGAAAACAACCATTTACCAAAAGCGATCAGGGTTTTGGGCGGCGGGCCGCTTGCAGCCGCAAACGGGTCGAACAAGTTCTCAAAAAATCGCATTCGAAGTGGTCTTTCCTGCGCTAAACTACCGTAAACTGCCCCATCATACCTGCATCTTCATGCTCCAGAATATGGCAATGATACATGTAAGGCGCGGCGTCATCTGCCGTACGGTCAAACCTTATCAGTATCTCGGCCCTGCCGTCTACCAGCACCACATCTTTCAAGCCAATTTGCGCAGGGTCCAGCGCGCGGCCCCCATTGGAGAGCATCTGAAACGAGGTGCCGTGCACGTGAAAAGGATGCTTCATTCCATCCCCAGCTATTTCCCAAAGCTCGGTTTTGCCCCGCGTGGCTTGCTCATTAATCACCGCCATATCCATGCTTTGCCCGTTAATAGACATGGCATGGCCGCCGCCCGCCATCATGCCGCCCATCATATTTAGCTGGAAGCGACGGCGGCGCACGGGCGCGCCAAAGTCTGGCACCGGCGCGCCGGCGATGGTATTTGGAAGCGTTAAAATCTTAGCCGTAAGGCCTGTGTTTACCGCAAAGCGCATCACCTCAAACACCCCGTTAGCATCAGATTGCGGGCTGGCCATCATGCGGCCCATCCCCCCCATTGGGGCGTTATTATCGGGCCCCGAAAGCAAGCGCACCGCCGCACCATCACTGAAATCAACAACAATTTCGGCGCGTTCCCCGGGAGAAAGTGTGAGGCGGCTCATAGAAGCGGGCGCGGGCAGCAAGCCACCATCGGTGCCAACCTGCATAAATGTGCGCCCGTCTTCAAAGCCAAAGTTATAAATTCGCGCATTAGAGCCATTCAAAATCCGCAGCCGCACAAGGCCAGCAGGCACCGAAGCCTCAGGCCTAATCGCACCATTCACCAAAATTTCATTGCCGCGATAGCCCATCATTTGAGACGCCCCGCGTGGCTTATAGACCAGCGCACCGTTGCTGCCAAAAATCCTGTCTTGCACCACCAGCGGCAGATCATCCTCGCCGTAGGTGCTGGGCAGGCCGCTATCAGCGGCTTCAGGGTCATCAACCAACAGCATCCCCGCAAGGCCATACCAAACATGCGCCCCAGTGCGACCCATAATGTGGGAATGATACCAAAGGGTTGCGGCAGGCTGGTCAATGTCCAGCGCGGCATCAATCACCTCCGCCGGGTTCACGGGGCTATGCGGCCCGCCATCCTGATCGCCCTCAATATGCATCCCGTGCCAGTGCACAGAAACCGGCTCGTCAATGCTATTACCCAGCTTCAGGTGCGCGGTTTCCCCGCGTTTCACCCGAATAACCGGCCCCAAATACGCCTGCGAATAGCCCGCCGTTTCCGTGCTCACCCCTTGCAGCATCGGGCTTTTGCCCAGCTGCGCTGTCAGCTCCCCAACCGTGCCGCTTGATAGGTCCATCACCTCGGGGATAGGCAGCGGCGCACCGCTTTCAGCCGCCCAAGCCCGCCCGATGATCGCCGGCAAGAATACGCTTGCACCGGTTGCCTTGATAAAGCTTCTTCTGGTAAACTGCATGGTATTATCCTTCGCCCACTGGGCCACTATTTTTCGCTCCGCACTATTATATAGGCACTTTTTTCCAACAATTACCCGACAGGGATCATATCACCATGGCTCTCCGATTTCTTATTATGCTCGCCATTTTGCTTGGCCTAAACCTTCCAGCAACTGCCCAAAGCGCCTTTGAGGTTTGGCGGCAGGAGTTTCGCACCACGGCGCTCGCACAGGGCATTGACCCGCGACTGTTTGACACAGCCTTTCAGGGCGTCACCCCCAATGCAGACGTAATTGGCTTCGACCGTTTTCAGCCAGAATTCAGCAAACCGATATGGGATTACCTAGATACAGCCGTTTCCCAAAACCGCATTCGCGAGGGCCGGCAAAACCATCGCCGCCTGCGCCACCTTCTGCGCCGGATAGAAAACCGCTACAAAGTAGATAGCGAAATTGTCACCGCAATTTGGGGCTTAGAGAGCAATTACGGCCAAAATCGAGGCGGTATTTATACCATCGAGGCCCTCGCCACGTTGGCCTTTGATGGCCGCCGCGCCCGCTATGGCACCCGTCAGCTGATCGCCGCGCTTAAAATCTTGCAAGCGGGGCATGTGGCACAAGCTGATATGCGCGGCTCTTGGGCCGGTGCCATGGGCCACACACAGTTCATTCCCACCAGTTTTTTGGCATTAGCGGTAGATTATGACGGCGACGGCAAGCGCAATATCTGGGCAGAAAACCCCGCCGACGCGCTGGCCTCCACCGCCAATTACCTGCGCGAAAACGGCTGGGTGCAGGGCCAGCCTTGGGCCGTGGAGGTGATGCTACCACAAGGGTTTGATTTCTCGAAAGCCGATATTAGCAATCGTCAAAGCGCGCGCTACTGGCGCTCACTTGGCGTTACGCGTGCCGATGGTGGCACATTGCCAAACTATTCCGAGGCCTCACTGCTACTCCCCGCAGGCGCCGGTAATCCGGTGTTTGCAGTCTACAAAAACTTCCGCGTAATCCAGCGTTATAATAACTCGGTGAGCTACGCCATGTCCGTTGGCAATCTGGCAGATCGCATCGGCGGCGGCGGTAATTTCATCACCCCATGGGCCCGAAACGCAGCAGAACTGAGCCGGGAAGAGATCGTCGATCTACAAACCCTGCTGACCGCCCACGGGTTTTCCACCGGCGGTACCGATGGCGTAGCCGGTGCGAAAACCCGCACCGCCATCATCGCCTACCAACGCAGCCTAGGGATCGAAGCCGACGGCTTCCCCTCCGCAGCACTGCTAGCGCGGCTAAAGTAGAAACCCCCAATTTCAGTCTTTTCTAAATACTCTGGGGTGAATGCGCTCGCGCAGAGGGGCAAAGCCTCTGCCGATGGCGCAGGGTGAGCCCTCCATAATGCGTTACGAAAACGTTTCCAAAAGAGCCTGAATACGCAAAAGCTGGCGCGCAACCAAAGCTGGGTCACCGCGAGATTCGATATTGAGCCGCACCAAAGGTTCCGTACCTGATGGGCGCACATTCATCCGCCAGTCTCCAAAATCCAAACTAAGACCATCCGCATGAGAAACCTCTTTGGCCTCCGGTGCCAGCGCAGCCTCAATCCGCTTCAAAGCCTCTGCCGGGTCTGCGATGGTAAAATTTTGCTCACCAGATGTAGGAAACCGCGCTTGGCGCGCCGCCACAAGCGCCGCCAATCCGTTACCCGATGTCGAAACCAACTCGGCGATCAGCAACCACGGGATCATCCCGCTATCGCAGCGCATAAAATCGGTGAAGTAGTGGTGCGCCGACATTTCCCCGCCATAAATCGCCCCGCTTTCCCGCATCAAAGCTTTGATATGCGAGTGCCCAACACGCGATTGCAGCGCCGTGCCCCCCGCTTGCTCGACAAGCTCTATTGTATCCCAAATCAGGCGCGGATCATGAATGATACTAGCCCCCGGGTGGGCGCTGAGCGCTTGCTGGGCCAAAAGGCCAACAATGTAATAACCATCAATAAACTGGCCGTTTTCATCAAAGAAAAAACAGCGGTCAAAATCGCCGTCCCACGCTACGCCAAAATCTGCGCCATGGGCTCGCACAGCCTCGGCGGTGCGGGGCTGGTTTTCAGGCAAAAGCGGATTGGGAATGCCCTTTGGAAAGCTTGGGTCCGGCGTGTGGTCCATCTCGACAAATTCCAGCGGCGCGCCTGCCGCTAATAGCTGCGCCTTAATCACATCAAAGGTTGGCCCCGCCGTGCCATTGCCTGCATTCACCAGAATTTTTAGCGGCTTCAGCTTGGAAATATCAACAAATGAAATCACCTTGGCCGCATACGCCTCACGCGGGTTTACCCGCGTTACCGTGACAGCCACGGCAGCCTTCTCAAACCCGCCAGTCTCAGCGCGCTGGCGCAGCGCTTCCATTTCCGTAAGCGGATCAAGTGGGCGAGACCCGGGGCCAACAATTTTCATGCCGTTATAATCTATCGGGTTATGCGACGCCGTCACCTCAATCCCGAGGTCAGCCGCCAGATGTGTGGTGGCAAAATAAACCTCTTCGGTGCCGCACATACCCAAATCAAGCACATTAACCCCATGATCAACAAATCCGGCAACCAGCGCAGCCTTCAGCGCCTCACTGCTTGGCCGGCTATCGGCCCCCAGCACCACGATTTTCGGCTTGCGAATATCGGCAATGGCGGCGGCAATGGCATAGGCAATATCTTCATTCAGCTCATCCCCTAATTTGCCGCGGATGTCATAAGACTTAAAACAGGTCAGCGTGCGCATGGGATGCCTTTCAATAAACATTCACTTTCGCAATAGCGGCATTGCCATGCCTAAGTAAACTCAATGCAGGTGAAAAACACACATTATAACGTGATGTCTACAATACTCGACCTATTCATTGCGTGTGGTCAAGCATGAAGATACTGGCCCCCCGAAGCCCCCACCGAAGATGGCAAGGGGTCCCGAGGGGGCGCGGCCGGAGCGGCCCTACGCACTAATGCCTGAAATGGCGCATGCCGGTAAAGACCATGGCGAGGCCCGCTTCATTGGCCGCGTCAATCACCTCTTGGTCCCGCATCGAGCCACCAGGTTGTATCACCGCTGTCGCCCCGGCTTCAGCGGCCGTAATCAGCCCGTCGGCAAAGGGGAAAAACGCGTCAGACGCCACCACCGACCCGATGGTTGGCACCTCTGAAAGCCCCAAAACCTCGGCCATATCCTGCGCCTTACGCGCCGCAATGCGGGTGCTATCTACACGGCTCATTTGCCCCGCGCCAATGCCCACCGTGGCCCCGTTTTTCACATACACAATCGCGTTTGATTTAACGTGCTTCGCCACTTTCCACGCAAACAGCATATCGGCCATTTCCGCATCAGTTGGCGCGCGCTTGGTCACCACCTTCAGGTCTTCCGGCAGCACAAAACCATTGTCTTTATCCTGCACCAGCCAGCCGCCAGAAACCTTGCGCCACGTTTGCGCGGGCTCAGATACATCGGGCAATCCACCCGTTACCAGCAAGCGCAGGTTTTTCTTTTTGGCAAAGATCTCACGGGCCTCGTCGGAAACCTCGGGGGCAATCACAACCTCGGTAAAAATCTTGGTAATCTCGGCGGCCGTATCCGCCTCAAGCCGCTGATTAAGCGCGATAATACCACCAAAAGGCGAAACGTTATCGCAGTTAAATGCATTCTGATACGCCTCGATCATTGTGGCGCCACGGGCCACACCACACGGGTTGGCGTGCTTGATAATCGCACAGGCAGGGCCGTTTGCGGGGTCAAACTCTGCCACCAGTTCAATCGCGGCATCGGTATCGTTGATGTTGTTGTAAGAAAGCTCTTTGCCCTGCAACTGCTTAGCCGTTGCCACACCGGGGCGGTTGCCCCCATCAGTGTAAAACGAAGCGGTCTGATGCGGGTTTTCGCCATAGCGCAGGGTTTGCGCCAATGTGCCAGCCACGGCACGGCGGCGGGGGGTCGCCACGCCAATAGCCGCTGCCATCCACGTGCTCACAGCCGCATCATAGGCAGCCGTGCGCGCAAACGCGATTTGCGCGCGTTTTTTGCGGAAATTCGGGCAAGTTGCCCCGTTATGCTCGGCCATATCACCAAGCAAAACATCGTAATCCTCAACATCCACAATCGTGGTCACAAAGCCGTGGTTTTTGGCCGCCGCGCGGATCATTGCAGGGCCGCCGATGTCTATATTCTCAATGCAGGTGTCATAATCCGCCCCAGCCGCCATCGTGGCCTCAAACGGATAAAGGTTCACCACCAACAGATCAATCGCGCCAATGCCGTGGGCCTTCAGGGCCGCCACATGCTCGGGGTTATCGCGCAGCGCCAGCAAGCCGCCATGCACATTGGGGTGCAGGGTTTTCACCCGCCCGTCCATCATTTCAGGAAATTTGGTGACATCGGACACATCAATCACCGGCAGGCCGGCACCCCGTAAGGCCTTGGCTGTGCCGCCGGTTGAAAGCAGCTCAACGCCGAAATCGTGCAGTTTTTGCGCGAGCTCAACAAGCCCTGATTTATCAGAAACAGACAGCAACGCGCGGCGGATAGGGAGGTTTTGGGAAGGCATTTACTTTTCCTTGAAAGGAGGTGGAAATGAGCTAGGTTTTTGTAAAACGCCAGCGAATGGCGCCTACATAGTCCAACGTGCGCGCCATCACAACAATTTGTTTCGTCGCGCGCGGGGCCGTGTGGGTTCGGTCAAGATAGATCGAGTCCAGCAGGCAGGTGAGGCCGCCCTCTTGCTTGAAATTCCACACATCCGCATTGGGAAGCGTGAGCGCTATGCCGTGCTCGTCCTTCACGGCTTCAACCTCGGGGTGGAGATGGAAATGCAGCATATAGGAATGGCCACGGATCGGGCTGGAAAGTACATCCGCCGGATGCGGATCTTCATCAACCGGCACTTGGGGAAACAAGCGATCTTCACCACTAAACTGCTGGCCATTGGTGGCAACCAATAGACGCCGCTCATGGGTAAGGCCAAAGCCCTTGGCAAAGCCCTCATGCTGCGCCGAAAGCCAAATGCTTTCAAGGTCTTGCGCCCGCTCAACTTGCACCTTTGCCCGCGCGGGGCTTTCGCCCTCAAGCGTAAGCGCATTATGCGCCGCCGCCTGCGCACAGGCGTTGGCCCACAACCCGCCCTGCCGCGCGCCGGGGCCACAATTTACCAGCATTGGCCAGCGGCCAGACGCCATTTCAAAACCCAGCGGGCTGCAATGCGCGTCAGGCGAGGCGGCCGCGTCCATGATCACCGTGATGCGCCCAGCTGATAGCCGCTCATAGCCCATAAATTGGCTGCGCGTTGTGCTGGCCCGCAGCCCCGCATCGGCCAATGACTGGTCTAATTGGCCCTCCACCCCGCGCCCACCGCCATGAAACCGCGCCAAGCCGCCATCGCCAAAGCGTAGCGCCCGCAGGCCGGGTGCTATGCGCTCCAAGGCATCCGCAATGGCGGGGTCGGCGGCGTGGCCTGTGGCCGCTTGCAGCTTGGCAACCCATGTGAGCAGAGTAAAAACCTCGGCCAGTGTTTCAGGGCTGCGGGTTGGAATGCGCCCATCCTCACCAATCCATGCATGGCAGCTGGCGGCCAGCCCTTTTAGCGCTGGCCGCAGCGCATATTCACAGCCCTCTAAGCTTAGCCCCGCATAGATCATTCCGGTGAGCGCGGTAAACTTTTCCAGCCCCTCAGGCATGGATTTCCAGTTATTTGACAAGAAATTAACCTGCCGCCCGAGGCTTTTAAACACAGCGTTTGATTGCTTGGGCGAAAGCCCTTTGAGCAAAAACATGGCATGCGAACACCAGTGGATCACCCGCTTGCCCGCCAGCCCCGGCGACCAGCCAATTTTGCTGCCTTGGCCAAAGCTCTCGATCCATTCCAACAGCCATTTTTGCGCTTGTTTGCGGGCCGCGCCATCGCCGATCGCAGCCAGATCTTCAAGCCATGAAAAGCTTTGAGTCGCCTCTAGAAATGCCATGCTGGGGGGGCGTACATTCCAGATAGAGCTGTCGGCCCCCTCTACCAGCCGCCCCGCAAAAATAAACTGCCCCGCCAAAAGCTGCTCACCGCGCACAAAAGAGCCAATGGCCCGTGGCTCGGGGTGGTGCAAAAAGCTACGCGGGGCAGCGCGCAGGTTTTTGAGGCTGGTAAAGCGCCAGCTCGGTTTTTTGGCAGGTTTGGTTTCAGGCATAGGGGAATCGCAGATAGTGCGGTTGAAGCTCCTAAATACGGCCTAGGCCCGGCAATGTCACCCTTGTTTCTTTTTAAGATGCGCGATGTAAAACCCGTCCATCCCGCCACGCTCGGCCCAATAATCTGGCCGCAAACGAAGGCCGCCCTTGGCATCAAGCCATTCCGGCTCCACACCTGCGGTTTTGGCCTCTAGCTGCTCAAAATCAGGGTGCGTGGCCAGAAAAGACTCCACTTGCTCTTCGCCTTCTTCGGGGAAAAGCGAGCATGTGCAATAAATAATTTCGCCCTCTGGCTTAAGCCATTTAGACGCCTCGGCCAGCATGTCTTTTTGCAGGTTCAGGAGCGTGCTAAGTTCCATTTCTTTTTTGGCATACGGCAAATCAGGGTGGCGGCGGATGGTGCCGGTGGCCGAGCAAGGGGCATCCAGCAGGATCGCGTCAAACTTTTTCGACGGCGTATATTCCAGCGCGTCAGACACCACAACTTTGGCTTTCAACTCCACCCGCGCAAGGTTTTCGCGCACCCGCTCAATGCGGTGCGCCGAAAGATCCAGCGCGGTTACATCACCACCAGCGGCCGCGAGCTGCATGGTTTTGCCACCGGGTGCGGCGCACAGGTCCAGCACGGTTTTGCCCGTAAGGTCTCCCAATAGCTTGGCAGGGATGGCGGCGGCGGCGTCTTGCACCCACCAAGCGCCCTCATCAAAGCCCGGCATGGCCGAAACCTGCCCCCACTCTTTAAGGCGCAAGCTGCCCGTGGGCAAAAGCTCCGCCTCCAGCGCTTCCCGCAGGGCTTCCACATCCACGCTCGGATGCAGAGAAATATCTAGTGGCGCGCCCGCTTCATGGGCCGCTTCAAACGCCGCCACAGCTTTGCGGCCATAGGTTTTGGCAAATGGTTTGGCAAGGTTGGCCGGCAGTGGCGTCGGGTCTAGGTCTGGCCACATTTCGGGGCCATGCTCGGATATCCGCCGCGCTACCGCATTCGCCAGCCCGGAAAGATGCTGGGTTTGGTGATTGTTTTTCACCAGGCGCACAGCGGCATCTACCGCCGCATGCGGGGCAATACCATGCACCAGCATTTCACAGGCGGCCAAGCGCAAGGCATTGCGCGCATACATCGGCGGTTCTTTTTGCAAAAACTGGTCCAGCACGGTGTCAATTCGCCCAAGGTAGCGCAACGTATCGCTCGCAAGGCTCTGGGCGCGGGCCTTGCCTTGCGGTGGCAAACTGGCCAACGGCCCATTGCCGGATTGGATCAGGTCAGACAAAAGCCGCCCTTCTTCCAATACACCTTTAAGCAAGTTAGCCGCGGCGAGGCGCGGGGCAAATCCGGGAACAGCCATTCAAATCTCCTATTTCAACCCCGCCTTAGCCCAAAGCTGCGCAAACGCAAAGCCGATTCTCCTTGCGTCGCCCTGCCCTGAGGCTTTATTTACCCTCATGGATAAAGAAACCCGCATAAAAGAAGCCGCCGCGCGCGCGCTGAAAGAGGCCGAGGCCCGCAAGGCCAAAGCCAATCCGCTTGACCTTGCCCAAGAACTGGGTGGCCGTGATGGGCCAGAGCCGATAAGATTTGGCGATTGGGAGAAAAAGGGCATTGCCAGCGATTTCTAACCAATTTGGAAACTGGGCTTGCCTTTCCTGCCGCCCCTCACTATATGTCGCTCAACAGCGGTTTCTGAGGTCCAAACTCAGCTTCCACCGAATTTTTGACGGGCCGCGCGCCCGTTTTTTTGTGCCTGACTATATTAGACGAAAGAATATCATGTCTGACCTTATTGCTTCCTCCGCCATTGACCGGCGACTGGCTGGAATTGTAACCCCCGTAATCGAGGGGCTTGGCTATGAGCTTGTGCGCATTCGCTTGATGAGCGGTAAGCGCATTATTTTGCAAATCATGGCCGATAAGCCCGAAGGCGGGATTGTTGTCGATGATTGTGCAAAAATCTCCACCGCCGTTTCAGCGGTGCTAGATGTGGAAGACCCGATTGAAGAAGAATACGCGCTGGAGGTTTCCAGCCCCGGCATTGACCGGCCTTTGACGCGGCTGAAAGATTTCGAAACGTTTGAAGGCTATCAGGTAAAGCTGATGACGCATGACTTGATCGAGGGGCGCAAGCGCTTTTCAGGCGAGCTGCGCGGTGTTGAAAATGGCGAGATCCTGATCGAAATTGCCGAGGGCACAATTGGCCTGCAACTTGATTGGCTGTCCGAAGCCAAGCTTTTGCTCACCGATGAGCTGGTAGCGGAAAGCCTGAAGGCGCGCAAAATGGCCGGTGTGATTAAAGAAGAATTTGACGAGGTAGATACCTCGGAAACCCAAGAGGATTAGAAAATGGCAATTACCAGTGCAAACCGCCTAGAGCTGTTGCAAATCGCCGAGGCTGTGGCCCGCGAAAAGATGATCGAGCCTAACCTTGTGATCGAGGCTATGGAAGACAGCTTGGGCAAAGCCGCCAAATCCCGTTATGGTGCTGAATATGATATTCGCGCCCATATCGACCGCAAAACCGGCGAGCTGAGCATGGAGCGCTGCCGCACCGTGGTTTATGATGACGAGTTTGAAAATACCTTCACCGAGCTAACACTTGAAGAAGCCCGCGAGATTGACCCTGAAGCCGAGGTTGGCACTGTGCTTTCAGACGCGCTGCCGCCAATGGATTTTGGCCGGATTGCCGCGCAATCTGCCAAGCAGGTTATTATGCAAAAGGTGCGCGAAGCAGAGCGCGATCGCCAGTTTGCCGAATTTAAAGACCGTGTGGGCGAGATCATCAATGGGGTTGTTAAGCGCGTTGAGTATGGCAACGTGATTGTTGACGTAGGCCGCGGCGAAGCAATTTTACGCCGTGATCAGCTGATCAACCGCGAGCCTTTCCGCACCGGAGACCGTGTGCGTGCCTATATCCGTGATGTGCGCGCTGAAGTGCGCGGCCCGCAGATATTCCTGAGCCGTACCGCGCCTGAGTTCCTTGCTGAGCTGTTTAAAATGGAAGTGCCCGAAATTTATGACGGCATTATCGAGATTAAAGCCGTGGCCCGTGACCCGGGTTCACGCGCCAAAATCGGTGTTATCTCCAATGATAGCTCGATAGACCCCGTGGGCGCCTGCGTTGGTATGCGCGGCTCACGCGTGCAAGCCGTGGTTTCTGAGCTTCAGGGCGAAAAGATCGACATTATCCCGTGGAACGAGGACGCGCCAACCTTCTTGGTGAACGCGCTTCAGCCTGCTGAAGTTTCCAAGGTTATTTTGGATGACGACGCCGAGCGTATCGAGGTGATTGTACCTGACGAGCAGCTGAGCCTTGCCATTGGCCGCCGTGGCCAAAACGTGCGTTTGGCCAGCCAGCTTACCGGATATGATATTGATATCATGACCGAAAGCGACGAGAGCGAACGCCGTCAAGCCGAATTTGCAGCCAACACCAAAGTGTTTATGGATGCGCTCAATGTGGATGAGCTGGTGGCACAGCTTCTGGCCTCTGAGGGCTTTACCTCATTGGAAGAGGTTGCCTATGTGGAAGCCGACGAGCTGATGAGTATCGAGGGTTTTGACGAAAGCACCGTAGAAGAGCTTCAAGCCCGTGCACGGGAAAGCATTGACGAGCAAAATGCCAAGTTCATCGAAAAAGCGCGTGAGCTGGGTGTTGAGCAGAGCTTGTTTGACTATGAAGGCCTGACCCCGCAAATGTTTGTAGCGCTGGCCGAAGACGGCATTAAAACGCTGGAAGACTTTGCCCAATGTGCAGACTGGGAGCTAGCGGGTGGCTACACCACCGTTGACGGCCAGCGGGTAAAAGACGAAGGCTTGCTGGAGAAATTTGAGGTTGGCTTGGAAGAAGCCCAAACCATGGTGATGAATGCCCGCGTAATGCTGGGCTGGTTAACCCAAGAAGAGCTGGATGCCCAAAACGCCCCTGAAGAGGAAGAAGGCGAAGACGCTGCACCGGAGGCCGAAGCTTAATGGCTTCGGAACTTGGATATGACGCGCGGTGGGCACCCAAAAGACCGAAGTGAAACTAAACGCAAATGTATTGTGTCTGGTGAGGTCTGCCCAAATGAAAAGCTAATCCGGTTTGTGGTTGGCCCTGAAGCCAAAATATATCCTGATCTCGGGCACAAGCTGCCTGGGCGCGGGATATGGGTGACGGCTGATCGGGCGTCTATCGAGAAGGCCGTGAAAAAGGGCTTGTTTTCACGCGGGGCCAAAATGAAGGTCTCGGCGGATGACGGGCTGGCGGACCAAGTGGAATCACTGGTGCGCCACCGGCTTTTGCAGGCCGTTTCTATGGCCCGCAAAACAGGCCGCGCAATTTGCGGCTTGGAAAAGGTAAAGGCAGCGCTGGTTTCAGGTGAAGCTGATGTGCTTTTGCAAGCATCTGATGGCTCTGAGCGCGGAAAATCGGCGCTAAGGCCGCCAAATGGTGAAGATTCTCGAATTGAGGCCCTTTCAGGTGACGAATTGGGTTTGGCATTTGGGCGAGATAATGTGATACATGCGGCGATATTGTCTGGTGGGTTCACAGATCGAGTCCTTTTTGAAGCGGGGCGCCTTAGGGCACTCGGCAAAACGGTATGATTGACCCCCGGGTCAGACAAGTATAAATGCCACGCAAGGGCGCGGCGTTGAAAGGTGAAGAATGAGCGATACGACAAATAACGACGGCAAAAAGCCATTGGGCTTAGCGGGCGGCACTGTGCGGCAGAAGTTCTCGCATGGGCGGACCAACAAAGTCGTTGTCGAGACCAAGCGCAAGCGGGTGTTTATTCCAAAAGCTGGTGGTGCTGGTGGCGGCGGAAAGCCGGGTGGCAAAAAGCCAGCGGGCAGCTACCTGTCAGATGCCGAAATGGCACGCCGTAAAAAGGCACTAGATGCCGCGCGGGCCATGGAAACAGAACGCGCTGCCAAAGAGCTGGCGCTATCTGAAGCCCGCGAAGGCGAGCGCGCCAAGCGCCGTGCTGAAAAAAATGCTGTAGAGCGTGAAGCTGAAGAAGCCAAGATTCGCGCCGAGCGTGTGGCTGAAGAAGCTAAAGAAAAGGCCGAGGCCGCAGCTGCTGAGGCAAAAGCCAACAAGCGCACTATTAGCGGGGCCGCGCAGCCCAAGCTGCGTAACCCAGCGCAATCTGAAGACCCGGCCGCCGCACAAGTTGCTGGCGCACGGGCCGAAGCCGGCCGCGCAACGCCTAATAAAAACCTTAAGCCAGCGCTTAAGCCAGCTGACGACCGCAACAAGCAAACCCGCAACACCAAAGGACCGGCCAGCAATGACCGTCGCCGCTCTGGCAAGCTGACCATCAACCAAGCCCTTGGTGGCGGTGGCAATCGCCAGCGCTCCATGGCGGCTATCAAGCGCCGCCAAGCGCGTGATAAGCGCAAGATGATGGGTGGACCAGTTGAGCACGAGAAGGTTTTCCGCGATGTGCAGGTGCCCGACGCTATTACTGTGCAGGAACTCGCCAACCGGATGACTGAGCGTGTGGCCGATGTGGTGAAAGCCCTGATGAACAACGGCATTATGGCAACGCAAAACCAGACCATTGACCATGAAACAGCGCAGCTGCTGGTCGAAGAATTTGGCCATAAAGTGGTGCGGGTTTCGGATGCCGCGGTTGAGGACATTCTGGTATCGGAAGATGATGCCAATGATACAAACCTGCTAACCCGCCCACCCGTGATTACCATCATGGGCCACGTGGACCACGGCAAAACCTCACTGCTGGATGCGATTCGCAAAACCAATGTGGTTAAGGGTGAGGCCGGTGGCATTACCCAGCATATTGGTGCGTACCAGATCAAGCTCGACGGTGGCGAAGTGATGACCTTTTTGGACACGCCGGGCCACGCAGCCTTTACCTCTATGCGCTCTCGCGGCGCACAGGTAACGGATATTGTGGTGCTGGTTGTGGCCGCTGATGACAGCGTAATGCCGCAAACCATTGAAGCGATCAACCACGCCCATGCGGCTGATGTGCCGATGATTATTGCGATCAACAAAATGGACCGTGAGGGCGCTGACCCCACCCGAGTACGCACCGAGCTTTTGCAGCACAACGTGGTTGTGGAAGCGATGTCTGGTGATGTTTTGGACGTCGAGGTTTCAGCCATGACAGGCCTAGGCCTTGATAAATTGCTGGAAAACATAATCTTGCAAGCCGAATTACTGGAACTGAAAGCCAACCCTGATCGCCCCGCCGAAGGCGCAGTGATCGAGGCCAAGCTTGATGTTGGACGTGGCCCTGTAGCAACAGTGCTGATCAAAAAAGGCACGCTCAAGCGTGGTGATATTTTTGTGGTTGGCCAGCAATGGGGCAAAGTGCGGGCGCTGATTGATGATCAGGGCAACCGTATTAACGAAGCTGGCCCCTCGGTGCCGGTAGAAGTGTTGGGCCTAAACGGCTCTCCCGAAGCTGGTGACGTGCTAAACGTGGTGCCAGATGAGGCCCGCGCCCGTGAAATTGCAGAATATCGTGCGCATGTTGCCAAGGATAAAAAGGCGGCGGCAGGTGCCGGCGTTTCGCTTGATCAGCTTTTGGCCAATGCGAAAGCCAATGAGAGCGTTTCTGAGCTGCCGATCGTGCTTAAGGCCGATGTGCAAGGCTCTGCCGAGGCCATCGTGCAAGCCTGTGAGAAAATCGGCAACGACGAAGTGCGGGTAAAAGTACTGCATTCCGGCGTTGGCGCGATCACCGAATCAGATGTGACGCTGGCAGAAGCCTCCGGCGCGCCGATTATTGGCTTTAACGTGCGGGCAAACTCACAAGCGCGTAGTACGGCCAACCAAAAGGGCGTTGAAATCCGCTATTACTCGATCATTTATGATCTGGTGGATGACATCAAAGCTGCGGCCTCTGGCCTGCTTTCACCCGAGGTTAAGGAAACCTTCATCGGTTATGCCAAGATCAAAGAGGTGTTTAAAATCACCGGCACAGGCAAAATCGCGGGTTGCGAGGTTACTGAGGGTGTGGCGCGCCGTGCGGCTGGTGTGCGCTTGCTGCGTGATAACGTGGTTATCCACGAGGGCAAGCTGAAGACACTGAAGCGGCATAAAGACGAAGTGAAAGAGGTTCAGTCCGGTCAAGAATGCGGCATGGCCTTTGAAAATTACGAGGATATTCGTGCCAACGATGTTATCGAGATTTTCACCACTGAAGAGCTTGAGCGCACATTATAATCTGGTCGCGCAATTTGATCCGAAAACCGGTACCCACTTTTCGGATCGCGCTTTAACCTAAAGTAACCTATTGTATATGGGCGGGATTCTTCTAGAATCCCGCCCATGTCTTTATGGATTACCCTCATTATTGTTACCGCAGGCATTTCCGGCATCGTTGCCTTGGTGCATTTCACCGGCGGCTCGGCCCGCGTGCGGCTTGAAAGCAAGGGTGAGGTGCTGGCGATGTGGCACAATGAATTCCCAGATGAGCCTGCAACCGGCGCATTACTGGAGCCTTCAGGCTTTGCCGCGTTGATCGACCTTGAAGATGGCGGCACCGGCTTGCTTTGGGCCATGGGCGACGAAGCGGTAGGCCGAGTGCTGAAAGCGGGCATATTGGAGCAGCTTGAGAATGTGCTGCGGGTAGAGCTGCCAGATATAACAGCGCCGCATGTGGATATCGAAATCAGCGATAAAATGGTGCGGCGAATTTGGGCTGAAACCCTTAAAACCGTGCTTGAAAAGAGGGTTTGATATGAACTTCCCCGATGTGATCATGCTATCAATTCCGCTTTTCGTCGGCCTCATGGTTGCCGAAATCGTCTGGATTAAGCTCAAAGGCAAAGGCGGCGCTTATGAGACCCGCGATACCGCGACCTCGTTGCTGATGGGGGCGGGAAATATGGTGGCGGGCCTTGCGCTTGGCTTTGTGGCCTATGGGCTTTTTACGTTTCTGTGGGAATATCGGCTGTTTGACCTTGGCACCTCTGTGGCCATTATTGCGCTTTGCTTTGTGCTGGATGACCTGCGCTATTACTGGGTGCACCGCTTTGGCCACCGGGTGCGCTGGGTCTGGGCCAGCCATGTAAATCATCATTCCAGCCAGCATTATAACCTTTCCACCGCACTCCGCCAAACCTGGACCGCGACATTTACCCTGATGATGGTGCTGCGCCTACCGCTCATTCTGCTCGGGTTCAGCCCCGAAATGGTGCTGTTTGTGGGTGCGGTTAACCTCGTTTACCAATTTTGGATTCACACCGAAGCCATTGGCAAAATGCCCCGCTGGTTTGAGGCGATAATGAACACCCCGAGCCATCACCGCGTGCATCATGGTCGCAATCCGAAATACCTAGACACCAACTACGCAGGCGTTTTCATTATCTGGGACAAGATGTTTGGCACCTTCGTGCCCGAGGAAGAAACGCCCGATTACGGCTTGGTGCAAAATCTTGGCACGTTTAATCCGCTGCGGGTGGCGTTTCATGAGTGGGCCGGCATGCTGAGGGACATTTTTATGCCCGGCCTCACCCTGCGGCAGCGGCTTTCTTATGCGTTTAAGCCCCCAGGCTGGAGCCATGATGGCTCACGCAAAACATCCGACCAAATCAAGGCCGACCATGCGCCTTGATCTGGCGTTAGTGGCAGCGGGCCTCACCGATAGCCGCGCCCGCGCCCAAGAGTTGATTGCGGCGGGCGTGGTGCGCGTGGCAGGAAAACCGGCCAAAAAGCCCTCGCAAAAGGTGGGAGATGAAGCGCTTAGCCTCACCCAAAACCCCAATCCTTATGTTTCTCGCGCCGCGCTTAAACTAGCGCATGCTTTGCAAGCGTTTCAACTTTCGCCCAAAGGGGCGGTCGCGCTGGATGTCGGGGCCTCTACCGGAGGCTTTACGCAAGTGCTACTAGAGGCTGGGGCAACGAAAGTATACGCGCTGGATGTTGGCCACGGGCAGCTTCACCCTAAGCTTTTGGATGATCCGCGAGTGGTTAACCTTGAAGGGACCAATGCAAAATCCATCCCTGAAGGGGCCGTGCCAAGCGTGGATTTTATTGTTACCGATGTATCCTTTATCAGCCTGACAAAAGCTCTGCCGATGGCCTTGGGCTTGGCAAAAAGTGGTGCTATTTTTGTGGGCCTGATAAAGCCGCAGTTCGAGGTGGGCCGGGCAAATATCGGCAAAAGCGGGATTGTGAAGGATGACGCGGCGAAAGCGCAGGCCCGAAACGATGTGCGTACGTTTTTGGAGGGTGAGGGTTGGGCGGTCACCCATGAGGATGAAAGCCCGATACTGGGGCAGCACGGCAATCAGGAGTTTCTGATTGCCGCTGAAAAGCTTTAAGCCGAGGCGCTTTCGCTGGCTTTTGCCAAGGCCCGCTTCATGGCGGGGCGGGTGCGTAAGCGCTTGAGGTAATCTCCAACTTTGCCCTTGGGTAGTTCAAATTTTTGCCCCAAAGCCCAGCCAGCACAATGACTAATCAGCAGGTCCGGCACGGAAATTTGCTCACCCATCACAAACTCGTTGTCACCCAAACGGGTTTCCAAAACCTTCATCGCACGGGCAAAATCCCACTCGGCAGAGGCCCGAATATCGGGCACCCGCAGCGCTTCGGGGTAATAAAATGTGTGCTTAGTTGCCACCCAAAGCACCGCGTCCATTTCCTCGTTGGCAAAATGAACAAAGCTATCCTGAATAGCGCGCTCAACCGTGCCGCAGGGCGCTGTTAGCGCGCCGTGCTTATCGGCGAGGTATTGCATAATCGCGACCGAATCAAAAATGGCGGTGCCGTCATCAATCAGCGCAGGGATTTTGCCGGAGGGGTTAACCTTTTGCGCGGCATCACTGCGCGGGCCAGCTTCAACGATTTCATAATCCTGCCCCAACTCTTCCAACATCCAAAAAACCCGCATGGCGCGGGAGCGGGCAGTGCCGATAACTTGATACATGGTTTTTCCTATCTAGGGTGCATCATGGCGATGCGGATAAAGGCGCGCTCGGTCATGGCCATGGCGGGGTAGGGCTTGGAAGAGCGCAGGTTGAGATCGGTTTCCATCAACACACCCAGCGCGGCCTCAAGCCGTGGCAGGCCCCAGTTTCGCACTTGGCGGGCCATTTGGTCTCGCCTTGGGCCAAAAACTGGTGGGCGCATACGGCTGAGCGCTTGGTCTGCGCCTTGGTTACTGGCAGCCGCCGCATGAAGCTGGCGGAAATGGCGGGTGGTGGTGATGGTCAGCGTGGTTGGATTGGTGCCTTGGGAGGCCATTCGCGCCATATAAGGGCCAATTTCAGCAGAGCGGCCTTCGGCAATATGGCGCACAAGCACATCCAAGCCGACCTCGTGGGTGGCGGGCACACAGTTCAGCAGGTCTTCAGGGCTGGCGGGCGTGGTGTCACTCAGCTTATAAAGCGAAAGCTTTTCAAGGGTTTGTGCAAAATCGCCCGGGTCCAGCTCCTGCGCCAGCGTTTGGATATCGCGCATGGTGTCTGGCGGCATGTTTTTCAGGCCTTTGGCGGCGAGTTGCGCCTCGATCTCTTCGCGAGTTGGCGGATCAGTATAGACACCGATGGCCACAGAGCTGCGCCCGCCTTCAACAAGCTTTCGCAGGCTAGAGCGGGCATTGAGCTGGCCAGCGGTGATCACAATAATCGCATCGCCCGCGTGCCAGTCTTCCAGCGCGGCTTTTACGGCTTTGGTCGTGGTATCGGTGGCGGATTCCACAAGCACCACCCGCAGGCCGGGGAAAAACCCAACGGCCTTGGTGGCATCGGCCAAGGCTGCCGGATCTTTGCGCAAAACGGCGGCCTCTAGTCTTGTGAGCCGCATTTCTTCGTCGGCATTCGGGCCGGTCAGCGCATCAATCAGCGTTTTACGTTTAAGGGCAATGCGCATGGCATCTGGCCCGTGCAACAGCACCGCCGCCTTGGATTTATCAGGCTTTTCAAAAAACCGAACGGCATCGCGGGCGCTAAGCTTCATAGCCCGATGATCTCGGCGCTGGAGGCAATGCGCGTGGCTATTTGGTCAGCCAGTGAAACCGCCAGCCGCCGCTTGGCGTCGCGCTCAGAAATGAAGGTGGCATAGGCCGACGCGGTGGCGCTATAGGCGGTAAAGGCGCGGAGATTATCTTGCAGCACCACCTCGCCCCGCGCAATATGCGTAAGGGTAAAGCTGGCGATGCCGGTGAGGTTATAGCGCGTAATCGCGTTATCTTGCGTGATGGCGAGGCCTTTAGACTGCACATTAAGCGTGATATCGAGCTGAAAAACCGGCGCTTCGGCACGGCCAAGGCGGTTTTCAAGCTGCTCGTAAAACTCGAAGCTCAGGCGGTCATTCACCGGCCCAAGGGCAATTTTGCCGTTGAGCGCTTCCGCAGCAGAGCCGCGGCCATAGATCGGCGTAAACCCGCAGGCGGCAAGCGCCAGCGGGGCTAATAATATAGTACGGCGACTAACGCTTTTCGGATTTTGCATGTGCCGTATTTTTTCCGAACGCGTTTGCGAGGCAAAAATACGGCGCACCTTTTTAGGGGAAACCCGAAATGCTTTAAATAACGACATTCACAATCCTACCCGGCACAACGATCAGCTTTTTCGGGGTGCCCCCGTCCAATGCCTTGATCACAGCATTATGCGCCAGCGCCAGTTTTTCAACCTCTTCCTTGGTAGCGTCCTTACTTACGCTGATTTCCGCCCGCCGCTTGCCATTTATCTGGATCGGCATAGTGATAGTATCTTCGACCAGCTTGGCAGGGTCAAACTCAGGGAAGGCGGCTTGCACGGCAAGGCCTTCACCGCCCAGAAGCTCCCAGCATTCTTCGGCAATATGCGGCGTGATCGGCTGCATGAGCAGCGCCATGGTGCGCATGGCCTCACGCCGATCGCCCTTGGATTTGGCAATCGCGGCGGTAAACTGGTAAAGATGCGCGATGGATTTATTGAAGGCAAAGCCCTCATAGCCTGCAGTTACGTCTGCAATCGCGCGGTGCGTAGCTTTGGTCAGTGCCACATCTTCGCCCTCGCGGTTCTCGCCCGCAATCTCCACGGTCATCCGCCAAATGCGCTGCATGTGTTTCCATGAAGCCTCGGCACCCGAGGTTGTCCACTCTACATCGCGCTCGGGCGGGCTGTCAGACAGCACAAACCAGCGCGAGGTATCCGCTCCGAATTGCTCGATTTGCTCAATCGGGTCAATCACGTTGAGCTTGGATTTTGACATTTTGATCGAAGGGCCAACCGTGATGGCCTCTCCGGTTTCACGCAGCTTATAGCCGTCACCATCCGCAACCAGTTCATCCGGCGAATGCCACACATCGCGGCCCTTTTCGTCCTTGGTCGAATAGGTCTCGTGGCACACCATACCTTGGTTAAACAGCGCGTTAAACGGCTCAATGCAACGCGCGGGCAGGTGGCCAGTTTTAACCATAGCGCGGGCGAAAAAGCGCGAATACAGCAGGTGTAGAATCGCGTGCTCTACCCCACCGATATATTGGTCTACATTCATCCAGTAATCGGCATCATCCAAATTGGTGGGCGAGTCGGCATTGGAGGACGTAAAGCGCGCATAATACCATGAGCTATCCACGAAGGTATCCATGGTATCGGTTTCGCGCAGAGCGTCAGCACCACATTTCGGGCAGCTGGTGTTGCGCCATGTCGGGTGGCGGTCTAGCGGGTTGCCGGGCTTATCGAAGTTCACATCTTCAGGCAGCTCAATCGGCAGGTTTTCCTTTTTCTCTGGCACCACACCGCAGCTTTCGCAATGAACCACCGGAATAGGACAGCCCCAATAGCGCTGCCGGGAAATGCCCCAATCACGCAGCCGAAACACGGTTTTGCCTTCACCCATACCCGCCGCTTCAATCCGCTTCGTAGCCTCAGCCTTGGCCGATTCGATATCTAAGCCATTCATAAAGCGCGAGTTAATCAGCGTGCCCGTATCGGTAAACGCCTCAGTGTCCACTGTAAAATCATTGCCATCAGGCGAGACAACCGCCGTGACCTCTAGGCCATACTTCCGGGCGAAATCTAGGTCGCGTTGGTCATGAGCGGGGCAGCCAAAAATCGCGCCGGTGCCATAATCCATCAGGATGAAGTTGGCGATGTAAACTGGCAGCTCAATTGAGCTATCAAAAGGGTGCACGACTTTAATGCCGGTATCATAGCCCAGCTTTTCAGCTTTTTCCAAAGCCTCAGCACTGGTGCCCGTGCGGCGGCATTCAGCCGTAAAGGCAGCAACTTTCGGGTCGCTCTCCAGCGCTTTAGCCAGCGGATGATCGGCTGAAATGCCGGCAAAGCTGGCACCAAAAAGCGTATCGGGGCGGGTGGTATAAACCTCCAGCGCATCAAAACCCTCGGGCGCGCCCTTGGTTTCAAACTTGAATTGCAGGCCCTTGGATTTGCCAATCCAGTTGGCTTGCATCAGCCGCACTTTGTCTGGCCAGTTTTTCAAGCCGTCGAGCGCCTCCAGCAGTTCATCCGAATATTCCGAAATTTTAAAGAACCACTGTGTCAGCTCTTTACGCTCCCCCAGCGCCCCCGAGCGCCAACCACGGCCATCTATCACCTGCTCATTGGCGAGCACGGTCATATCTTCCGGGTCCCAGTTCACAGATGCATTTTTGCGATAAGCCAGCCCCGCCTCAAGCATATCAAGGAAAAGCGCCTGCTGCTGGCCATAGTACTCCACATCACAGGTGGCAAACTCATGCGACCAATCAAGCGAAAGGCCGAGCGCGGCAAACTGCTCCTTCATCTCGGCTATATTCTTATAGGTCCACTTACCGGGGTGCGTGTTGTTTTTCATTGCCGCGTTTTCGGCGGGCATCCCGAAGGCATCCCAGCCCATGGGGTGAAACACGTTAAAACCCTTGGCAGCCTTATAGCGCGCTACAAGATCCCCCATAGTATAGTTGCGCACATGGCCAATATGGAGCTTGCCTGAAGGGTAAGGAAACATCTCCAACACATAGTACTTAGGGCGCGACTCATCCCGCTTGGCTTTGAAAATCTCCAAATCCCGCCACTTGGCTTGCCATTTGGGTTCGGTCACTTGGGCGTTATAACGTGTCACTGGCAGGCTCCTATTGCGCTTTTCCTTGGTTTATCGGCTGATATCAGCCGAAACAAGCTGATTCCAAAGGGCGGGGCGCAGAATGTGTGCCAAAAATGCAACGGCTTTGAAAACAATCGCTTTTGGCATTTCGCCTTGCTTGACCTGAAAGCCCCAATACGTGAATAAGAGCTTACTCCTGCTGGGCTATTCCAGTTGAGGTTAATTTTAACACAAAATGAGGAATAACGATGAAAAACGTTCTCTTCGCAACCACAGCTCTGGTTGCTTTCGCAGGCGCAGCATCCGCTGCTTCACACGCTTCTGGCGCTACTGTTTCTTTTTCTGGCGAAATTACTGCCGGTTATAACGACGAAACCGAAGGCGGCCTGTTCTATGACACAGAGCTTAACCTGACAGCGTCTGTTGATTTTGGCGACAATGTAACCGCTAAATTGACATACGAGCTCGTTTCAACTGCAGACAATGTTGAAGCTGGCACCGATATCGACCCAACAGTTGAAATCAACTACACTGGTGGCTCGCTCACAGCTTCATTGAAGTATGGCGATCTTGGCGACAAAGGTGCTTCCGAGTACTTTTATGCTGACCGTGACGGCATGGGTCAAGACGTAGAAAACCACGACTCAGACCGCGATGTTCGCGCTCTTGTTGAGTTTGGTAACTTTGGTGTTGCCGCTGGTTGCCAAATCGTTGGTTCTGGTGATTGTGGTGGCGTAAATGTTGGTCTTGGCGCAACTTTCGGCTCAATCAAGCTTGGTGTTGGTTATGACGACAATTCTTCTGGTCAAACTGCTGTAACTGCTGTTTCAGCTGATGCAACTTTTGGTTCGATCAATGTTGGTGTTTCTTACGCTGACGGCGCTGAGCAATCTGTTGGTGTAGAAGTTGGCACAACTTTCGGTGCCATCGAAGTTGGCGCATATTATGCAAACAACTCCGTATCTGACGATGGCTATGGCGTTTCTGTTGACTACACAGCAGGCGCTCTGACTGTTGGCGTATTCTATGACAACGTAGACGACGGTGGTGCCGGTACAGGCCGCGCCGAGTACGGTGTTGATGTTGCTTACACTGTAAACAGCCAAATCACTGCACGCGCTGGTTACCTTGAAGGCGAAGCAGAAGTTCTTAATGCCGCCTTCACTGGCACTGATACTGTTGGTAGCTACTTCTACGTAGGCATGGAATATGCTGTGAACGACAACATCTCGGCTACTGTTTCTTATGCAGAAGCTAATGAGTTTGGCGCTCCTGAGTACAAGCAAGGCATCTCCGCCTTCATCACTGCTTCTTTCTAAGTTCACTTAGACTAAGCAAAATATTGGGGCGGGCCGCTTGGCTCGCCCTTTTTCTTTGGCTTGAAGGCTTAGTTGAATAGCGCTAGGCATAGAGCGAAATGTGGAGCCCGATATGCCCTTAGCCGATATCCAAAACCGAATTGAAAATGCCTGCCAAAAAGCAGGGCGCAGCGTGCAAGACGTGAAGCTGATTGCGGTTTCCAAAGTGCAGCCCAATGAGCGCGTTGAGGCGGTGCTTGCTGAAGGATGCCGTGTATTTGGCGAAAACCGTGTGCAGGAAGCCCAGGGCAAATGGCCAGATTTCAAGGCGCAGTTTGCCGGCGTTAAGCTACACTTGATCGGGCCCTTGCAAAGCAACAAGGTAAAACCAGCGCTTGAGCTGTTTGATGCCATTCACACGCTGGACCGTGAAAAGCTCGCCCGCCGGATCGCCACAGAGGTGCAAACGCGGGGGGCCTGCCCGGAGCTTTTCATTCAGGTTAACACGGGCGAAGAACCGCAAAAAGCAGGTGTATTGCCCGCAGATGTAGATGAGTTCGTTAAAGCCTGCCGTGGGTTTGATCTGAAAATCAAAGGCCTGATGTGCATTCCGCCTGTAACCGAAGAACCCAGCATGCACTTTGCCCTGTTGGCCAAAATGGCCAAGCGCAATGGGCTAAGCGGCCTCTCCATGGGCATGAGCAGCGATTTTGAGAGCGCAATTGCGCTCGGCGCCACCCATGTGCGCGTTGGCTCGGCCATATTTGGTGATCGAGTTAAGGCCCCGGAATAAGCGCATCAGGGCGGCAATGGGGCTGGCTTTGGTCAGCAACACAAGCGCGCACGGCTTTCAAATAATCCAGTGCATCTGGCCCTTGCGCCTGCGCGTTTTCTGCATGCGCAAGATACTCTTCGCTTTTGAACGAGCGCCCAGCCAATAACGCAACAAATGCAAGGCGCGTAAGCTGCTCTGCCTGCTTGTCTGGCTCTAAGTTTCGGGATAAGCCGCCAAATTCATAGGTGAACGTATCCACAAAATATGCGTCTGATATCAGTGACATGTCTTGCCATAGCCCCCGTTCCAGCAGCAAACGCGGGAGCGGGCTATCTGGAACGCTCAGAAATTTCTCTATGTCGTAGGCCAGCAGATAGGATGAAAAATCAACACTGCTTTCATAAGATTCGGTCTGCATATATTGCGCAACCAGTGGCAATTCCTGCTCCGAAAAGTCACGATAAACCGGCAAGAAGTTTTGCGGGCATTGCAGCAAGGGCGAAGGCGGGCAACCCTCGGGCATAAGCAGCATTGTGCGCCGCGCACCACCCTCACAAAAAGCAGAAACCGGCGCTTCAAACCGCTCACCGCCCACAGGGCAGGTCATCGTTTCAGCACTGGCCGCGCCTGAAAGCGCAGCCAAAGCACATACAGCCTTTTTAAGCATTTTAAAAATCCAGATTGGCCACGCTAAGCGCATTTTCCTGAATGAACTCACGGCGGGGCTCAACCACATCACCCATCAACTTGGTGAAAATATCGTCGGCTTCGGCCACGTCATCCACCGTTACCTGCAACAGCGTGCGAGCTTCAGGGTCCAGCGTGGTTTCCCACAATTGGCCGGGGTTCATCTCGCCCAAGCCCTTATAGCGTTGCAGCGAGAGGCCCTTTTCGCCCTCTTTCATCACCGCTTCCAACAGTTCCGAAGGCGCATTTATCACGATATCGCGGTCTTTGCGAACCAGTTTGGCGGTGGTTTTATATACTTCCTGAAGGTTGCCCGTAAGCTGCGCCAACTTGCGCGCCTCAGCACTTCGAAGCGCGTGGCCATCCAGCACTTGCACCTCTTCCACCCCGCGCAGCACGCGCGAAAGGCGAATGCCACCATTTTGCGTGGGCCGCCCCTGCCAGCCGCGCTCAAATTCGGTTGAAACAAGGTCTAGCCGCGTGGCCACGGTATCGGCCGCGCCTTGGGTGTTGCTTGCCAGCACCCCATCCAAGAGCGCGCCAGCAATGACGGTGTGCTCCAAAATTCGGCGGGAATAGTTGGTTGGGAAGGCGTTGAGAATCGTCCGCGTCATCCGCGCTTCTTCCACAACCCGCTTCAAATCGGCCCCTGCAATTTTGGACCCATCGCCCAAAACCAGCACGGTATCAGCAAGCCCCTGCTCGATCAGATAATCCTCTAACGCGCCTTGATCTTTCAGGTAAACCTCTGACTTACCACGAGAAACCTTATAAAGAGGAGGTTGCGCGATATAGAGATATCCGCCCTCTATCAGCTCCGGCATTTGCCGGAAAAAGAACGTGAGGAGCAGCGTGCGGATATGCGCGCCGTCAACATCGGCATCGGTCATTATCACCACTTTGTGGTAGCGCAGCTTGCTGATGTTAAATTCGTCACGCCCAATGCCGGTGCCCAGCGCCGTGATCAGCGTGCCAATTTCTTGCGAGCCAAGCATCCGGTCAAACCGCGCCCGCTCCACGTTCAAAATCTTACCCTTCAGCGGCAAAACCGCCTGATTAAACCGCGAGCGCCCCTGTTTGGCAGAGCCACCAGCGGAATCACCCTCCACGAGGAAGATTTCTGAGTTCGCCGGGTCTTTCTCTTGGCAATCGGCCAGCTTTCCGGGCAGGGATGCGATATCCATCGCCGATTTGCGCCGCGTCAGCTCACGCGCTTTGCGCGCGGCATCTCGTGCCTGCGCCGCTTCCACAATTTTGCTTACAATCACCCGCGCCTGCGCCGGATTTTCCTCAAACCACTCACCGAGCTTTTCGTTCACGAGGCCCTCAACCGCTGGCCGCACTTCCGAGCTCACCAATTTATCCTTTGTCTGCGACGAGAATTTCGGGTCTGGCACTTTTACAGAAAGCACCGCCGTAAGCCCCTCGCGCGCATCATCGCCGGTGAAGGTGATTTTTTCCTTCTTGGCAATGCCTGAAGACGCCGCATAGGTATTGATTGTGCGTGTAAGCGCGCCGCGAAAGCCCGCCAAATGCGCGCCGCCATCTCGCTGCGGAATGTTATTGGTAAAGGGCAGCACATTTTCATGGTAGCTATCGTTCCACCACATCGCCACTTCCACCACAATCCCATTGCTCTCGCCGATAATATAAATCGGATCCGCAAAGGCAGGTGTTTTGGAGCGGTCAAGATAGCGCACAAATTCTCTTACGCCACCATCATACATCATTTCCACTTCCAGCGGTACGGTAGGGCGTTCATCTCGCAGGGTAATGCGCACACCAGAGTTCAGAAAGGCCAACTCGCGAAGGCGGTGCTCTAGTATGGAAAACTTGAACTCACGGTTAGAAAACGTATCCAGCGTGGCCATAAACCGCACTTGTGTGCCGGTTTCCTCACTATCGCCCACCACTTCAAGGTGCTTCACCGTTGCGCCGTGCTCAAACCGCGCCACATGCTCTTTGCCATTGCGCCAAATGCGCAGGTCTAGCCAGTCGCTCAGCGCATTTACAACCGAAACACCCACGCCGTGCAAGCCGCCCGAAACCTTGTAGGAATTGCTGTCAAATTTGCCGCCTGCGTGCAGCTCGGTCATAATAACCTCAGCCGCTGAAACGCCCTCTTCCTCGTGGATACCCACCGGAATGCCACGGCCGTTATCCTTCACAGAAACACTCTCGTCGGCATGGATAATCACCGTTACGGTGTCAGCATGCCCCGCCAGCGCTTCATCAATGCCGTTATCCACCACCTCATACACCATATGGTGTAGGCCTGAGCCATCATCGGTATCGCCGATATACATGCCTGGGCGCTTACGAACCGCCTCTAAGCCTCTGAGAACCTTGATAGAATCAGCGCCGTATTCTTCGGGCTTCTGTGTGTCATCGGACATCTGGTATTTCCCCATATTATTGCCAGTAATATATGGGAACGCGGCAGGCTTGTCACGCGAATTGCCAGCAATTTAGCCGGTTTTAGCTCGTCAGCGGCACGCAGCCTGAGCGGCCGCTTAGGCCCAAAGGTCTCGACATTTGGGTGAGGGTGGTTTCAGCAAGTTCTGCACTGCGATTATTGTAGGCCGAGACATCCCGGTGCAGCACAGCAAAACCGATTTCAATGCCGCACTGGTCAACCCAGCTTACAATAATCCGGGAATATGAGGGGCTTTCTATTTTCAGCATGCTCCCGTCTATACATACGTTTTTCCCATAAGTGAGCTGCTCCACAGCAGAGAGGCTGCCACCAAATTCCGGCCCGTATATCCAAATAGCGCCACAGGGAATCTCCGGATATGCCGCCTGCGCCTCCATTGCGCCAACTTCAAGCAAGATCAACCAGCTTTCGGCCCCGTCCTGCACGCCAACACCGCGCCACGCCCCAGATAGCTGGTTGGCCAGCCCCCCTCCCGCATGCGCACTGGTGGCAATTACAAACAAAATCGCCGTCAATATTGCTTTCATAACTTGGCCTTCAAATTTCCAGTTAATAACCGTTTCACAACGTCTGACGTATATTTAGCACACCCCGCGGGTTTTTCCAAAAGCCGCCGAGGCGCCTTTTATCGGGCGGCAAACCCCTGCAAAAAGTCGAGCTGCCCCTCGGTTTCTATCCACGCGGCATTGCGCCCACGGGTCTCGGCTATTGCCGCGTCTGCGCTCTGCCCCGCCCAAATCAGCATCGCGGCCAGCAGGGTGCCGGTGCGCCCTTTGCCCGCGTGGCAATGAAACACCACCGCCTCGCCGCGCACCGTATAGGATGATACTTTGCCGCAAATCTCGGCAGCTTGCGCAAAGCTTGGCGGCTGAAAATCCAGGATGGGGGTGTAAAGCGATGCCAAGCCATACCGCTCAAACAGTGCCACGTCCGGCTGCCATTCCGCGGTTAAGCTTACCAAAACCCGCACGCCAAGCTGGCTTAACCCCGCCAGCGCCGCTTCATCTGGTTTGGAAATACCACCGAGCAAGCCCGGATGCAGCCAGCAAAAACCTCTTGCCTCTAAATCGGTACCTTTATCCAAGAATAACCTCCAGCGGTGTAGAATTGCCAGCATTTAACCTGATGTTTTTAAGGCTTATCCTTCGGGTAGGGAGGCAGCTATGGGCTTTTTGATAAAGCACTTCATCACCGCATTTCACGGTAATCTTCCCTTTGTAGGCCTGCGTTACGTGTAGATTTAGGCCAAATATCAGGCCATCTGGCCCCACCCGCAGCAAGTTTGGCGTAGTCATTTTTATGCCCGCGCCTTGCCGTATAACCACTGTTTTTGTGGCCGCTTCAGGCTGGTTAAGTTTGGCAGCAATCGCCCGCCCCGCCGCTAGCCCCTCAATATAGCACTGGTCACCCATATCAGCCGGATGGGTGGCATTACCAACCACCGAAATGGCTGAGTCAGCGCTGTGCCAGTTCTGGTCGATCAGCGGAATGCCTGTTTCCGCGTTCATTGCCAAATGGCTGGCGCGTGCAAGCGTGTTATCTCCGGTAAACGCGCCGCTAAAAATCAGCCCATCGCAGGCCAAGCTTTGCCGCTGGCCATCCGCGCCCTCGATCACAACCGCCGAAAGCGTATCGCTCCCCAAAATATCCACCACGCGGCTATTATAATGGATCGGCACGCCGAGCAAGCGCGCAAAGATAGTTGCAGGCCGACAAGCCTTAATGCGCGGGCCAGACTCAACCATCGCAAGCGGCTTTATGCCTGCATGGCGCAGCGCCCAAAGCGCCGAAAAGCTGACAAGCTCGGTGCCAACCACAACAGCGCGGGTGCAGGGTTTCAGGTACTCTGCAAAAAGGAATTGTTGCAGCGCACCGGTGGTCATAACCCCTTGCGGGCGCAAGCCAGACACCAGCCGCGGATGGCGCGGGGTTTCACGCGCGCCGGTGGCCAGCACAATATGGCGTGCGCGCAGGGTTTGCAGGCCTTTGGGCGTAGCAATTTCCAGCATCCCGCCCTCAAAAAGCGCCGTTACGGTGGTTTTGGTTTGAAAGCGCACATTCGGGCAGCGCTTAAGCAATTTCTTAATGTAAGCCGGGCCGGAAATGGGCCGCTTAAATACCAGCAGGCCAAAGCTCGGGTGGGGGGTGTGGCGCGGAATGCCGCCAATATCAGCCTCGCGCTCCAACACCAAAATATCACTTATGCCCGCGCGGTTCAGCCCCGTGGCCACGGCAATGCCCGCAGGGCCAGCACCGATGATGATCACATCATGGTTATAATCACGCATCTTTTCCCCCTTTGGCAAGGCGCGGATAAATCTGGCCTTCGGTCAGCTTTGCCACCTTGGCCGCGCAATAAAACCCATTGCAGCGCCCCATCATTACCCGCGTGCGCCGCCGCAACCCGCCAAGGCTTTTGGCCGGAATATCCGCGCCCAGCGCCCGCTCGATATCGCCCCGCGTAACGCGCTCGCAATGGCAGATAATCTCGGTATCGTCGCCCTTTTGATAGGCCCGCGGTTCGTGCTCCGCCAGCATCGGCATGACAGGCCAAATGAGCGTAGCTGGCGGGCTATACTTAGCCGCCTCGGGAAAGGTTTCAGCGCAAAGCTGCGCCACATAGGTGGCAATTCCCAGCGCCGCCGTAAGGCCGGTTGAGCGAATGCCATTCACCCCGATCCAGTTTTTGCCAGCTTCAGCTTTAATTTGATAATCCTTAAATTCAGTTGCAGGGCGCAGGCCAGCATAGGTGGCGGTAACGGCGTGCTGCGGCAGCGCGGGCAGCATGGTGGTGCCCACATCAATCAGCCCTTGCAGCATGTTGGCATCCACCTGCGCATGGTCGCGGTCTTCCTGCTCCTCCGCCGTGGGGCCAAGCAGCAGATTGCCAAAAATGGTTTTGGTCAGCACCACGCCTTTGGTGGTGGGGGTTGGTACCGGCAAAATAATGGCCTTTATCAGGCTGGCCGCGCTTTTATCATAAACCAAAAACTGCCCCTTGCGCGGCCGAATCTCAAACGCCGGCGGGGTGCAAATGCGTTGCACGATATCGCCCTGAGTTCCGGTGCAGTTAATCACAATCCGCGCTGAATAATCGCCATTGCTGGTGCCAAGCCGCCAGCTTTTTCCGCTAAATTCTCCGCTTTTCACCTCGGTATTAAACCGATATTCTGCGCCCAGCGCCACCGCCTGCCGCAGGTAGGCCAGCGGCGAACTCCACGGATCTATCACAAATTCATGCGGCACCAAAACCGCCCCCAGCGCCCGGTCTGCAAGCTGTGGCTCAGCCGCACGTAGCGCCGCACGCGGCATCCGGCTCACATTATCCACGCCATTTTCATGCGCCTTGGCAATAATCCCATCCAGCTGCGCCAGCTGCTCTTCATTCCACGCCACCACCAGCGCACCAGTTTCCAGCAGCGGCAAGCCAAAGCGCTGATAAATCTCCAGATATTCCTTATATCCGGCCTGCATACAGGCACCCTCGACACTGCCCGGCGGGGCATCAAACCCCGTGTGCAAAATGGCGCTATTGGCCTTGCTGACCCCCGAAAGAATATCAGCGCCCTTTTCAAGCAGCAGCGCTCTGGCCCCGTTTAGCGCAAACCGCCGCATCAGCGCGCAGCCCACAACCCCGCCACCAATCACAATTATATCGAAAATCGGGCGGTCGAGGTCTGACATTCGGCAATCCTGCATATTTGCTATTTGCAGTTTTGGTATACGCGAACCCACCGCTTGTAAAAACACTTTTTTGGGGTTTTTACGCGCTTTGAGCCTCCATGCACCGCGCCCGGGTGGTGAGTTGCTTTTGCCTATGAGCATGCTAAGCAAGAGCATGGCGGACCCAAACACAAATATCCTCTCGCACGAGGCGCGGTTTAGCTGGGTGCGGCTGCGCACGCTGGTTATGCTGCGCTGGATGAGCATTGCCGGACAGTCTTTTGCACTATGGGTCGCGGTGCAGTGGCTGCACGTCGATATCAGGGTAGACCTTGTTGCCACCGTTGTTGGTGTTGCGGTCGCAGTTAACATTGTGGCAACGGTGGTATTTCCGGAAAATCGCCGGCTAAGCGAGCGGGCGGCGCTCCGAACGCTGATCTTTGATCTCACCCAGCTGGCTGCACTTTTGGCCCTCACCGGCGGGCTCATGAACCCGTTTGCCGTGCTATTGCTCACCCCCGTCGTTATGGCCTCAACAGCGCTTAATCTGCGCGCCACCATTTTGCTTGGCTTGGTGGCCGTGGGGCTCATCTCGGCCTTGCTGGTTTTTCCAGCCCCCATGAAGCTGCTCTCCGGCGAGGTTCTCCAAGTGCCACAATTAATGATCGACGGATTTTGGGTGGCGCTCATCACATCGGTTGGGTTTTTGGCTTTGTTTTCTCGCAAAATCATGGTGGAAGTTTTTTCAATGTCGCAGGCGCTGGCCGCCACCCAAGCGGCTCTGGGCCGCGAGCAGCGGCTGACCGCGCTTGGCGGTGTTGTTGCCGCTGCAGCACATGAGCTGGGCACGCCTTTGGCAACCATTAAAATGGTAAGCACCGAGCTGGCAGATGAGCTGGCGGGGCAGCCAGAGCTGCTGGAAGACGTGGAGTTAATTCGAGAGCAAGCCAACCGCTGCCGTGATATTTTGCACGAAATGGGGCGCTCAGGAAAAGATGATTCGCTAATGCAGATCGCCCCGATATCGGCCCTTGTGCAAGAGGCGATGGAGCCACATATGGACCGCGGAAAGCGCATTATTCCCCGCATAAATGGCCGGATAAATGATGGCCCGGGGGCAGACCATATGCTGATCGCGCGGCAATCCGAAATCATCCACGGCCTGCGCAACCTCATCCAAAATGCGGTTGATTTTGCAGCCAGCACCGTGTGGATAGATATTGACTGGGACAAGGCCCACTTGAAAGTGCATGTGGGAGATGACGGCCCCGGCTACCCCTCTCATCTGATTGGCCGCATCGGAGACCCGTTTGTGCGCAAACGCGGCTATATAGACCCCAACCGCCCGGGCTATGAGGGCATGGGGCTGGGGCTTTTTATTGCCAAAACCCTGCTGGAGCGCACGGGCGCCCGGCTGACCTTTGCCAACGGTTCCGGGTGGAGCGAAAGCGATGTTTCTATAGAAAAAGCCCGCCCTACAGGGGCGATTGTAGAGGTGGTGTGGGAGCGCTCAACGCTGGAAATTACGCTGGCCCAAGCCCGCGCACCTTTGGAAAAAAATCGGTATTTTGATTATTGAGCGGTAGCGAAAACGCGCTATTTAGCCTAGTGTTATCTGGTATTGTCACCCAGCCTCGATTCTTGCGGCGCGGGTATAACTTGAGGAGTGCGCTGTGCGCCAGCCCCGATTGAAATGGATAATTCTGACCGCCCTCGCACTGGGAATAACCAGCCCTGAGCCTGTGTTTGCCCAGCGGCAGGGTGGTTTTTTAAGTGGGCTATTTAGAAACAACCAGAACAACCGCAACCAGCAGGCCGCTTATAGCGCCCAGCGCAACGCCAACCGCGCCGTACAATCCGCACTCAATTTCTTTGCCTTTAATGTCGGGGTGGTTGATGGTATTTTCGGGCGCAAATCCCGCGCTGCCATCAATGATTTTCAGGCCTTTATGGGCTATGAAGCCACCGGCACGCTCACCCATGAAGAGCGCGATTTTCTGATGTCGTCCTTTAACAAGCTCAGCAATGAAAACGAAGCTTTGGCGCTGAAAATATCGCTTGGCCTTGTGTCGGCGCAAGATGCACTAAGGGCGCTCAGCGAAAACGGGGCCATTGTGGCGGAGGCCGAAGAGCTGGCCGCACCACAAGGCCCCCTCTCGATGCGCGCGCTTTGCGTTAATATCGGGGCTGATACCCCGTTTGAGCATGTAAAAGCCCAATTTTGCAATCTGCGGCAACTGGCGGTCGAGCAGAGCAACTTTTTGCTGGAAACGTCTCTAAGCACATCGGAGATTGGGCCGATTATTGAGGGATGCCAAAGCTTTACCGCTGAATTGCGCCCGCAATTACTGCAATTGGCAACCACAGACAGCACCGAACTGATATCAGAAATGGACCTGTGGCTCAGGCGCGCAGGGGCCTCAACGGAAAAGCTGACACGCCAAGCCGAAACCTGCCTTGGTGTGGCCTATCAGCATGATGATTCCGAGGCCGCGCTGGCCGCTTTGCTTGTGCTTTCCGGGCTAAAAAATCCAATTTATATTGAGCAAACAGGCTATCATCTTGCGCTGGGGCTTGGCCTTGAAGGAACCCGCGAGCTGGCCCGCGCACGGGGCTGGATGGAAGCCGCCATTGCCGCGCAAACAGGGGATATCATGTCCCTGACATCTCAAACCAGCCAGCAGCGCACCGAAGTTTTGGTCGATATAATCACCCTGCTTTCAGCGCCGGAATAGCGGACCTGAAAGGGTGCAATTTGTCGTTGCATCACGCCAAAGCAAAGGCCACACTCTGGGCTGATCAACCAAAGGCACGCTATGTTGTTTTCCGCGCAAACTTCCCCCCGTATTTTTGCCCTGCCCATAGGTTGCGATTTTTCGCAAGCCTTTGTGGACGGGCTGGAGGCGCGCCTAAACGGGGCCGCACCCGAAGCATGGGCGCAGATAACTATTTTGGTAAACACCCGGCGCGCGCAGCGGCGTTTGCAAGAAATTTTGGCCGCACGGGGCGCGGGCTTACTGCCCGAAATCAAAGTGATATCGGACCTTGGAAACGGGCCAGACGCCCCCAAATCCAAGGCACGGTTTGAGCGCCATTTGGCCTTGGCAGACCTTGTCGGCGCCTTTCTGGAGGCGCAACCAGAGCTGGGGTCAAAATCAGCGATGTTTGGGCTGGCGGACTCGCTGGCGGACTTACAAGACGAAATGGCGGGGGCCGGCATTAGCTTTGAGGATCTGCAACAGATTGATGTGCAAGGACTTTCTAGCCACTGGGTGCGAAACCTCGCCTTTCTCGACATTTTAAACCGATTTGAGGAAACCCTACCCGAGCAGATGCTATCTGGCGGGGAAGCACGGCTAAAAGCAGCGGTGGAAATGCTGGTGGCGGGCTGGGAAGCTGCGCCGGCCAAAGGGCCGGTAATCGTAGCTGGCTCAACCGGCTCGCGGGTTGTTACGGCAAGCTTAATGGCCGCTGTGGCGAACCTTCCCCAAGGAGCGGTGGTGCTGCCGGGGTATGATTATACCACCCCACAGGATCTCTGGCCGCAAATGGGCGAAGAGCACCCGCAATTTGGCTTCGCAGAGCTTTCCGCCCGCATCGGGTTTGACCCCGCAGATGTGCCTGAGTGGCACCAACAACCTGTGCAAAACCTTGCCCGCAATGCCGTGCTTTCCTTGGCGCTGCGCCCCGCGCCCGTTACGCCCCATTGGCTGGAAGACGCGCCAAAACATTCGGCACAGCTTCCCGAGGCCATGGCCCGCGTTAGCCTGCTGAATGCCCCCGATGCCCGCGCCGAGGCCATGGCCATTGCCCTGCGCCTGCGCGAGGCGCTGGCCTTGGGCCAAAAGGCGGCGCTCGTCACCCCTGATCGCAACCTAACCCGCCGCGTGAGCGCCGAGCTAACCCGCTGGGGCATTGCGCCCGATGATAGCGCCGGCCATCCCGGAAAGCTGACAGCGCCGGGGGTTTTCCTGCGGATGATTGCGGCATCTTTGGGGCGCCCGCTTGCGCCGGTAAACCTGATGGAGATCCTCAAACACCCACTATGTGGTAAGGCGCGAGGCGCGCATTTGGCCCTAGCACGGCAGTTTGAATCTGAGGCGCTTCGCGGCGGGCCATTGGTGCTTAATCTAGCCGCGTTTGCTGATTGGGCCGCCAAGGTGGAAGGGGCCGAGCCGTGGCTTGCGGCGCTGCAAACCACACTGGCCCCAACCGAAAACCCCGACCCGCGCACGCTAAATGACTGGGCCAAATTACACCGCCAAACCGCCGAAGCGCTCGCGGGTGCCGGGCTTTGGGACAAAGAAGCAGGGCGCGAGGTTATCAAGGTTTTTGATACACTGGCGCTGGGGGAGGGCCATGAAGCCCTTTATAATTCCGCGCAATATCGGGCGCTATTTGCCACTGTTCTGGAGCGCATCGAGGTGCGCGACGACCCGCTTCAGGCCCACCCAGACATCGCGATTTGGGGCACGTTGGAAGCGCGGGTGCAAAGCATGGATTTAGTGATCGTTGCGGGGCTAAACGAGGGTATTTGGCCCAAGCTTTCCAACCATGACCCATGGCTGAATCGCGATATGCGGCGGCAAGTTGGGCTGATGCTACCCGAGCGCCAAATCGGCCTTTCGGCACATGATTTTCAGCAAGCGCTCGGCGCGGGCGAGGTGTTAATCTCCCGGTCGGTGCGCGAAGGCGAAGCCCCCAGTGTTGCCTCTCGTTGGGTGATGCGCTTGCAAAACCTGCTGGGCGGTATGGAGGGCGGCAAAGCGGTGCTGGCGTCCATGGAAGCGCGCGGTGATACGCTTTTGGCGCTGGCTGCCACACTTGATCGGCCCGAGGGAAAGCCGCGCCCCGCCAAGCGCCCCTGCCCCGCGCCGCCGCTGGAATCCCGGCCAAAAAAGCTCTCGGTCACCCGTGTCGAGACCCTGATCCGCGACCCTTACGCGATTTATGCCAGCCATGTGCTACGGCTTTACCCGCTTGACCCATTAGTGCCTGAACCAGATTTTTTGATGCGCGGAAATGTGGTACATGACGCGCTGGAACGCTTTGTGGCGGCCAGTATGGACGGGCTACCAGACGACCCCGCCCAGCTTTATGACACGTGCGTCGAGGCGGCGCTGGCGGGTGTGCCATGGCCATCGTTTAGGGCGAAATGGCGGCATCATTTACGGCAAGCCAAAGCATTTTTCCTTAAAACCGAGGCCGAGCGGCGGGCGCAGGGCCAGCCCTTTGCGCTGGAAATCACGGGCCATCGGGAGGTGAAGGGGCCAGCCTTTGATGTGACCCTGACGGGCAAGGCAGACCGGATAGATATTGGCGCGGGTGGCACCGCGATGATCTATGATTATAAAGCTGGGAACCCTGAATCCATCAATAAAATCAAGGCCTTCAATGTGCAGCTACCGCTGGAAGGCGCGATTGCCGAGGCGCAAGGGTTTAAGGGGCTAAATGCCCAGCATGTGGGCGCGCTCGAGCTGGTTTATCTCGGCAAAAAAACCGGCATTATCCGCTTTGAGGGCGATGATCCGGTGATGGTGGATGTCTGGCGACGGGTGGTCGGATTTTTGAATGAATATCAGCAGCTTGAAAAGGGCTATGCGGCGCGGCTTCGGCCAGAGCTTATTGCCCATGATAGCGATTATGACCATCTCGCAAGGCGGGGTGAATGGGCCGATGATGAAGCGCCCGTGGCAGAGGTATTCCCATGAGCGAAGCACGTAAAGCCGAAGCCACCAAGGCGCAAATTGCCGCCGCATGGCCCGCCCGCTCGGCCTGGGTTTCGGCCAATGCTGGCTCGGGCAAAACCCGTGTGCTCACCAACCGCGTGGCGCGGCTATTGCTAGGCGGCACGGCACCGGGGCGAATATTATGCCTGACATTCACCAAAGCCGCCGCCGCCGAAATGCAAAACCGCCTGTTTAAGCAGCTCGGCCAGTGGGCCATGATGCCTGATACGCCTTTGCGCGCGGCACTGGCCGCGCTCGGCGAGGACAATCTGCCCGACGCCCAGCTGCTGCACGCCCGCTCCCTATTTGCCCGTGCGCTGGAAACCCCCGGCGGGTTAAAAATCCAGACGATTCATGCCTTTTGCGAGAGCCTGCTGCACCGCTTTCCGCTGGAAGCGCGGGTTTCGCCGGATTTTGAGCTGCTTGATGAGCGGGGAGCGACGGCCTTACGGGCCGAGGTGCTTGATGAAATGGCGCTGGAAATGCCTGATGATTTCGCAGCGTTTATCGAGAAAGCGGGCGACCCCGAGGGGTTTTTGCACGACATCCTGAAACACCAAGAGCTTTTTGAGCATGAGTTTTATGTGGAGGCCGCCGCCGACGCAATTGGCGCTGAGCCAGATATCAACGATGAAATGCTTTTGGCGCGGGTGCTGGAGGGCTTTGATGACCAAACCCTTGATGCCTTTATAAATGCGCTATTTCAAGGCGGTGGGGTTAAAGATGGCAACGCCGCCGAGCTTCTCGTGGCGAGCCGTAAAAACCCAGCCAAGGTGGCGTTGAACTTGCTGGCAGAGGGGTTTTTGCGCAAGGATATGCAGCCGCTTTCTACCCGCAGCTTTCCGGTGAAAGCTGTAAAAAAGGCCTTCCCGTCAGCGCAAGCGCTGATGGAAACTCTTATCGAGAGAATTTACGCTGCCCATCAATCCCGCCTTGCGCTGGTGGCGCTGGAAAAGGCGCGGGTGTTGCACGTGTTTGCCAGTGCGTTCCTCGCCCGCTACAATACCCACAAATCCGCCCGTGCTGTGCTTGAATTTGAAGATCTCATTCGCAAGGCAGACGCTTTGTTGCGGGATTCCGAGATGGCGCAATGGGTGCTTTATCGGCTGGATGGCGGGATTGACCATATTTTGGTCGATGAAGCCCAAGATACCAGCCCGCTGCAATGGGACATTGTGAAAGCACTGGCCGAAGAGATTTACGCAGCGGCTGCCGAGGGCGGAGACGCGCGCACAATATTTGTAGTTGGCGATGAAAAACAGTCTATTTTCTCTTTTCAGGGGGCCGACCCACACGAATTTGCACGGGTAAAGGCCCTGTTGCATGAGCGCTTGGAAGCCGTGGAAACCCCGATGTTTGAAGGCGCTCTGCATTGCTCTTTCCGCTCGGCCCCGCCAATTCTAAACCTTGTAGACCAAGTGTTTAGCGGTGATGCCCGCGGTGGCGTAGCGGGAGAAATCAGCCATATTGCGGCAGATGACGCCCTGCCCGGACGGGTGGAGCTTTGGCCATTTTACGAAAAGGACCCAGCCGAGGAGGCCCTGCCATGGGATGCGCCGGTGGATGCCCTGCCGCCAAGCGACCCTCAGTTTTTACTGGCCGAAGATGTGGCGGCGCGGGTGGCCGAGATTATTGAGAGCAAGGTTGTTTTACCGGGTAAAAACAGGCCGGTGCAGGCCGGAGATTTTCTGATTTTAGTGCAAGCCCGCGGTGATCTTTTTAAGGCATTGCTGAAGGAGCTGAAGGCCGCAGGCGTGCCGGTGGCGGGGGCAGACCGGCTAAAAGTGGCGCAAGAGCTCGCGGTAAAAGACCTGCTGGCGCTACTGCAATTTGCCGCCAATCCGCAAGATGATCTGGCGCTGGCCAATGCCTTGCGCTCCCCCCTTTGCGGCATCTCCGAGGCGGCACTGTTTAAGCTGGCGCATGGGCGAAAAGGGCGGCTTTGGCAGGCAGTAAAGCCCAATGAAATGCTCTCGGATATCCTTGCCCACGCCGACTATGAGCGGCCTTTTGAGCTGCTGGCGCGCATTCTTATTCACCATAAAGGCCGCGAAAAACTATTGGCGCGCCTAGGGCCAGAGGCCGAGGAGGGCGTTGATGAATTGCTGCGCCAAGCGCTGGAATATGAGCGCGGTGAAGTGCCAAGCTTAACGGGGTTTTTAAACTGGGTGAAGGCGGATGAGCTGGAGGTAAAACGGCAGTTTAACAACGAGGATAACTTGTTGCGAATCATGACGGTACACGGAGCAAAAGGCCTAGAAGCCCCGATTGTGATATTGCCGCAGACAGTTAAGAAAGCCAATAACCAGGGCAAGGCCGTGCTGGCTTTGGAGGATGGTTTCGCCGCCTGCGGGGCCGCCGTGGCGGAGCTTCCAAAAGCGCTTGCTGATGCGCGCCTTGCCCAGCAAGCCCTTCAAACCGAAGAGAAAATGCGGCTGCTCTATGTGGCCCTCACGCGTGCTGAAAGCTGGCTGATAATGGCAGGATCAGGGGATCGTAAAAAGGTGCCGGAAAACTGGTATGACCCCGTAGGAGAGGCGCTGGCTGCGCTCGGAGCCATACCCGAAGCCAACGGCCGGTTAGTGTTAGAAAACAACTGGGCGCTGAAAGCGGGGGAGGCCGTGGACAGCGTAAAAACTAAACTGAGTTTGCCAGACTGGCTTAGCGATGTCGCGCCCAAGCCCACCAAACCGCCCCGCGCCAAATCTCCCTCTGATTTGGGTGGCGAGCACACCATTGCCGGGGCCATACCAGACGAGGATGCGCTGCTGCGCGGCGACCAAATTCACACGCTGCTGGAGCATTTGGCAAATGTGCCAAAACCCGCGCGGGCGGCCAAAGCGCATTTGCTCATCATCGAACCGCTGCAGGGGGTGATTGATGAAGCGCTTGCGGTGCTACAAGCCCCCGATTTGGCAGCTGTATTTGCGCCAGACACCCTGCGAGAGGTGCCGCTGGCTGCCACGCTGCCAGAAATCGGGCCTATTTTTGGCCGCATTGATGCGCTGCTGATTGGCGACACGATTCTGGCGGTTGACTTCAAATCAAACCCGCAAGTGCCCGAAACGTCGGCCGACATTCCAGAAGGATTTTTGCGGCAAATGGCAGCTTATGGCGCTGGGTTGGCGCAAGTTTACCCGGGCCGCGAGATAAAAACCGCTATTTTGTGGACAGCCACCCAAAGCCTGATGGATGTGCCCGCACAGCTGCGTGATGCGGCCCTAAAACGCGCGGCGGACGCTTGACGGCGGGGCATCGGCTACTTAGATTAGGCATAACGAAATTTGAATATGAGGAGCCTCGACATGGCAACATTTAAAGTAACCGATAGCAGCTTTCAGGCCGATGTGCTTGATAGTGACGTGCCCGTAGTGGTTGATTTCTGGGCCGAATGGTGCGGCCCCTGCAAAATGATCGGCCCTTCGCTTGAAGAGCTTTCCGAGGAATACGGCGACAAAGTTAAAATCGTAAAGCTGAATGTGGACGAAAATTCCAACATTCCGGCGAAAATGGGCATTCGCGGCATTCCAGCGCTTTTCCTGTTTAAAGACGGCGAAGTTGTGGCCAACAAAACCGGCGCTGCGCCAAAAGCCGCGCTCAAAAGCTGGATTGACGGCGCTATCTAAGCGACACACAGCGAAAGAATTGACCCCTTTCGGCGACGGAAGGGGTTTTTTGTTGTTTTTTAAGGGAAACCCTCTCGACAGCCCCCTGCACGGTATTGTATATTTTAATGATTGATCAATACCTTTTAAGGATTCCTTTATGTCGTTTATGCGTGTGGCCGAGACCCTGGACCAAGGCGATGTAGCCTCTGGTGACGTTCAAAATGGCGCCACAATGGCCGCCCCTCTTCCGACTTATACAAATGACGAGATTTCCAATTTTTTGGTTTATAACTGGCTAGGTGGAGCAAGCTTCAATATTGGCGCGTCGCGCGTTATCACCGTTAATGTCACCGCGCTTACCGCTGCGGGCCAGCAACTGGCCACATGGGCACTTGAAGCCTGGACCATGGTCACAGGCATTACCTTTAATCAGGTTTTGGGTGCGGCAGGCATTACGTTTGATGACAACGCGCCCGGCGCGAGTGCGGGGCCGGATTCATACACGTATGGTGGCACCATTAACAGCTCTTCGGTTAATGTCAGCACAAACTGGATTGCCAATTATGGCACAGGGATCGATAGCTATTCCTTCCAGACATATATGCACGAAATTGGCCACGCCATGGGGCTTGACCACTCCGGAAACTATAATGGCTCCGCAACTTATCGCACAGATTCGAACCAAACTGGCGATAACCACTATCTGAATGACTCGTGGCAAGCCACAGTGATGTCTTATTTCAGCCAGTCGACTGCGGGCACTGGCACCTATAACTACCTGCTCACGCCCATGATCGCCGATATTCTGGCCATGCAAACATTGTATGGCACGGTCGGCACCCTGCGCACAGGAGACACCACCTATGGAATTGGCTCCAATGCAGGTGGCTATTATGATGGCAACCTTGATTCGTCTGCGTCTTTCACCATCATCGACGATGGCGGAAATGACAAAATTAACTTCTCAAATGTTTCAGCCAATATGCGGGTTGATTTAACGCCTGAGTCAATCTCAGATGTCGGCGGTCTTGTTGGCAACATGATTATCATGCGCGACACGATCATCGAAACCTTCATCTCCGGCTCCGGCAATGATGACATTACGGGAAACATCGCCAACAACATCCTCTGGGGTGGTGGCGGCGCTGATGTCATTCGCGGCGGGCGTGGCAATGATATCATCCGCGGTGGCGCAGGCAATGATATTCTCAATGGCAACCAGAACAACGATATGCTGATCGGTGAAGGTGGCAACGATATTTTGCGAGGCGGCAATCGCAGAGACAAGCTTGACGGTGGCGCAGGGAATGACCGGTTGGAAGGCGGCAGGGGCCGTGACAAGCTGGTTGGCGGCACTGGCGAAGATACGTTTGTGTTCAAAGGTGGCTGGGCTGTGGACCGCGTGAGCGATTTTGAGGACAATATCGATACCATCGAGCTGCATTCTTCGCTCTGGGGGGGCGGCGCGATGGATGTGGCCACGCTACTCGCCACTTACGGCACAGGCAATGTTGCCAATAACGGCAATGGTGGCACCCATGTGGAGCTTGATTTCGGCAATGGCGATATTCTGAAGATCCACGGCATCAGCGATCTGAGCTTATTGGATAACGACATTACCCTCATCTTCTAGCTTGGCAGCCCCTCGCAATTAAGGCATACGGGTGGCGACGCCACGAACAGGAGTGCCTAAATGCATAATGTGACGCCTTTGCCCGAATATCTGGTCACCCGTTATCGGGACTGGAAAACTGGGCTGTTCTTAGAAAAACAAGATCAACATTCCCGCCTCGCAACCGAGGGGCAAAGCCCTAAGGTGATGGTGATTTCCTGCTGCGATAGCCGCGTGCACGTGACCTCCATATTCGGGGCGGAAACCGGCGAGTTTTTCATTCATAGAAATGTGGCCAACCTCGTGCCACCCTACGCAGATGATAACGCCCATCACGGCACCTCAGCGGCTATCGAATTTGCGGTCACGGCGCTAAAGGTCGAGCGTATTATTGTGCTGGGCCACTCGCAATGTGGCGGCGTGCGGCACTGCCATGATAGCTGCCACGGCGATTTACCACCACACAACACCGGATTTCTAGACCGCTGGATGGATATTTTGCGCCCCGGCTATGAGCGGGTAAAGCACATTGAGGATGACGCGGCGCGGATCACGGCGCTAGAGCTTACGTCGGTTATAGTGGCCATAGAAAACCTTTTGGAGTTTCCCTTTATTCAGGAGGCCATCGCCAGTGGGCAGCTTAGCCTGCACGGGCTGTGGCACTCCATCGGGGATGGTGTTTTGATGGCGTATAATGCCACCACCGGCAATTTTGAGCCGTTGGACTAAATGGCTGATATTCGGTTATATGTTGAGGGTCCGCTGGCCTCTGAGACCGTTTTGCCATTGGATAACGCCCAGAGCAATTACCTGTTTGGCGTGATGCGCCGGAGGGTTGGCGACACGCTACGGGTGTTTGACGGGGCTAACGGCGAGTGGGTTGCCGAGGTGGCCAAGGCCAATAAGCGGAACGGGTTGCTGGTCTGCAAAGAAGCCGTGCGGCCGCAGGTTTCTCCGCCCGATTTGTGGCTGCTTTTTGCGCCAATCAAAAAAGCGCGCGCGGCGTTTATTGTGGAAAAAGCGGTGGAGTTGGGGGTGCGCCAAGTGCAGCCCGTAGTTACCGATTTTACCAATGAGCGGATAAATGTGGGCCGGATGGAGACCCATGCGATTGAGGCCGCCGAGCAATGCGGGGCGACCTTTGTGCCGAAAGTTTTGGATCCGGTTAAGCTCTTGGAGATGCTGAAAAACTGGCCTGCGGGCCGCAAGCTGATGTTTTGCGACGAAGGCCGCGAGGCCCTTCCGGTGGCGGCGGCCTTGGCGGCGCAGAGCTCCGGGCCTTGGGCGATTTTAATCGGGCCTGAAGGTGGGTTTTCAGCTGATGAAGTAAGCGCGCTGCGCGGGCTGGAAGCTGTGGTCAGCGTTACCCTCGGGCCACGCATTTTGCGGGCAGATACGGCAGCGGTGGCAGCCATAACGGCGTGGCAAATCGCGCTCGGAGACTGGAAATGATCCGCGAAGCCGTGCAAGGCGACGAAGCGTTGATCGAGGACTATCTCGCGAAGCACTTTGCGACCAGCATGTTTATGCGCGGTAATCTGCGGGATTTTGGCATCGGCAATACCGAAGCCCCCTACGGGATGCGGTATTTTATTCGCGAAAATAGCGGGATTTCCGGCATTGGCGGGGTTGGCAACGGGGGCGCGGTGATGCTTCAGGCCGAGCACGGTTTTGCCGCGTTTGTTGCGCATATGCGCGCGGCACTGCCTGCGGGCTTTACGCCGACCGTAACCACCGGCGCGCCTGAAATCGTGGCGGCCATAGTGGCTGGCTTTGGCATGGCGGATGCACCGACAAAAATGAACGATATCGAGCCGCTGTTTTTGCTGAAACGGGAAGGCTTGAAGCGGCAGGATATGCAAGGCTTTGCCCTGCGGCCCTCCACAATGGACGACCTGCCTTTGTTGGCAGAATGGAACCATGCCTATAATGTAGAAGTGTTGGGCACAGATGACAGCCAAGAGAGCCACGACGAGACGTATGCAGCCGCCAAACAAACCATTGCGCACGGGCGGCAGCGGCTTTTACTTAAAGCTGGCACGGTTGTTGCGCAAACCAATTTCAATGCATATATGCCGGATGCGGTGCAGATAGGCGGCGTGTATACACCGCTCTGTGGGCGCGGAAACGGCTTTGCACGCCGCGCTGTGGCGGCGCATTTAGACGAGGCTTTTGCGGCCGGCGTGGAAAATGCCATTTTGTTTTCGGCGTCGGAAACCGCGAGCAAAGCTTACCGCGCCGTTGGCTTTAGCGAAATCGGCAAATACCAGATTGTGCTATTTGGAGGCAAGGCATGAGTGTTTTTAGGGAAGACGCTGTGCAGGAGGTGAAACGCTGGCTGGAGCCTGTGTTTTTGGCCGCCATCCTGCCCTTGGCGGTCTATTGGGTTTGGCTTGGCGTGACTCGCCCGAGCTATTTTTACATCGGCATGGGCATCGCTTTGGCACTGTTTGCCGCGCCGCTGCTCTATTTCGCGTTAATCCGGCTAAAGCTGCGGCGGGGCGGACAGGCCGCGGGCATTGTTGAAGTGCGCGAGCGTAATATTGTTTATTTTGCCCCACGTATGGGCGGAGATGTGAGCCTTGAAGCGCTGAGTAAAATCGTGATTTCGCCTAGTAAATCAGGCAGTTATAATTGGGTGCTTTATGCACCCGAGCAAGCCCCGCTGATTATTCCGTTTAACGCCAAAGGGGCCGACCACCTGCTGCACGCGTTTTCGGCCTTGCCGGGGCTAAGCCTTGAGCGGCTAAATAAAGCCCTGAATGCCGACCGAAATGTGATGCATATTGTTTGGCAGCGGCCACAATGATTTGTGATGTGTTCAATTTCTGCCTTGCATGGACAAGCTGTCGCACCTAACTCTTGAGGAACAAGATAAAAGGGGAAGCCAATGTCCATTCCACAAAGCGGCGGCGGGCCGATTGAACACCATAGCCAGCTGGCCGAATATATGGCCGCGGGCTGCAAGCCTAAAGAAGATTGGCGCATTGGTACTGAGCACGAAAAATTCGGCTATTGTATAGATACGCAAAAGCCTATCCCCTATGATGGCGAGCGCTCGATAAAAGCGCTGCTGGAAGGGTTGCGAGACAAGTATAACTGGAAGCCGGTGCTGGAAGCCGGCTATCTGATTGGCTTGGAAAAAGACGGCGCAAATGTATCGCTGGAACCCGGCGGGCAGCTGGAGCTTTCGGGTGCGCCGCTAGAGAGCATCCACCAGACATGTGACGAGGTGAACGTGCACCTGCGCGAGGTTAAGGACATTTCTGACGCGCTTGGCATGCGGTTTTTCGGCATGGGGGCCGCGCCGGAGTGGACAGAAGACGAAATGCCGATGATGCCCAAGGGGCGTTATAAGCTGATGACGCCGCATATGAAAACCGTCGGCAGCCACGGCACGCAGATGATGTATCGCACCACAACCATTCAAGTGAATCTCGATTTTTCATCCGAGGCAGATATGGCACAAAAGCTGCGCGTAGGGCTGGCTTTGCAGCCGTTTGCCACCGCGCTTTTTGCCAACTCGCCATTTTTTGAGGGCAAGCTGACGGGCTACCAAAGCTGGCGCGCCCGCATTTGGCAAGACACCGATAAAGCCCGCACCGGCATGCTGCCCTTCGTGTTTGAAACAGGTTTTGGCTTTGAGGCCTATGTGCAATATGTGCTGGATGTGCCGATGTATTTTGTTTACCGCGATGGTAAATATATCAACGCGCTGGGCATGTCATTCCGCGATTTCATGCAGGGTAAGCTGCCAGCATTGCCCGGCGAAATGGCCACGATGAGCGACTGGGCAGACCACCTCACCACCGCCTTCCCCGAGGCGCGCATTAAGCAATACCTTGAAATGCGCGGGGCCGATGGCGGGCCATGGCGCAAAATCTGTGCGCTGCCCGCCTTTTGGGTAGGTCTGCTTTATGACCAATCCTCGCTGGATGCCGCATGGGATGTTTGCAAGGATTGGACAGCTGAAGAGCGCGAGCAACTCAGGCTGGATGTGGCCAAAGATGGCCTGCAGGCGCGCATCAACGGCATTGAAGTGCTGGATATAGCCAAGGAACTGGTTTCAATCTCGCATGCGGGCCTAAAGGCGCGGGCCAAGCCAGGCGCGGGCGGGTTAATTCCGGATGAAACCCATTTCCTGAACGCCTTGCAAGAAATTCTGAGCCGTGGGTATTCGCCCGCCAAAAAGCTGGAGCGACTTTATAATTGTGAGTGGGGTGGAGATATTAAGCGGGTGTATCAGGAATACAGCTATTGAATGGATGAGGTTTTCGCCAGCCTCGGGCTAACGCGTGATTTCCAAATCAGTGGAGAAGGCGCGCTTTCCTCGCGCTTTCAAGTTACCAACTTGGCCGTCGCCGCTTATGGCGCTGTCGGGCAGGCCTTGGCGGGGTTGCTGGAAGCCCAAGGGCTCGCGCAACATCCTGAAGTGCAGGTTAATCGCGTGCTGGCTTCACGCTGGTATGGCGTCTCTATTCAGCCCATCGGCTGGGAAATGCCGCCGCTTTGGGATGCCGTCGCAGGGCTTTACCCCTGCAAAGATGGCTGGATAAGGTTGCACACAAATCAGCCCCATCACCGCGCTGCCGCGCTTTCGGTGCTTAATGCAGCCCCCAAGCGCGAGGCTGTGGCGCAAGCCGCGCTTAGCTGGCGGGCGGAAGAGCTGGAAACCGCGATTACACTGGCGGGCGGCGTGGCCGCAAAAATGCGCACGGCCGCCGAATGGGCAACACACCCGCAAGGGCTGGCCGTGGCCCAAGAGCCGCTGATAAACTGGTTTTCATCCCGCAAAACCAAGCCTAAAAGCTGGGCTGCTACGCCTAAAAGGCCGCTAAATGGCCTAAAGGTGCTCGACCTAACCCGCGTGCTGGCAGGCCCCGTTGCCACCCGCACCTTGGCAGGGTTTGGCGCGCAAGTGCTGCGCATTGATCCGCCTGAGTGGGAGGAGCCAAACGTAATTCCGGATGTGACCTTGGGCAAGCGCTGCACGCGGCTGGACCTGACGCACCCAAAGGATCGCGCTACCTTTGAAGCCCTGCTATCGGAAGCCGATATTTTGGTGCATGGCTACCGAAACGGCGCCCTTGAGGGGCTTGGATATGGGCTGACCGAGCGGCAATCGCTCAACCCAAACCTTATTGAGGCCTCGCTAAACGCCTATGGCTGGACAGGGCCATGGGCCACGCGGCGCGGCTTTGACAGCCTTGTGCAAATGGCCTGCGGCATTGCAGAAAGCGGGATGCATTGGGCAAAAGCAACCGCCCCGACGCCGCTGCCCGTGCAGGCGCTTGACCATGCCACAGGATATTTGATGGCCGCGGCCATCATAAATTCGCTATCGGCAGCCACCAAAGGCACCGCGAAAAACGCTAGGCTTTCATTGGCTCGAACAGCGGTGATGCTGATGCAACATGAGCAAGCTGAGCGTGGTGACCTGCCCCTGAAGCCCATTGAACCAGATTTTAATCCAGAGATAGAGACGACGCCATGGGGCACGGCCCGCCGCCTTCATCCCGCGCTCAAAATCGAGGGCTGCCCGATGTATTGGGAACACCCCGCCGCGGCACTTGGGTCATCCCCGGCACACTGGGCATAAAAAACGCGCCACAAACGGCGCGTTTTAAAAGCTATGGTTTGGCGCTTACGCCAGTGGATCATCGCCAAAATCATTGTCGCCGTCGGTCCCTTTGCTCACAAAGAACACCAGCAGTATAATGCCGCCGATTAGCGGAATTAGCGCCACCCAATACCACCAGCCAGAGTGGCCTGTATCATGCAGCCGCCGCACCATCACAGATAGGTTGGGCAGGAATGTTGCCAAAATAAAGACAAGCAGCAAAATGCCCGGGATGATCGGAAAACCGAAGGCCGGTCCGGAGCCGATCATTCCGCCTTCTGCGGCTTGGATCATAGCATCTGTATCAAACATCATGAAGATCAAGCCATAGCACACCATAATGCCAAGCCAGATAAATAGCATAAAGAACCAGAATTCGGACCGGGAAGCCCGCCCCGCGAAAGTTGTATATTTGCCAAAGCAAGTTTTAATTGAATCCATAAATGACATTATTATTTTCCTCGTTAGATTTAAATGTCGTTATATTAACAATTTTCTGCGCGCAATCAACATATCATTACCCTAGGATGTAATTAATACCGCATAGCGGGTATTTTGGTATGAAATCGAAAGGCTAGGCCGCGCCTGTTTGCGCACTCACATATGCAACACGCCTTGGCTTTCGCGCCTCGGTAAATAATACGGATGGGGAATTATAAGCGCATTCGCTTTCCCCGCTTGAATATTCGGCTCGCTAGGCCCAAATATGGCCCAACCCATATTCAAAGGATGTTCACCATGAAACTGAACGCAACCCAAGACCTCGTTAAAGAGATTACTGAAGCCCAGTTTGAGGCGGATGTGATCACGGCCTCTAAAGACGTGCCGGTGATTGTTGATTTCTGGGCGCCGTGGTGTGGCCCCTGCAAATCACTCGGGCCCGCGCTGGAGGCCGCTGTGCAAAAGGCAGGCGGCAAAGTGAAGATGGTGAAAATTAACATTGATGAAAATCAGGCCATCGCCAGCCAGCTCAAAATCCAGTCTATCCCGACGGTTTATGCCTTTAAAGACGGCAAGCCGGTTGATGGGTTTCAGGGCGCGCAAGGCCCCGCTGAAATTGCCGCGTTTATTGAGCGGATCACGCTGGGTGGCGATGAGGATTCAGGCCTTGATGAAGCCATTGAAGCGGCTGAGCTGATGCTGGAGTCAGGCGAGGCGCATGACGCGGCCGAGACTTTTACCGCCGTTATTGGCGAGGACGACGGCAATGTAAAAGCGCTGTCTGGCCTGATGCGCAGCTATTTGGCTTTGGGCGAAGTTAGCCGCGCCCGCGAGGTGCTGGCGCTGGTGCCGGAAGCGGCCGTTAATGACCCAGCTATCGCCGCCGCCCGCGCCCAGATTGAGCTTGCCGAAGCCGCGGCCGAGGCGGGTGAAACAGCCGAGCTACGCACCGCTGTTGAGGCTAACCCCGATGACCACCAATCCCGGCTGGACCTTGCCACAACACTGGCTGCCGAAGGCGATAACGAGGCGGCCATTGACGAGCTGCTTGAGCTTTTCAAGCGCGATCGTGAGTGGAATGACGGCGCGGCCAAAACCCAGCTTCTCAAAATAATCGAGAGCCTTGGCCCGCAATCAGACCTTGCCCATAAAGGCCGCCGCAAGCTTGCTTCGATGATTTTGGTGTAAGCCATGAGTGAAACCAGCAAAACCGACCCCAAGCTTCTGGAAGCCCTTGTGTGCCCGATAACCCGCTCCACGCTGCGCTATGATGCGGCAAAGCAGGAGCTGGTCTCCAAGGGCGCGGGGCTGGCTTTTCCGATTCGCAATGGCATTCCGGTGATGCTGGTGGACGAGGCACGCGTGGTGGACGAATAGCGTTTGGGGGGGAGCTGGGTGGCATTTTTGCCAAGGCAAAAATGCGCTGCGGCGCTATGGCCTCGCCTGCGGCTCGGGAGCGGCGCATGGCTTCGCCACGCTGGCACGGGTTAACCTTTGTGTTAAAGCGAGAGCGCCCGCGCAAACATTGCTGCGTCTACATTACCACCTGAGGCCACCGCGATCACTGTATCGCCGCTAAGCTTGCTGCCGTGAAATAGTGCAGCTGCAAGGGCGACAGCCCCGCCCGGCTCCACCACGATTTTCAGGCGCGAAAAAGCCAGCGCCATGGCGTGCATTGCCTCCTCCTCGCTCACCACTATCCCTGCCGCGCAATGCTGGCGCAGTATGGGAAAGGTGATTTCGCCCACACTGGGCGTGATAATCGCATCACAAATCGAGCCATCGCGGCGAATGTTTTCTTCCCGTTTGCCGCTGATGAGTGAGCGCGTCGCGTCATCAAATTCCTCTGGCTCCACCGGATGCACCCGCCAGCCCGGCCGCGCCTCTGAAAGCGCCAGCGCTATGCCCGAGGTTAGCCCGCCACCGCCACATGGCACCAGCACTTCGGCCTCCAAAGCCTCGCATTGCATCGCCATTTCCAGCCCCACGCTGGCTTGCCCTGCTATCACCAGCGGTTCATCAAACGGTTTTACGAGGGTCAGCCCGCGCTCGGCGCTCAGCCGCGCGCCAATTTCGTCACGGTCTTCGGTGGCACGATCATAAAGCACCACTTCTGCCCCGAGCGCCTTGGTGTTTTCAATTTTCATTTGGGGGGCATCGGCGGGCATAATAATAGTGGCCGTTGTGCCGTGCATTTTTGCCGCCAAGGCCACCCCTTGCGCGTGGTTCCCAGAGGAAAACGCAATCACGCCCCGCGCCAACTTAACCGCCTCCATGGCGGAAAGCGCCGCAAAAGCCCCGCGAAACTTGAAGCTGCCGGTGTGTTGCAGGCATTCCGGCTTTACCAGCAGCGTGCGCCCTGCGATCTCGTCAAGAAAGGGCGAGGATAGCAGCGGGGTTCGCCGCACCACAGGCTTTATCCGCGCATAAGCGGCATGAATCATCTCAAGCGTGCTCACGCCAATGCCAGCAATTTGCGGATAGTTTCGAGTGACTCCGGCTCATCCAGAAACGGGATATGCCCACGGTTTGGCACCTCGGCAAACAGCATATCCGAGCGCCGCTCCTGCATTTTTGCGGCGGTTTCACGGCTCAGCAAATCTGAATTCGCCCCGCGCAGCAACGCCAGCGGCACCCCTGCCATCAGGTCAAACAAGCCCCACAGGTCTGGCGCTTCGCCCTTGGCTTGCTCGTGCATGGCCTTGCCGATCATCGGATCATAGCTCAACGCTACTTCAGTATCCGTGACCTTAAACCAGCGCCGCGCCAGTTCTTCCCATTTGGCATCTGTCAGGTCTGGAAAATCTGCGCCCATATCGGCCTTCATCCCTGCCACCAGCGCCGCCAAGCTCTGCGCAACAGGGGGCTTGCCGACATAAGCCATTATTTTATCAATGCCGCTTGTGGCCAGCTCTGGCCCGATATCATTTAGCAGCACTCCGGCCAGCCGCTCGGGCGCGGTGGCGGCCAGTATCATCGCATTAAACCCGCCGCGAGACGTGCCAACAATGGTCGCCTTTTCGAGGCCGAGAAAATCCATAAATTCAACCGCATCGCGCGCCTCTTGCACGATGTTATAGCTGGTATGATCGAAAGCCCAGGTTGAGCGCCCCCGCCCCCGCATGGTGAGCCTGATCACCTGCGCCTCGCCCTGCATGGCGCCTGACAGCTCGTCAAAATCATAGAGATCTCGGGTAAGGCCGGGGAGGCAAAGCAGGGGCTTTCCCTCGCCTTCGATCTTATAATCAAGGGTTAGGCCGTCATGGGTGGTAAATTTTTTCATAAGGTTGCCGCCAGTTTGGGGATGTCTGTTAGATCATGCATAATGTGCTGCGGGGTGCTCGGCAAGCGGTCCATCGGCTCATTGCTGCGGTTAACCCAAACGGTTTGAAAGCCGTGATGGGCGGCATAGCTGGCATCCCAGCCGTTAGACGACACAAAAAGCACCTGCTTTGGCTGCACGCCAAAATGGCCATCGACCATGCGGTAAACCGAAGGATGCGGCTTAAATACGCCCAGCTGTTCAACGCTCAAAACCGCGTCCAGCATATCCCCGATGCCCGCGGACTCCACGGCACCAGACAGCATACGCGGCGACCCATTGGACAGAATTCCGGTTTTCAGCCTCGCCGATTTTAGGGCCGCCAGCATTGCAGGCACTTCAGGAAACGCCGAAAGCTCCCAGTAAAGCGCAAGCAGCCGGTCGCGCAGCTCGGGGTGGGCCATATCGGCCGCTTCCAGCGCATAATCCAGCCCGTCTTGCGTGACTCGCCAAAAATCGCAATGAGTGTCAGACGCCGCCCTTAGCCAGGTATATTGCAGCTGCTTGGCCCGCCAATTCGCCGCGATTTCTGGCCATTTGGCAGCAAACGCTCCGCGCCCCGGCTCGTTGGCCGCTATGCGCGCGGCGGCGGCCACATCAAACAAGGTTCCGTAAGCGTCAAAAATGCAGATTGAAATGCCCAATGGTTTATTCTCCCCTATTATCTGCCCCATAAAACGTACGATATCGCCGTGCAGCCTAGCAGCTTTTAGCTGCGCCCGTAACGGTCTTCCAACCGCAAAATATCGTCTTCATCCAGATAGTCACCCGTTTGCACCTCGATCAATTCAAGCGGGGTTTCGCCTTGGTTTTCAAGCGCATGAACAACCCCGAGCGGCAGAAATATAGATTGATTTTCCGAAAGCTCCAGCACCGTATCACCTTTGGTCACCTTGGCGGTGCCGCGCACCACCACCCAATGCTCGGCGCGATGAAAGTGCTTTTGTAGCGAAAGCTTGCCCCCCGGTTTCACCGTGATTCGCTTCACCAAATAGCGTGCGCCTTGGTCGACCGTGTCATAGCTGCCCCATGGCCGGTAAACATCGCGGTGATAGGCCACTTCAGGCCTGTTTTCGGCCTTTAGGCTGGCAACAAGTGCCGCAATGCCTGCCACCTGCGCTTTGGGTGCCACCAAAACCGCATCTTTGGTTTCAACAATAATCATATCTTCGCAGCCGACCGTAGCCACCAGCCTGCTTTGCGCGTTAATATAATTGCCGCGTCCCTCCACGCTGATCACATCGCCAATTTCGCAATTACCCGCTCCGTCTTTCATCGACGCTTCCCAAAGCGCAGCCCAAGAGCCGATATCGCTCCAACCGGCATCCAGCGGGAGCATCACGAGGTTATCGGACTTTTCCATCACGGCGTAATCTATCGAATCTTCGGGGCAGGCCAGAAAAGCCTCGGTATCAAAGCGCAAAAAATCAAGGTCGGCAGACCGGCCTTGATAAGCCGCATTGCAGGCGTGCAAAATATCGGGGCTATGCTGGCTAAGCGCCGCAAGATATTGGCTGGCCCGAAACATAAAAATGCCGCTATTCCAATAATATGAGCCCTGAGCCAAATACGCCGCTGCGGTATCCTTGTTGGGCTTTTCAACAAAAGCCTCAACCTTTAGCGCATCGCCTTTGGGAGCCGTGGCTTTGATATATCCATAGCCGGTTTCTGCGCAGGTGGGCCGAATTCCGAAAATGACAAGGTCGCCGTTTTCAGCAAACGGCTGCCCCGCCGATATCGCCTTGGAAAAGGCAGCTTGATCGCAAATTTTATGGTCGGCAGGCATGACAAGCAATACAGGATCATCCGCCACGGCCTGCGCTTCCAAGGCCGCCATGGCCAAAGCCGGGGCGGTGTTTCGCCCTGCTGGTTCAAGTAATATCGACGCGCTGATACCAAGCTGTCGCACCTGCTCAGCCGCCAAAAACCGTGAGTCTTCGTTGCAAATGAGCATCGGCGGCAAATGCGCCAGCGCACTCACACGCGTAAGTGTGTTTTGCAGCATGGTCTGCGCCCCGTCGAGCTGCAAATATTGCTTGGCGTAATGCTTGCGAGAAAGCGGCCATAGCCGCGTGCCTGAACCACCGGCCAATATGACGGGCTGTAGCGCCTTCATCCTATGCCGCTTTCGGGGGAGTTGGATTTGGGGGCGTTCATCTGGTTCCTGCCTTGGTGAATGAGTATTAACAGATAGTGCCTTAATCATTAACAAATCGTCAATGCCTGTAGCAACTAAGATTGCTAAACGCCTTTATAGCACCCCATTTATGGCGCCCCCCTTCTAACTATTCGTAATAATGGGGGAAACTGCGCTTTAAGATCGCACAAAACGAAGGCCCATGCCGCCAAACAGCAAACAAAACCCTTGCGCTTTTTTCGCACTCCGCGCTACTCTTAGCACCAAGGGGGAGATTTTTTTGGTAAGGCGTGTGTTAATCGTAGAAGACGAACCCAACATTGTTGAATCCCTGCGGTTTTTATTGGAGCGGGAGGGGCTGGATGTGGCGGTTCAGTCTGACGGCGCGCTGGCCATTGATAGCGTGATCGCCACCCAGCCAGATTTAATTATCCTTGATGTGATGCTGCCCAACCGTAGCGGCTTTGACATTTTGCGCGACCTTCACCAAATGCCCGGCACGCGCCCCAAGGTCATGGTGCTTACCGCCAAAGGCCAAGCACGAGACCGTGAAACGGCTGAAAGCATCGGCATGGACAGCTTTATGACCAAGCCGTTTTCCAACAAAGAAATCGTAGCCTCTGTGCTGCGGATGCTGGCATGAACAACCCCGACCTCGCAACAAATGCAGCCCATGAGCGGAAGCTGCGGGACGGGGCAATATTACTGCCAGTATTTGGCGCTTTTTTGCTGGTTTCTCCTTTAATAACTGTGTTTTCCGGCATCACGACTGTCTTTGGCCTGCCGCTGATATTTGTCTATGTTTTTGGGGTTTGGCTTGGTTTGGTGTTGATCGCCCGCGCCATGGCGCGGCGGCTAGACAAGGGCTAGGCGGTGCTTTCGCTCAACACCTTGATTGCAGCTAGCCTTGGCTATGCGCTGTTGCTTTTCACCATCGCTTTCTGGGCTGAGCGCCGTGCCCAAGCGGGCCATATTGGCTGGCTGCGGTCGCCCTTTGTTTATACGTTGTCAATTTCGGTTTATTGCACGGGGTGGACATTTTATGGCGCCGTTGGCTCTGCCGCGCGCAATGGCTTTGAGTTTGTCACCATCTACCTTGGCCCCACGCTGGTTTTCATCGGCTGGTGGTGGCTTTTACGCAAGCTTTTGCGCATTGGCCGCGCCCAGCGCATTACCTCCATCGCCGATCTTATTTCCTCTCGCTATGGCAAAAGCACAACGCTGGCGGTGCTGGTAACGCTGCTGGCGGTGATCGGCTCCACGCCCTATATTGCGCTTCAGCTCCAGTCCATCACCCTTAGCTTTTCGGTGTTTGAAGGCGGCGGAAATGCCAATGTTACGGCTTTCTGGGTGGCGGCGGGCCTTGCGGTTTTTACCATCTTTTTTGGCACCCGAAATGTAGATGCCAATGAGCGCCACCACGGGGTTGTGACCGCGATTGCGGTTGAGGCGATTGTAAAGCTGGTGGCTTTGCTTTCAGTCGGGGTTTTTGTGGTTTGGGGCATTGGCGGCGGCCCGGCCGAGATATTTGCCAAAGCCCCACCTGAAATGCTGCGCGGCGATAGCATTTTTTCAGCGCGCTGGGTAAGCCTGACCATGCTTTCCGCCATGGCGATCATTACCCTGCCACGCATGTTTCAGGTGATCGTGGTTGAAAACGCTGATGAAAAGCACCTTGCCACCGCCAGTTGGGCCTTCCCCGGCTATCTTCTTTTGATGAGCCTTTTTGTGCTTCCCATCGCGATTGCCGGCAATGCCCTTATGCCCGAGGGCTCAAACCCTGACCTTTATGTGCTTTCGCTTCCGCTCTCGCAGGGCCAAGAAAACCTTGCGCTGCTGGCTTTTCTTGGCGGGTTTTCCTCGGCAACCTCAATGGTGATTATTGCCGCGATTGCGCTTTCCACCATGGTTTCCAACCACATTATTATGCCGCTTTGGCTGCGTTTCGCCCCGCAACGCCCCGAGACATCGGGCGATGTGCGCACCATTTTGCTCCGCTCGCGCCGGCTTTCAATTGCGGGCATTTTGCTCCTCGGATATCTCTACTTTCGCCTTACCGGCGGCTCTGCTGCGCTGGCCTCCATTGGCCTCATTGCCTTTGCGGGTATGGCGCAAATTATCCCCTCATTGCTTGGCGGGCTGTTTTGGCGCGGCGCTAATCGCATGGGCGCGCTGCTTGGGCTGCTCTCGGGGTTTATTCTGTGGGCTTACACGCTGTTTTTGCCCAGCTTTGAGGGCGGCTTTATTCTGTCGCAATCAGCCATCGAGCACGGCCCTTTTGGCCTGAGCTTCCTCACGCCCAATGCTCTATTTGGCCTCACCGGATATGACCCGCTGGTGCATTCGCTGTTTTGGTCCATGGCCCTGAATATTACCCTGTTTATCCTTGGCTCATTGCTCACCACACCCCGCCCGCTGGAGCGGATACAAAGCAGCCAGTTTGTCGATGTTTTTCGGCTCGATAAATCCACCGGCTCCTACCTTGTTTCCCGCTCCGCCACGGCAGAAGACCTGTTTACACTGGCGCAGCGCATTCTCGGAGCTGACCCCGCGCAGCGCTTGTTTACCGAAATGGCGCGGCAGCAAGGCAAGGCCCAAGGCTTGCCGGATGCGACCGACAAACTGGTGCAAACTCTGGAGCGCGAGCTGGCGGGCTCGGTGGGGGCGGCCTCGGCCCATGCCATGGTTTCGCAAATCGCTGGCGGTGGCACGGTTTCGGTAGATGAGCTGATGAAGATCGCCGATGAAACCGCGCAGATATTGGAATACTCCCAACAGCTGGAAAACCAGTCGCATCGGCTAGAGCTGGCCATGCAAGACCTGCGCGCCGCCAATGCCCAGCTCACTGAAATGGGCGCGCAAAAAGATGCTTTTCTGAGCCAGGTCTCCCATGAGTTGCGCACGCCGATGACCTCCATCCGCTCGTTTTCAGAAATTCTGCAAGATAGCAATAATCTCGATCTGCCAGATGCCAAGCGCTTTCTTGGGATTATTCAGGATGAAAGCGTCCGCCTGACGCGCCTGCTAGACGAGATTCTTGACCTTAGCCATCTGGAAAGTGGCCGGGGGCAGCTGCTGCTTGAGCCGGTGGTGCTGCAAGATGTGATTGAGAAATCATTGAACGCCACGGGGGCATTGTTGGAGGAAGCAAATGTGCAGGTGCTTAACGCCTTGCCCGAAGCGCCAGTGATGGTTTTTGCCAATTTTGACCGTCTGGCGCAGGTGTTTATCAACCTCATTTCCAACACGGTAAAATATGGCCGGGGGGAAAGCCCCAAGCTGGCGATTGCGGTTAAACTTTCGCCAAGATCCGCCGCCGTTACGGTGATTGATAATGGCCCCGGCATAGCCCCTGCCGACAGCAAAAGGGTGTTTGAAAAATTCACCCGTCTTTCAGAGGCCACGCTGGCGGGCAGTGCTGGGCTGGGCTTGCCGATAAGCCGCGAAATAATGCGCAACCTTCATGGCGATCTTACCCTAAAGCCCAGCCGCCACGGCGCTGTGTTTGAGGTGCGCATTCCGCTGGCCTAAGCCCGCGCGCTGGCAAAATGGCTTAATGCTAAAATCCACCCTGCCTATTGCGAACCGGGCGGTGCGATTGTATATATTGAGGTAACGGATAATTTCACGATGTTACGGAAAGACAAAACCATGAGCGACCGCCCATCTAGCATTGATTATGAAGGCCTGCTTGCGTGCGCACGCGGCGAAATGTTTGGCCTTGGCAACCCGCAGCTACCGCTGCCGCCAATGTTGATGATGGACCGGATCACCGAGATTTCGGCTGATGGCGGCTCTAATGGGCAGGGCCATGTGGTGGCTGAGCTGGATATTAACCCCGAGCTTTGGTTTTTCCCGTGCCATTTTGTGGGCAACCCTATTATGCCCGGCTGCCTTGGCCTTGATGGCATGTGGCAGCTCACCGGCTTTAATTTGGGCTGGCGCGGCATGAAGGGCAAAGGCATGGCCATTGGTGTGGGAGACGTGAAGTTCTCAGGCATGGTCACCCCAAAAACCAAGATCGTGCGCTACGAAATTGATTTTACCCGTGTGATTGACCGCCGCCTAAAAGTGGGCCGTGCCAATGGCAAAATGTTTGCTGACGGGGAATTGTGCTATGATGTGACCGACCTTAAAGTTGGTCTCTCGCAAGAATAAACACTGTTGAAAGGACCGCGTATGCGTCGAGTTGTTGTCACCGGACTTGGGGTGGTTTCCCCGATCGGAAATAGTGCTGATGAGGTTTTGGCGTCGCTCAAAGCGGGCCGCTCGGGCATTAAAGCTAACGCCGAAATGGCCGCGCGGGGCTTTCGTAGCCAAATCGCAGGCGAGCCAGATATCAACGTGGCCGAGCACATAGACAAACGCACCCTGCGCTTTATGGGGCGCGGTGCGGCCTATGCCTATATTGCCATGGGGCAGGCGATAGCCGATGCTGGGCTTTCGGAATCCGATATTTCCAACCCGCGCACCGGCCTTGTGGCTGGCTCCGGCGGGCCTTCAACATCTGCCATGTTTACGGCGCACCAAACCGTGCTGGAAAAAGGCGCGCCCAAGCGCATTGGGCCGTTTGCGGTGCCAAAATGTATGTCGTCCACCGTGTCGGCCAACCTCGCGACGGCTTACAAAATCAAGGGTATCAATTATTCGATCACCAGTGCGTGTTCTACCAGCCTGCATTGCATCGGCGCTGCCTCAGAGCAGATCATGATGGGCAAGCAAGATATCATGTTTGCCGGTGGTGGCGAGGAGCTGGACTGGACGCTTTCCTGCTTGTTTGACGCAATGGGCGCGATGAGCAGCAAGTATAACGAAACCCCTGAAAAGGCCTCACGGGCTTTTGACGCGGGGCGCGATGGCTTTGTGATTGCAGGCGGCGGCGGTATGCTGGTGCTCGAAGAGCTTGAGCACGCCAAAGCGCGCGGCGCAATAATTTACGCGGAAATTACCGGCTATGCCGCCACATCTGACGGCCATGATATGGTGGCACCCTCAGGCGAAGGCGGCGAGCGGGCCATGCGGCTGGCGCTTAGCACCCTGCCCGAAGGCCGGAAAGTTGGCTATATTAATGCGCACGGCACCAGCACGCCAGTTGGTGATGTGGGTGAAGTGGAAGCCGTGCGGCGGGTATTTGGCCGGGGTAACACGCCGCCAATTAGCTCCACCAAATCCATGACCGGCCACTCGCAGGGGGCCACCGGCGCTTTGGAGGCGATCTTCTGCCTGCTCATGCTGAAGCATGATTTTATCGCCCCGTCGATTAATGTGGACACCCTAGACGAAGCCCTCGACCCCGCCGAAATTGCCACCAAATTGGTGGAAAATGCCGGGCTCGATACTGTAATGACCAACAGCTTCGGCTTTGGCGGCACCAACGGCTCTATGCTGTTGAGCAAATTTGTGGAGTAGCTGCTATGGCTGATTTAATGAAGGGCAAACGCGGGCTTGTGATGGGGGTTGCGAACAACCGTTCCATCGCGTGGGGCATTGCAAAAACGCTGGCTGCCGAGGGGGCCGAGCTGGCTTTCACCTACCAAGGTGATGCCTTTGGCAAGCGCGTGCGCCCCTTGGCCGAAAGCCTTGGCTCCAGTCTTGTGCTCAATGCTGACGTACAAAGCGAAGAGTCGCTTGATGCGGTGTTTAAGGCGCTAAAAGACGAATGGGGCAGCATTGATTTTCTGGTTCACGCCATTGCGTATTCTGATAAAGAAGAGCTGACGGGCCGGTTTATTGGCACCTCGCGCCGAAACTTCCTGAACACCATGGATATCTCCTGTTTTAGCCTGATAGATGTTTCGCGCCGCGCCGCGCCGTTAATGAAAAACGGTGGCTCTATCATTACGCTCACATATTTTGGCTCCCAGCGCGTGATTCCGAATTATAACGTAATGGGTGTGGCCAAAGCGGCGCTGGAAAGCACTGTGCGCTACCTTGCCAATGATCTTGGCCCAGATGGCATTCGGGTAAATGCTGTTAGCCCCGGCCCAATGAAAACCCTCGCAGGGGCTGCCATTGGCGGTGCGCGCAAGGTGTATCGGCATACCGAGGAAAACGCGCCGCTACGCAGCAATGCCACGCTGGAATCCGTCGGCGGCACGGCAATGTTCCTCATGTCAGATTACGGCGCTCATACTACGGGCGAAACGATATTTGTGGATAGCGGCTACCACGCGCTCGGCATGGCCCAAGCCGAAAACCTATAGGGCGGGCAAACCCCGCCACCAGTTTCCAAGGTTAAGCGCTTGGCGAAGGCTTTTGGCGTTTCATATCCAGGTGCGAAACGCATTGATCGTGAACTAAATTCAATGAGCATCGAACCCCTATGCTTTTGCATAAAAGGGGTTCGGTGCCAATTGGCTTGCATCGGGCTCACCTTCACGCCGCAACAAAATAGACAATTGGAGATATCCAAACCGGCGCAGACTTGCGCGGGGCTTGACAAATATGCCCCAAAAAGATTACACTTGATAGTTATATCTATCAGGTGTAATATCATGCCCCACCCCTATCTCGCTATTGCCCAAAGGCTTTACGCCCAAAAAGGCCAAAAATTTTCGCTGGCGGATATTGCTATCGCGGCCAATGTGTCTCGCCCGACAATTTATAAACACCTTGGAAATAAAGACAAAATTCTGGCTTTGTTGCAAGGGTCTGATGCGCTGGGGATTGAGGCGCGCATTATGCGCGGGGTTATGGAGGTGGCGCAGGTTCAGGGCTTTAAGGCGGCCACCATAGAGGCGATCGCCGAGGCCTCCGGTGTTGGCCCTGCCACCATTTACCGACGGTTTGCCGATAAAGAGGGGCTGATTCGCGCCTTTATCGAGCGACAAACACCGCGAGACAAAATGCCGGCGTTCCCACCCGATACAAATGGGGATTTTGGGGCAGAGCTTGCGGTGATTGTTACCCATCTGCTGGGCTTTATGTTTGAGCACAAAACCCTTGTGCGGCTAATTTTTTCGGGAAATGAGGCCGACCGGACCTATCTAAAATCGCTGCGCGACGATACCAACTCCACCTTTGCCCGCCTAAACAGCTTTTTCCAGAGACATCAAAATGCTGGGCACATATCTGGCACGGCAGATACAAATCTGCTCACCACCAGCCTTTTTGGCATGGTGCATGCGCACACGGTTTTGGCGCCAGCAGGCGGGGCGGTTGATATAAAGGCCGCCAGCCATTCCATTTGCCAGCTTTTCGCATCGCTTTCCAAAGGGGCCGCATAATGCCTGAATTCACCCAGAGTTTTGAAGATATCCGAAAAAACGATATCGCACTGGTGGGTGGCAAGGGCGCAAACCTTGGTGAGATGACGGGCGCTGGCTTTCCGGTGCCGCCGGGGTTTTGCGTGACCACCAAGGCTTATCACGCCTTTATTGCGCCATTTGAAAAGCAAATATATGAAGCGCTAGAGGGGCTGGACCCACGTGATCTTAACAGTATTCGGGCGGCTGGCACAGCCGTGCGCGGGCTGATGAATCGGCATGAAATGCCCAAACCTGTGGCCAAGGCCATTGTTAAAAGCTGGCGCGCGGCCGGGGCAGAGCATGCATATGCCGTGCGGTCTTCAGCCACCGCAGAAGACCTGCCAAGCGCCTCTTTTGCGGGGCAGCAAGACACCTATCTTAACGTCATTGGCGAAGCTAAAATCCTTGCGCAGGTTAAAAACTGCTTTATCTCGCTCTTTACCGACCGCGCCATTCTTTACCGGATTCAAAATGGTTTCCCGCATCGGTTGGTGGCACTTTCGGCGGTTGTTCAGCGCATGGTTATGCCCGATGTTTCCGGCATTCTGTTCACCGCTGATCCAATTTCGGAAAATCGAAATACCTGCTCCATTGATGCCAGTTTTGGCTTGGGCGAGGCGCTGGTTTCCGGCTTGGTAAGCGCTGATCTTTATCAAGTGGATAAACCCAGTGGCGAGATAATAACCCGCAAAATTGCCGAGAAGAAGATCGCTATTTTGCCGCTTAAAGAAGGCGGCACCGAAACGGTTGATCTGCCTGAAGCCGCACAAACCCGCCCCGCGCTAACGGATTTCCAAATCAAGGCATTGTCTGACATTGGCTGCAAAATTGAAGCGCATTATGGCAGCCCACAAGATATTGAGTGGGCGCTTGAGGGCGATAAGATATTCATCACCCAGTCCCGCCCGATCACCTCGCTTTACCCTTTGGCCACGGTCGATGATGGTGCATTTCATGTGTTCCTTAGCCTGTCGCATTTGCAGGTGATGACCGACCCGATGCCGCCGCTTTCGGTGTCGATCTGGAAATACTTCCCCCCTGTCGGGCTAAATGAAAACGGTGAATACCGCTATTTGCATGATATCGGCGGGCGGCTTTATGGCGATATCAGCCCACTTTTGCGCCACCGCCGTTTTGGCAAGATGTTTATCAAGCTGATGGTCGTGGCAGACCAGCTCGCCCAAGCGGCTGTGGCCGAGCTTTCAACCCGGCCAGCGCTGCATGAAAAAGGTGAGCGCTTAAAGCTTGGGCGGCTTGTGTGGGCCATGCTGCCGTATCTGCTACTGGTTCCGCATAATCTGTTTTTTAAGCAAACCGAGGGCGCGGTGGGGCAGGCAAATGAGGTGATTTCAAGCTACATTTCGCAAACAAGAGCACAGATTGCGGCTGCGCAAAGCCTAGCCAAAAGTTTGGATTCGGCCCTGAGCGCCCTTCGCGGTGTGATGCCTGCCGTGGGTAAATTTACCCCGCGCATGGTGGCCGGGCTGGTGGGCCAGCGGCTGTTACGGCGCTTGGCGGGGCCAGAAAACACCGCCCGCGTTAATGATTTAGAGCGCGGGCTGGTTGGAAATGTAGTGACAGAAATGAACCTTTCTATCGGGGATTTGGCTGATGAATTGCGCCAATCCGAGGCGCTTTTGGGGCAGCTGAAAGATGGCCAAGGCTTGGGCGCGGCGAAGGGTTCGAGCTTCCTGATCGCATGGCAAGAATTCTTGAACCAATACGGCGCCCGTGGCCTTTCAGAAATAGATGCCAGCCGACCGCGCTGGGGTGAAGATCCAAGCTCGCTTTTGCAGATGGTTATTGGCATGACAGCCCATGACACGCTGGGCGCGCATCGCCGCCATTATAACGAGCTGACCCGCAAAAGTGATATTGCAGCGGGCGAGATTCCGAAACACCTAAAAGGCTGGTCGCGCGGGCTAAAGCGGCCGCTGGTGAAGCGCCTGATAAAAGTGGCGCGCGATCTTGGGGCATTGCGGGAGCACCATAAGTTCTTGATGATTCAGGTATTGTCTGAGGTGAAAGCCGTGCTGGTCGATATTGGCCAGAGCTTGTCTGAAAATGATGTGTTGGAAGCGCCAGAGGATATCTGGTTCCTGACCATTCCCGAAGTGAAGCGCGCGCTGGCCAAAGGCACGCCCCTTCAGGATATCATAACCGCTCGCCGCGCGGTTTTTGCGGTAAATGCCAAACGCACCCCGCCAAGGGTTATGACCAGTGAAGGCGAAATTCCGCGGCCCAATTTGTCGATAGAGGGTGCCCCTGAAGGCGCGCTCATTGGCTCTCCGGTTTCTGCGGGTATTTATGAGGGTATTGCCCGCGTGGTAAAAGACCCCGCCACCGAGATTTTGGTTCCCGGCGAAATTCTTGTGGCCCCCTTCACCGACCCGGGCTGGACCCCGCTTTTTGTGAACGCAGGCGCGCTGGTGACGGAAGTGGGCGGGCTGATGACCCACGGCTCGGTGGTGGCGCGAGAATACGGGATTCCGGCGGTGGTGGGTGTGCCTGTGGCCACCAAAACCATAAAAACCGGCGATCGTTTGCGGGTGAATGGTGAGGCCGGATATGTAGAAATTATCACGGAAGAAACATCATGAAAGCCACAGCAATCGGCATGGCCGGCTTCCTACTTGTTTTGATGGCGCTGGCGGTGTGGCAAGGCGAAGGCACCTTTAAGGCGGGTATGCAAACCTCGGGCAAACAGCTGCTCGGGTTTTTCCCTATACTGATAATTGCGATGATGCTGGCGGGCTTTACCCAGGTTTTGCTGCCGAAGGGCTTGGTGGAAAACTGGCTGTCGGATTCATCGGGCTGGAAGGGGATCGGCCTTGCGTGGATCGCTGGCATTGTTACCCCGGGCGGCAGCATCGTTGGGCTGCCAATTATTGCCGGGCTATATAAATCAGGCGTGGGGGTGGCGGTGCTGATGACCTACGCAACCTCGCTGGCCACGCTTTCGGTATTGCGCATTCCACTTGAGGCTGGGTTTTATGGCTGGCAGCTCACAGCGCTAAGGGTTGCCGTTTCACTCATCCTCCCGCTGATAGCGGGCGGGCTTACCTTGCTAGCCTTGCGGTTTTTCCCGTTAAGCTAAGTGCAGTTTGCGGGCTTGCGAAAAGGAAACCAGCTTGCGGCTGCCCTCATCCCACAAGTGCATCTGCGCGCTTTTCAGGCTTTGCCGAATGGTCATCCGGTTCAGGTTTGCCAGCGCGGAGTTTTCACGCAAAACCTCCATCAGCCGGTAAAACGGAATGCGGCTATAAAGGTGGTGCACGTGGTGAATGCCAATATTGCCACTAAACCAGCGCAGCACGCCGGGGAGCACATAATAGGAGCTGCCCATCAAAGCGGCTTCGTGTAAATCCCAATTTTCGGCATGGTCCCACTGCGCGTTTTCAAACTGGTGCTGCACATAAAACAGCCACACGCCAAGCGTGGCGGCCATAAGCAACGTGGGCAAAAAGATAAGCAGCAAGGCTGCAAAGCCACCAAACCACAGCATAAGCCCGATCATCATAGCAACCATTGCGTTCGTGCCCATTGCACTCATCCAGTATTCCCACGAGCGCATCATGCTAAGGGGTACGCGGTTTTGCACCATGAATAGCAGCGCCGGCGCACAAACAAACATAAAGAGCGGGTTGCGATACGCGCGGTAACCCGCACGCTTAAATCGCGGCAGGGCCTCGAATTCCGCAACGGTCAGCGTGTAAACATCGCCAATGCCGCGCTTATCAAGATTGCCCGAGGCCGAATGATGAATGGAATGACTGCGCCGCCACACTTTATAAGGGGTAAGGGTAAATACGCCGATGATCCGGCCAACCCAGTTATTGGCGTGGCGATTGCCAAAAAAGCTGCCATGGCCGCAATCATGTTGGATGATAAACATCCGCACCAGAAACAGGCCATTCGCCAGCGAAATCGCAAAGGTTAGCCAATAGCTGACCGAAAGGGACATCCATGCCAGCACGGCCAATATGGCGAAAGGAAAGAAACTAACCGCCAGCTCAAAGCTGGAGCGTTTAAGGCTTGGTTCGCGATATTTGGCAAGAATACGTACCCAATTGCGGGCGGATTCAGGTTGCGGCAGGGGTGATGTCATCCGGTTTGAACTGCTTTTCGTCTAAATTTATCGATACGGCACCAAGAGCGCCGCTCATACGTTAAACCACGAGATGGTTAATAAGGGGATGCCCTTTAGCGGCGGCAATGTCAATCCTGACAAATCGGCATGGGTTAATTTTTTGACCCTCGCGGCGCGTGTTTCGCAACCAAAAGCAAGTTGCTGGACGGCATTGCAATTGGAGCGAGCGCGACAAGCCCCGCTTTGGACTGAAGCTCCTGAATGCTTTCAAATGACTTATAACCAATCTCAGACGCCTCTGCGCGCAAGCTTTCATCAAATTGCCGATCCGCCTCGCTGGCAAAATCATCTCCGCGCAAAAATGGGCCGTAGATCACCAATAAGCCGCCCGGGGCCAAAGCCTTGGCAGATTCAGCAATAATTGTATTGGCTTCCTCAGGGCTAATGAGATGCAGCAAGTTTGAGAGGAATATCAGGTTTTGGCCGCCAAAACCCTCCGCCCAGCCCGCCACAGTTGCATCAAGTATCACCGGTGGGTTTACATTTGTTAGCCCAGCCTCGTCACACCATGCGGCGATGCTATTCAGGCGGGCAGGTTCAATATCTGTTGGCTGCCAGCTCAAAGCCGGAAAGGCCGCGGCAAAGCGCACCATGTGTTCGCCGGTCCCGCTCGCAATTTCCAGCGCCTTGCCTCGGCTTGGCGCCAAGGGCGTAAGCGCATCCACAATCGCGCCCACATTGCGACAGGCAGAAGGCGCGTGTAGTTTACCGTTTTCCGAAGGCAGCGCCACGCTGGCGGTCTTTGGCAGTTTGCGAGGTGTAGGCATTGGCGGGGCTTTCATAGTTTTTAGCGGGCGTCGTAATATAGCCCGACCACATGCTCGGCTTGGGCAAAAAACAGCCAGCGCTGGGCAAAAAGCCCGACGATGTGTGAAAGCAGGATCACAATCGCAACCACGTGGTTCACCTCGGTCAGCAGGATCAGCAGCGCGGGCAGCAGGGCCACCAGCACCAGCGACAGCACCCGCAGCTTGGCGGCATGCTTGCGGCCCACCACATATACCATTTCTTGTAGCAAGTAGTTTTTGCCCGAGTGCGGCTTTTCAAGCAGCCGCACTTTGCCGAGGTTGCCAAGGCCGGTGGCAGTTTCAATGCTGGAGCCGGAGCGCGCAAACGCCGTATCGCCCTGAAACCACGCCATTGCCTGAAAGGCAATAATGAGGCCGAGCAACACCAGTGCTACCGTCATTTGGTTGGACAGCAGCGCGCCGCCCGCTGAGGCATACAGCAGGAAAAGCAGCGGGGTCACGGCGGTGTTCCAGCGCGGCACGGTTTTGAGCTGAGCATAGATCATCGAGGTGGTGAACACGGTTCCCATTGCCAAAGCCGCAGCCAGATAGCCCAGCATAGCAATGCGATTATCCATAAACGCCCACAGTGCGGCATAGATGAAAAACACCACGAGTGTGAGCACCGCCAAAATACCCTCGCGCGAAAGCCAAGAGGTTTTCCACTGACTAAAGGCGTAAATTGCGTTTTTGGGTTTTCCGAGGTGGAAGGTGGAGGCCAGAAGCCCGATGGTTGCCAGCCCGAGCGCCAAGGTGGCAAAGGTAGCCGCAACCCAGCCGGACACATCCGGCAGGCCAAGGCCCAAAAACAGCATCAAGCCAAAGCCGAGGCCCGAGATAGTGCTGAAGATGATGACAGAAGGTGCTGGATGCATCAGATTTTCTCCAAAGTACGGTCGAGCCAGCCGAGGAAACCAGTGATTTCTTCGGATTGCGCTTCGAGAGCTGGGGCTTGGGTGCCATTTACATCGGCCTTGGGCCGTGGGGGCAGATATTTGTTAACCGGCTTGGTGCCTTGCTCGGGCATCAGGTCCATGCCGCCGCGCTCCGCAACAAGCTTGGAAACATGGCTGTCCGGGTCTGCGAAATCACCAAAATGCCGCGCGCCAGAGGGGCAGGTGCGCACGCAGCTTGGAATGCGGTCTTCCTCCGGCAGGTTTTCGTTGTAAATCCGGTCAACACAGAGTGTGCATTTCTTCATCACACCGGCCATTTGGTCTAGCTCGCGCGCGCCATATGGGCAGGCCCAAGCGCACAAACCGCAGCCCATACATTTGTCTTCATTGACCAGCACAATGCCATCTTCCTCGCGCTTATAGCTAGCGCCCGTGGGGCAAACCGGCACGCAGGGAGCATCTTCGCAGTGCAGGCAGGATTTCGGAAAGTGAACCGTTTGCGAGGCGCAGCCCTCGGCCTTGGCCTCAAATGTGTGCACGCGGTTGAGGAAGGTCCCAGACGGGTCGCCGCCGTAAGCGTCCATATCTGAAAGCGGCGCGCCATATTCATTGGTGTTCCAGCCTTTGCACGAAATCACGCAGGCATGGCAGCCGACGCAGGTGTCTAGGTCAATGACCAGCCCGAGCTTTTTTTGGGTTGATGTAGGTAGCTGGGTCATTTCCATTCCTCCCCGAAGGCTATGTCTTTTGGCCCTTTGCCTACGGGTGAGGCTTGGGGCGCGAATGTTGGGCTGGTTTGCAAATCAGCGGGGGCACCTACCCGTTTGATATTCACCCGAAGGTCAAACCATGCGGCTTGGCCGGTTACCGGGTCTGAGTTGCTCCAGCGCTGGCCGTCCTTTTTGGCGGGCAAAAGCTCGCTAATAAGGTGGTTCAGCAAAAACCCCTCTTTGGTTTCCGGCGCGTCTTCGCCCAGCGCCCAAGCGCCCTTGCGTTTGCCGATCGCGTTCCATGTCCAAACGGTTTTGGCGTTGAGCGCTTCCATCAGCACAACCGGCACCGTGATGGTGCCGTTGGGCGATGTAACTTGCGCCCAATCGCCCTCAGCAAAGCCATGCTCGGCCCAAAGCTCGCCCGAGATAAACAGCGGGTTGCGGCCATGAATTTGGCGCAGCCACGCGTTTTGTGTACCCCAAGAGTGATACATCGCCATAGGGCGCTGGGTGAGTGCATGAATGGGATATTCGTCTTTATTTATCAGGGTTTGCTCAAAAGGTTCATACCAGAATGGCAGCGGATCCATCGCCATTTTTACTTGCGCGCGCAGGTGCTCTGGCGGTTGAATATCGCCGTGGCCTTCGGCTGCGAGGCGGAATTTCTGGATAATCTCTTGGTAGACCGTAAACACGTAGGGCGACTCTTTATCAAAGATGCCGCGCTCCACGGCCCACTCTTGGTAGCCCTTGTTCCACGGCTTATAAAACGCGTTTTCTGGCTTGATTTGTTCATGCCAAAAGCCACCGTTTTCGATGTATTTATTAAGCTGCTTGGGGTTTGGCTCGCCGCGCCCTTTGCCCTTGCCGTCTTTGCCACGCCAGCCAGCTAGTGGCCCAACGCCGGGCCGGCGCTCGTGGTTAACAATATAATCGGCGTAATCCTTAAACTTCGCCGAGCCATCTTCATTGACCATCGCTGGCAGGCCAAGGCGCGCACCCAGCTCAATCAGCACAGATTGGAAGCCGCGCACATCGCGGTCTGGCTCCACCACCGGCCAGCGGATGCTGTCAGCTAAGCCATCGGCTTCGCAAATCGGGCGGTCCAGCAGGCTAATGCAATCATGGCGCTCAAGGTAGGTGGTGTCTGGCAGGATAAGGTCCGCGAAGGCGACCATTTCTGAGCTGTAGGCATCAGAATAGATGATATTCGGGATAATGTAATTCCCGTCCTCGTCTTTGTCTCGCAGCATGTCCATAACTTGCGACGTATTCATAGACGAGTTCCACGACATATTCGCCATATACATAAACAGGGTGTCAATTTTATAGGGGTCGCCCGCGTGGGCATTTGAAATCACCATATGCATCATGCCGTGGGCCGAAAGCGGGTTTTCCCACGTAAAGGCTTTGTCGATACGCTTGGCTTTGCCATCTTCGTCAATGCACAGGTCTTCTGGCCCACGAGGGTAGCCCAAATGCGGGCCATTTAGCGGCGCGCCGGGGGTCACATCGTGGTGCGGCTTTGGGTGGTCCTCCACCGATTTCGGATAAGGCGGCTTGAAGCGGAAACCGCCGGGCACCTCAACCGAGCCGATCAGGATTTGCAGTATATGCAAAGCGCGGGCGGTTTGAAAGCCGTTGGAATGGGCCGAGATGCCGCGCATCGCGTGCATCGCCACGGGGCGGCCTGTCATCGTTTCGTGCTTTTCGCCCTTCCAATCCGTCCACGGAATATCGAGTGTGATTTCCTCATCGAAGGCTACGCGGGCGATATCTGCGGCGATAGAACGGATACGCGCGGCTGAAATACCGCAACGCTCTTCCACCGCTTCTGGGGTGTATTCGTCCGTCAGGTATTTTTCGGCTAGCAGCTCAAAAGCGGGGCGGCATTGTACGCCATTTACCTCAACCATGCCGCTCATCGCGGGCTTGGTGCCTCTGGTTTCATACGGCACAGCTTTGCTTGTTGCACGGTCCCATACCAGCTGGTTGCCCTCGGCATCGCGGACAAACAGGCCATATTCGGCGCTGCCTTCAACTTGGTTCACCAAGAACGGCATATTTGTGTAGCGAATGAGGTAATTCAGATCGACCTTGCCCGCTTTCAGCAGCTCATGAATGAGCGACAGGATAAACAGGCCATCGGTGCCCGGCGTAATGCCAACCCACTCATCGGCAATGGCATTATAGCCGGTGCGAATAGGGTTCACGGCGATGATTTTGGCGCCATTAGCCTTCAGCTTGCCAAGGCCCATTTTGATCGGGTTCGAATCATGATCTTCGGCCACGCCAAAAATCAAAAACAGCTTTGCGCGGTCCCAATCGGGCGCGCCAAATTCCCAAAACGCCCCGCCCATGGTGTAAATACCGCCAGCGGCCATGTTTACCGAGCAAAAGCCACCGTGCGCGGCATAATTCAGCGTACCATAATTTTGCGCCCACCAGCCGGTCATTGATTGTGACTGATCTCGCCCCGTGAAAAACGCCAGCTTTTTAGGGTCTTTCTCACGAATCGGTTTGAGCAGGCCCACCGCGATATCAAACGCCTCTTCCCAGCTAATATCCTCAAACTTGCCTTCGCCGCGCTCCCCAACCCGCTTCATCGGATTGCGCAAACGAGACGGCGCATAGTGCTGCATAACCCCCGCCGACCCCTTGGCACAAAGCACACCTTTGTTCACCGGATGGTCGCGGTTGCCCTCAATATACTTAACCTTGCCGTCCTTGATATGGACATTAATGCCGCAACGGCAGGCGCACATATAACATGTGGTCTGGCGGATTTCGTCACTGACAACTGGCGAGGTGTCCAGCTGTGGCTGATGATGCTTTGTCATACTTCCCCCAAAGTTTACCAGCCTTTTTGCAAGGCCGTCTAACGCTCAGGCATAATACATTCGAATTTTGTAATCCATAGAAATTATGGGGCTTGTTGCCGCATCCTGTTTTATAGGCGTTCTCACCGTGGCGGCTTCTTGCTCACAGCGGTTAAGCCTTTGTTGGCAAGGCGCAGTATTTATGCAATTCTGGATTGAACAAAGGGGAGCCCGTGATGCTTAAGAAATCGATTGTTTTATCGGCAATTATTGTTTTAACAGCCAGCGCCAGCGTGGCCGAAATTTCCGATAGCTGCCTGATTGGCACTTGGGTGCCTGCGCCCGGCGCCTTTGCCGCGCAATTTGCGGCCAACCCCGGCATGGAGCAGGTCGAAATTTCGGGCGAGGTGCAAATGCGGCTTTCGGCCTCGGGCGGGCGATATGTGCTCGATGGGCTGGTGATTAAAATGCAGCAGTCAGGCATGCCGCCGATGGCGGTGGCGATGAATGGCACCGGCGGGTTTAGTGGTAATGCTGACGCTGGGGTGTTCGCATTCACCATGGGTGAGTTTAATTATGCTGCCAAAGCCACCCTGAGTATAGGGGGCACGCCCATGGTGATGGACATACCTTTTTCTGAAGAAATGGCGCCGATGGGCCACGGGGCCGAGGGCAGCTATACTTGCACCGACACCGCACTCAACTTTAACGTTGAAGGCGGTGACGAGAAAATGGTTAATAGCTGGGTGCGGCAATAGGCATTTTAGCGCGCGGGCGTTGCAAATACCCGCAAGGCCCTGCCCGCCCATGATCCGGCTGCCAAGCCCGCGAGCAGCGCAAAACCTGCTTTGAACCAGAGGGATGCGAAGGCGAGAGGGAGAGTTGCTTCTACAACACCGCCCACAAAGTTCATCCAGAATATCACCATGAGCACGGCCATTGTCAGCCACTCTCCTTTGAGGCTGACATGCTTTGCCGATTTGCCAACAATTTTTTGCCCTTGAAACCTGTGGCCAAGCACGGCCCCCACCAGATAAGCCACGGCAAAGCCCAGCCACACCAGCCCGCCGACCCCAAGCCCATGCACCGCACTCACCGATAGCAGGCCAAGCAAAGGGTGAAAATAGCTTGGCAGGCAAAGCGCCCTGCGGTCTTTTGAGGCTTTAAGGCCCAGCAGGATTAACCCTGCCAAAAGCGGCCAAACCCAAAGTGGTGCACCTGTTAGAATACCTGAAAGCATGTGATGATCTCCTGTTAAATTTGCTTGCTTTCCTGTGGCAGGCATTTGATGCTGCGGAAATATCGATTACGTGAAATGCAGGTTTGCCTACGTGAAATACACATTCCTTAACCGCTTCAAGCGCGTGCTCAGATTTTGGCACTGGCGCGAGCAATCTATCGCATTGCTGATCACGTGGTTGGCCTTCACGGTTCTCGGCCCGTTTGAAACGTCGGCAATGCCGGTGGGGCATCGGGCGCTCTATTGGCTGCTTTGCATCGGGTCTGGCTGGGGGGTGGTGCTGGCGCTGCTTTCGCTGGTGCTCATGCATCCGCGCTTTGATGAATGGTCCGCCGCCTTGCGGGTTGCATGTGCGATATCGCTCGCGAGCATTCCCATTGGCCTTATCGTAATGTGGGCAGAGCGAACCTTGCGTGGACATGCCCCCGCTTTCACAATCATGATAAACGTATTTTTTGTCTGCGCATTAATTGGTGGGCTGATGTATTTGCGGGTGATGGCCCGCCTTGGGTTGGCCGAGCAAACGCTGCCCAAGCACACCCCGACATTCTTTGCGCGGCTCCCCTCCGAGCTGGGAACCGCCATCATTTCACTGTCTGCGCAGGATCATTATGTCGAAGTGACCACCACCAAAGGTTCAACGCTGATATTGCTGGGGTTAAGTGAAGCGATCGAGGAGCTGGCGGGGCTAGATGGCCTGCAAATTCATCGCTCTCATTGGGTGGCAAAAAAGGCCGCGCGCAAGCTGCGGCGGAAAAGCGGAAAGCTGATGCTGGAGTTGGTTGACACAAGGCTGCTGCCCATTAGCCGCACTTATGGGCCAACGGTTCGCAAGGTTTTGGCATAGCGATTGCTGCCAGAAATCCGGTGCCGCGGGCTATATTTAAGCGCAGACCTTGGAAACACATTCCTTTTCGGCCCCCAAAAGCAGAAGGGATTTACAGGGCGTCAATTCAACCCCAGCGCGCGAATTAATCACAAAGTTCAACTCAACCCTTGACAGAACGCCCCTTTTTTTACGAATATGGCAGGGTTATCTCCGGAAATGCACTTATTTTAGTGCGCAAGATATCCGAGAAACCTTTATTTATGGGAATTGATTATGGCGAACAAAAGCCCTGCAGAGTTAAAAAGTGAAGGCGTTGAGCTAAAGGCTGTTTTGGCCAAGGTTAAGAAAAAGCAGCATAATTGTGCAATGCTAATGTCCAAAGACGGCATTGTCTTGGAGGTGCATCTTAAGAAATCACCCGAGGTGCTGGTGAAAGCCGCCAAAAAGGCTGGCGGCATGGCCAAAGGGGTTTGGGGCACGATCACTATGGAAGGCCAGGTTATTATTATTGATCCGATCAATGATAAAATTCCCGGCAACTTGCCCAAAGTGGCAAAAAAGTTTTTTTCCGAGCGCGGGCTTAAAAACCGGCTAGAGTTAAAAGAGCCGGACGGAGATGCGGCCGCATCAGCGGAAGCCCCAGCCGAAGAAGAAAGCGCCGCGCCGACGCGCCGCGCCGCACCAGAACCCGAGGCCGAAGCGGCCGCGCCTGCACCTGAGGCGGCAGCAGAAGAAAGCGCGCCAGCACGCGGCAGGGCCGCCCCGGAGGACGACGCAGAAGCAGCAGCCGGCGGCGAAGAGGTTGACCCTCGTGTGGCGCTAGAGGAACGACTGGAGGAGCTTCAGCCGCGCATCGATACGCTGCTGGCCGACACAGCAAGCCTGATGATTGACGGGCTAAAGGACACAATGGGCCTGTTTACCCGCGCCATGGATGACGAGCTTTTTGAGCGCGCAGGCGAAGCCTTGGACAAAGTGACAACGGTTTTGGATGATTATGACGGGTTAATGGCAGAGAAACAGCCATTTTTGGACCGCATGAGCGCTATGGCTCGGAATGTCGCAAGGATTGTGAGTGGCGCGGATGATACGGCCGCCACAGCCATCGCCAGATTTAAGCGCGAATTTGAGTATGCGGTTGAAAATAACGAGTGGTATAGCTCTGGCGAAAAGCTTGACCAGATGGAAGCATTGATCGGAGAGCACGCAAGCACGGATGAAGAGCCAGACGTGGAAGATGAGCTAGGCGTGGAAGATGACGGCAGTGCTGAGGCGGAAACATCTGCGACAGAGAATGACGATAGCGAAGACGCAAGCGCTTCGGAAAGCGCGGGTGACGACCGCAGCCGCCTTGTTGATGCCTTCAAAACGCTAACCCCGCAAATAAAGACCGCCTTGAAATCGGGTGACAAAGACAGTGTCAAGAAAGTGGGTATGCTCGCCAAAGGGTTTGCCAAAGCGATCAAGGGTGGTGATTTGGCGAAAAGCCAGAAAATCATGGATATTTTAGAGCCTATGGTTGCTCAGGCTTCTGAGAGCAACCAAAGCGCCGATGCGAATGTGCAAGCCAAGGGCGGCCGGCTTAAGCAATTGAAGCAAATGCGCACTCGTATCGCATCCTTATTCAAAGAAATGCAGCAATAACAAAAGGGGACTGAAATTATGAGTAACCCACTTCTCGAATTGATCGAACGCGGCAATAACGGCATTACAACCAACCAAAGGAGCCTGGACCGCCTAGAAGCGGAAGCCCGTGCTGATGATGGTGTTGTTGACGAAAATGATGAAGAATACACCGAGATTGTAAGCATCCGCCGACAGCTGACAGAGTTGCGGCGACTAACGCAGGACCGGCAAGACGAATTTGACGCCAACGCCAATGAATGGAATGGTCTGAGCACGGATGTCGGCAATTTACTCGGGGATATTTCGACCCTAGCCGATTGGGGCGATACTGGCCTTTCCCCCATTAACGGCACGGTTTCAGAAATGGAAACAGCGGCAGAAGACCAGCGTTATCGCAATGCCATAGATGCTTATGGCACCGCACACGGCTCTTTGGCCCCGATGATGGTGGAGTACCGTCTGCAATTTGCGGCCAAGGAACTTTATGACTCTGAGCTTGCCGTTATTGAAGAGCGTGTAGAGGTTTATCGCGCGGAGGAGGTTTCTAATGAATTAACCACCACTGGCCTCAATCAAATTGACACAAACCTGATATCTTCGGCCGCGCCAACGGCTGAGCGTGATTTTGTGGAGGCGCTGTCGCTTCTGCGCATGGGAAGCACCGAGCTTGCCAGCGTGGAAAACGAGATTGAACGTCTGATAGAAGCCAAGCGTGTGACCGGTGAATGCTACGCTGCGCTCACCAGTAAAATTGCCGAAACCGAGACAATGGCGCAAACCTTCCCGGATTTGACGCCGCGCTTTACCGACGTAAACACCAGCGTTGCGGATATCGACGGCCAAATCGAAGCCTGCGATTTTATGACGGCCCAAGGGGTTATCGATTCGGTTGATTATGAGCTTGATATCATTCAGAGCGAGGTTGACCGGCTGACCTCTGAGGCCGAGGCAGAAGCGGCGCGCATTGCGGCTGAACGAGAAGAATGGGAGCGCCGTGCCTCGCGTTGGGCTGACTTTCAGGCCAAGGTAGATGAATTAGGCGATTGGGATGATGCTTGGGGCGCTAACGGCGCTACCTTTGTTAACCAAATCCAAGGCCATGTGAGCGCCGACGAGCTTACACTCGCCAGTGAGGTACTTGAGCAAGCGGAAGGCGAGATTTCGGCACCGTGGACCCAGCACGAAGCGCAAGTTGCCGCGAAAAGATCCACCTACGAGGCCATGCGCCCGATCCTTGACCGGCGCACGGCCGAAGCCCGCAGCCACGAGCATGTGGACGAAGCTGCAACCCAGCAGCTAAACCAGATTGACGCCAGCCTTCAGCAAATGACCATTGCTGCCGATAGCCAAGATTTCATTGCTGCAAATGATGCAAATGAGGGCATTGCTGCCGCGCTTGATACCGTTGAGCAGCTCTTGCGCGAAAATCAGCTACGGGCAGAGGTGGCGGCCGAGATGGGGGAAGACCCCAATTCGTCTAACGCGGATGTTGAAACCGAAGTTATTCGCCGGCTTTATGAGGCCGAACGGCAGTTGGTTGAAGACCGGCTTTCCGGTGTTCGGCAATCCAGTTCTGATCTCATCGGCGCCGATACAGAATCCGCGCTCGGACAAGTGGAAACGGACCTGGATTCAATTCAAATCATGGCTGATGGTGGTGAGTATCAGGGCGCGCTGGACAGCATTCGAACGGCCATCACGGAAATGGGCCGCATAGAGGAGGTGCTCCGGGATTTGGCCGAACTGAAGCGCCAATATGAATCAGCCGTGGCCGCAATGGGCAGCCATGCCAACCGCTTGGCCACCGCGGAAATCAGCGTTATTTCAACGGCTGCGGGCGATATAATTGACGCCTTGCCCCAAGCCGATACGCTGGCTGTTGCTGCTGATTTTCAGGGCGCGCTTGATATGGTCTTGGCTTGGGAAACCGAGCTTGCGGACCTTGACCGCCAGCATGACGAAATTATCGCGCGGCGTGATCAGGCCAATGCCGACTTCCTTGCACTTTCGTCGCGCATTGCGGCGGTGCGGAGCAACGAGTTTACCGAGATTCAGCCTGCAGCGGATATCGTCCTTGAAAAGGTGGGGGCCGTTGAGGGTCTCATTTTGTCGGAGGAATTTGCCGCGGCCATTGGCGAGATAGCTGTGCTTAAAGGCCTGCTTGATGATTTTGAGCCGGAAGCGGAAAATGCGGATCTTTATAAGCGCTATACCGACACAATGTCGGTTTTGGATCTTGATCCTAAGCTCACTGAAATGCGCACCTGCATCTACCCTGAAGCTGACGAATCCCAAGCTGTGATCGACGCGAAGGACGCGGAGCGCCTTGGCAACGAGCAAAGCGCCGAGTGGGCCGCCGCGCGTACAGCGGCATATGCTGAAAGTGAGATGCTCGGCAGCTTTGAATCAGAGATTTTGGCCATTGATAGCGCCAAGGCGAGCTATGAAAGTGAGGCCCCATTCTCAATTGGCCAAGCTGAGAACATATTTCCGGATGAACCGGATGATACAGGGACCGTTGCCCATTACGAGACCGAGCTCGCGGGCTGCCGTGGGCGAATGGAGACGGCTGCCAGTAATAACCTATTCCTTGAAGCGCTTGAACTCGTTGGTGAATTTCAGAATATGATAGAAGAAGCCGAGCTTGCGGTGAGGGATGTTTTCCAAGCGTCAGATGGCAGAATAGACGGGTTTATCGAGATTAGAATGCAGAGTGCACAAACGGCGGTGACCGGCGGGCTTTTGACGGCGATTAACCGCTTTGAAGGGTTTATTCGAGACCGCGTAAACGCGGAGCGGGGCTTCCAAACCGAGATTAGGCGGAACAACTATGTTGTCGACGTCGCCGGGGCCTGGATAGGTATCATTCCGCTCGGTGGATCTATTGCTGCTGCGGTTCTTTCCACCGGAAAAGTTATGGCAGAAGCTGCCGCAACCGAAATTGACAGTGCGATGGATGATGAAGATGTGCGGGTCGCGAGCGAAATTACGGCACCTCTGCGGGCCGATGCAGCACGCGAGAACGCGAGCTGGCGGTCCGATATTGGCCCATGGTTCAAAACCAACAAATCTGAAGAATATAAGGAGATCGGAAACCTTTTACACGCAGTGAATGGCGAAAACGAATCTGCCGCTGGCCGTATATTACTCGCAGCGGGCGTACCGACAACAGCCAATGCCATGCACTTTCATAACCACTACTACGACCAGCTAGAAAGCCAGTTCATATTGGAGCGTGATTAGGGTTTCGACCGCAAATATGCTATTGATCTTGCACCCAAGCGCCGCTTTCGAGGCCGTCTAGGGTCCACTCCCCCACCCGCCAGCGGATTAACCGCAGGGTTGGGTGGCCAATGGCCGCTGTCATCCGGCGGACTTGGCGGTTTTTGCCTTCGCGGATGGTAATTTCGAGCCAGCAATCGGCCACGGTTTTGCGAAAGCGCACCGGCGGGGTGCGGGGCCAGAGCCATTCTGGCTCGTCAATACGCAAGGCATCAGCCGGCCGCGTGGGGCCGTCTTTTAAGGTCAGGCCATCGCGGAGTTTGGCCATGCTGGCCTCGGTTGGCTCGCCCTCGACCTGCGCCAGATAGGTTTTCTCCATCTTGTATTTCGGGTCGGCTATCCGCGCTTGCAGCTTGCCGTTATCTGTCAGCAAAAGCAGGCCCTCACTGTCTTTATCAAGCCGTCCTGCGGGGTAAACCTTGGGCACGTCAATAAAGGCGGAGAGCGTCGGGCGCTTGGCACCTTCTGTGCCTTTGTCCGTAAACTGAGACAGCACATCGAAGGGTTTGTTAAACAAGATCAGCATGGGGAAAACCTTAAATTGGATACTGGCTTGTAGCACAGCCTAGCCGCGGTAAGAAACCCCCTTGCGCGGTTTTGAACCCTACCCTAGGCTCAACTTTGGAGGATCATATCATGCCCATAAAAACCACCTGCATCGGGGCCTTTCCCAAACCTGACTATGTGCCAATAAAAGACTGGTTCAAGGTTGTTCATGCCGATGAAAGCTACACCGACACTGTGGTGAAAAGCTGGACAGATGAGCCTGCGCATGAGCCGCTATTTGCCCGCGCCACCCGCGAGGCGATAGAAACGCAGATCGCGTGCGGCATTGATATTCCAACCGATGGCGAGCAGCGCCGTGAGAATTATGTGCATTACCAGTGCCGCTATATGCAGGGGTTTGATTTTGAAAACCTTGAGCACCGCGTGCTACGTAATGGCGCTTATGAGTCAGACCTGCCGGCCATTCGCAGCAAAATCCTTGCGGGAAAATCGGTGCTACCGCGTGATTACACCCAAGCGCAATCCTTCTCCAACCGCCCCGTTAAAATCACCATCCCCGGCCCGATGACCATTATCGGCACGGTCGCCGATTGCTTTTATAACGACGATAAAAAGCTGGCGTTTGATTTGGCAGACGCTTTGAACAAAGAAGCTCTCGCGCTGGCCGAGGCGGGCTGCGTGCATATTCAGGTAGACGAGCCGCTATTTGCCCGCAAACCCGAGGACGCCATGGCCTTTGGCCTTGAGGCGCTAGAGCGGGTGTTTCACAATATGCCAAGCTTTGTCACCCGCACCGCTCACATGTGCTGCGGCTATCCCGAGCATATTGACCAGCCCGAATACCCCAAAGCCGACCATACGGTTTATCACCAGCTGGTCGAGGCGCTGGATGGCCAGATAGATGCGCTTTCGATCGAGGATTGCCACTGCCACAGCGACCTTTCACTGTTTGAGAAATTCACCAAAACCACCGCAATTGTCGGCTTTGTAGATATCGCCGTGAGCGAGATTGAAGCTGTTGAGCAAATCGCCGCCCGCATGCGCGAAATCCTCACCGTGCTCCCCCCCGAACGCCTGATCGCCGCGCCAGATTGCGGGCTGGGCTTTTTAAGCTTGGAGCAAACCCGCACTAAGCTTGGCAATATGTGCAAAGCGGCGGCTATGGTTTAGGGTAGCGCCTAAATCAAGGGCAGTGCCCGAACGTGAAAGGCTTGTGTGATAATTTACCAATTTTCAGTTCGCCGCATGCCGGCTTAGAACCCCATTGTTACCATTTCTATTCTATGCAAAAGGCACAAACGGCATCCGCTGACGGTGAGCCGCCAGTGAAACTAGCTCATCAACGATACTTAGGAAATGAGGCGCTTTATTATGGGCCTCCCATGCAGCTTCATCGACATAGAGTTCGTAGATGAAGAATGATAACGGGTCGTCTGGTGAACGGTATGGCACGAAGAACTTTACACCTTCCTCTGCCATTGTTGGTGCGATCAGCCCTTGCAATATTTCTGCAACGGCATCGCCTTTACCCTCCTTGGCTACGATATTAATGGCAACGGCAAACCCGGCATTCAAGTTTGCGGCGGCGGGATCAGTATAGGGCATCGTAGCCTAACTCCGACTGGTCAGCAGGCGCAGGCCTGCGAATGCAAAAAAGGTTCCTAGGACACCTTGGATTATGCGGCGCGAATTGCTGTATAGCCGCACCATCGCTGGGGTTGAGAAGGCTAAAGCGTAGAGGATGTGAACAGCAATCGACATGATGAAGGTTCCGATGACGATCAAAGCACCGACCCAAAGCGGTGCGCCGTCCTGTAAGCCCAAGGAAATAATAGCAATCCATGCCAGCGCGGCTTTCGGATTGGTCATTTGAATAATGTAGCCGCGCTTAAAATACCCAAGCGGTGTGCGGCGTCCTCCTGCCAGCTCTGTTGCCTCAATATCATGTGAAGAAGCCGCAGATTTGAACGATTTATAAGCGAGCCACAATAGATACGCACCACCGAAAATCTTGATCAGTAAGAGCGCCGACGCATAGGTTGCCAACAACGCAGACAATCCAAAAACGGTCAGAAGTGCCCATGTGAACGACCCGCACGCCACGCCCAGTGCAAGAGAAATACCCGAGCCTCGGCCCACACCCATTGAGGTTCCGATCACCGCAAGAATATTGGGGCCAGGGCTTGCGATGGCCAAAAGAAATGCGGCATAGGCGAGCAGAATACCAGGAAGGTAGAGCGTGAAATCTTGCATAATTGGCTCCGTATAGCTAAATATTTGTTCCCATTATGTTCTAAAATTTGCAGAGTGGCAATACTTTTGTGAAACATACTAATTTTCTTTGACCAAACGGCAGCTTCGTCCACTTAACCGCCGTTGAATGTACTCGTATCAATCTTCGACTTCACACCATCACTCCTGTATCGTCCTTCGCCCGCAGCCCGCGCGCCAGTAGGTCCATCACGGCCATGCGGACGGCCACGCCCATTTCTACCTGCTCTTGAATCACCGAGCGGTTGATGTCGTCGGCCAGCACGCCGTCTATTTCTACGCCGCGGTTCATCGGGCCGGGGTGCATCACAATGGCGTCGGGTTTGGCGTGGGCCAATTTGGCGGCATCTAGGCCCCAGCGGTGGTAATATTCGCGCTCTGAGGGGATAAATCCGCCATCCATACGCTCTTTTTGCAGGCGCAGCATCATCACCACATCGGCGCCCGCAAGGCCCGCTGCCATATCATCTGTCACCTCTACGCCGAGCTGCTCAATGCCGCTCGGCATAAGTGAGCGCGGGCCTATGAGGCGCACGCGGTTTTCCATTTTGCCAAGCAGCAGAAGGTTTGAGCGCGCCACGCGGGAATGGGCGATATCGCCACAAATCGCGATGGTCAGCCGGTGCAGCCGCCCCTTGGCGCGGCGAATGGTCAGGGCATCGAGCAGGGCTTGCGTTGGGTGCTCATGCCGCCCATCGCCAGCGTTTAGCACGGCGCAATTCACCTTTTCGGCCAGCAGGGCCACCGCGCCGGAATGCGGATGGCGGACAACCAGCAGATCAGGGTGCATGGCGTTCAGCGTCATCGCGGTATCAATCAAGGTCTCGCCTTTGGTGATAGAGCTGGCCGACATTTGCATGTTCATCACATCCGCCCCGAGCCGCTTGCCAGCTATTTCAAAGCTCGCCTGTGTGCGGGTAGACGCCTCGAAAAACATATTCACTTGCGTCATGCCACTAAGCACCTTCGAGTGCTTATTAGCGCTCCGGTTTTGCTTGGCGTAAAGCTCGGCAAGGTCCAGAATAGTGGTGATTTCGGCTTTGGAAAGCCCCTCTATCCCGAGAAGATGGCGGTGCTGGAGCATGGTGTGGCCTCATCAAAGTTTAAGCGCTTATAGCAAGGAAATGAATTGAAACAACCATCAAGCTTGATGGCGAAAATTTGATTGCGCCGCCATGAGAAAAACCATAGCCTTAACACATCATTAAATTTTAAAGAGTTAGGCCATTAGATGAATTACGCCCTCCCCCTCACAATATGCCTGTCCACTTTGGCAATTACGGCCAATGCCCAAACCTTTACTGGCGAATATACCGTTCACGTTGAGGGTGGGCTGGCGCTGCCGCTAAACAGCTCTGACGCATCATTTTTGGTTGAAAATAACAGCGCTGCAAATAGCCCCGCCCCTTGGGCGGTCACCGAAATAATTGGCGCCGATGCGCTAGGCTTTGGCCTAGGCGCCAGCTATGCCGCTGAGCTTACGGCAGGCCTGAACAGCGGTAGCTCTTTATATATAAGGGTCGAAGGTAATTCAGTATCGGCTGACACAAGCTTTGCAGACGGCTGGGGTGGGCTGACGGCAGCGCTGCCCGGCATTCATGATGATGGCTACCTGATCGAAGATACATGGGATGCTGTAGCCACTGTATCCACAAACACATTTGCAGCTTCTGCTGGCATTCAAACTGCGATCGCGAATAACCTTTCATGGTCGGTTGGGCTAATGCATGCGAATGCCGCGCAAGATTTTGGCCTTTCCTTTGATTATGACCCGCTAACACCGGGCCTGATAACCGCAAGCGGGGCCGCAAATAATAAAATGACCGGCATTTCTTTCGGGGTTACCTATCATCGGGCGGTTTCTGATAAGCTGAGCCTTAATATTGGGGCTGATATGGCGGCTCTGGCCAACCAGTACGACTATTCATACATATATTTAGATGGAAATGCTAGCTCAACGCCTCAAGCGACCGCCGATTTCAGTGGGAACTCCACGGTTGTTCGCACCGATATTTCAGCCCTTCTATCTTATGCCCACAGGAACAACATCTCGTTTACCAGCCGGATCGGGGTCACCATCTATAACAATGTGGCCACAGGTTTTGAAAACACGCTCAACCCAGAAAACACCCTGTCGGTGCAAGCGCCTGTGTTCAGCTCGATTGTCGTTCCTTATCTGCGTGCCGGGGTTAGCATCGCGTTTTAAAATTGAAATAATCCAGTTTCCAAGGCGGCTGCTTCACGCTAGGTTGGTGTGAAAGGAATCTCTTGGATGCTGGAAGCAACTCAATTCGAATATGATCTTGCCCTTCTGGACTGGCATCTGGAATTGGGTGCTGACGAGGCCATTGGGGAAACGCCGATAAACCGCTATGCGCTGGAAAAACCGGCCCCAAAGCCCAAACCTGCCGCCGCGCCCGCTCCGCATACGCCCATCACGGCTGCGCCCGTTGCCTTTAACTCGACGCCTTTAGCGCAAGCTTGCAATAGCCTGGATGCTTTGCGTTCAGAGGTGGAATCCTTTGCGCATTGCACCCTAAAGCAGGGCGCGCGCACCACGGTGTTTTGCGATGGAAACCCCGCTGCCCGCGTAATGATTATCGGCGAAGCGCCGGGCCGCGAGGAGGATCGCGAGGGCAAGCCCTTTATTGGCCGAGCGGGGCTGCTGCTCGACAAAATGTTTGCGGCTATCGGGCTTTCACGGCATGAAGCGGCGCCCGAGTCTGCGCTATATATTACCAATGTGCTGCCTTGGCGACCCCCGCAAAACCGAGACCCAAAGCCGGAAGAAATAGCCCTGATGAAGCCGTTTTTACTGCGGCATATCGAGCTGGTGCAGCCCGATTTCATTGTGACCATGGGGAACGCGAGCACCAAAACTTTGCGTGACACCGCCCTTGGTATTAACAAAATGCGCGGGCAATGGGGGGAGGTGCTTGGCATTCCCGCACTTCCGCTGTTTCATCCTGCGTATCTGCTGCGCTCGCCCGAGAAAAAGCGCGAGGCATGGGCGGATTTGCTGAGCCTAAAAGCCCGGTTGGATGGCAAATGAAAATTCTCGCCTTTTCTGATGTGCATTTTGCCCTGCGCCGTAAAGGGTTGGTAGAAACCATGATGGCTATAGAGCCTTTTGACATCCCCGAAGCTGAGGCCGCACCGCTGCTGAAAGCCGCGATGGGCGCGGATATCATCATTTGCCACTCTCCGCCCAAAGGCGTGGCCGATGTGATGGCGCCTCGTGGCTCCATGGGATCTGTCGAAATACGAAAAGCCATTGAGCGCGTGCAGCCACGGCTAATGCTTTGTGGGCATGTGCATGATTGCTGGGGAGAACGCGGCGAAATTGGCTTAACAAAGGTGGCAAACCTTGGGCCGGACGTGAACTGGATCGAGCTGGAGCTTTGAATGACTGAACGAGAATTTATCCCTGTGCGGATTGCGGTGTTGACGGTGTCTGACACGCGCAAACTGGAAAATGACAAATCTGGCGACATATTGGTGAAGCGGTTGCAAGCCGCGGGCCATATTTTGGCCGATCGCGCGATTATCCGCGATGAGCGTGACCAAGTGGCTGATAAGCTGCGGGAATGGGTGGCGTCTGAGGCTGTGGACGTGGTGATTTCTACCGGCGGCACAGGCCTAACGGGGCGCGATATTACGGTTGAGGCGCATCGGGATGTTTATGAGAAGGAAATCGAGGCGTTCGGGACGCTGTTTACCATGATTTCCTTTCCGAAAATCGGAACATCCGTTACACAATCTCGTGCCTGCGCCGGCGTGGCTGGCGGCACCTATCTCTTTGCCCTCCCCGGCTCTCCGGGGGCGTGCAAAGATGGCTGGGACGATATTTTGGTGCATCAGCTTGATTATCGCCACGGCCCCTGCAATTTTGTAGAAATCATGCCGCGACTGGAAGAGCATAAACAGCGCAGCAAAAGCTGACCCCTGCAAGCAAAGCGCCGCATGCGCCGACAAGGTGGCCCGAAGGGTCGCCGCGGAGGCGCACGCTCGGGACTGTCCGACATATGCAGCTTTACTTGCCAAACTCTGCGGCAGGCTTTACCCCTGAAAAGCAATGAAGGGGAACGCAAAAATCAAAGAGCTCCGGCGGGGCTGGACAACGGGTGCCTGTGCCGCGGCGGCCGCTAAAAGCGCGTGCTCGGCCTTACTCGGAAATGGTTTTCTAGACCCATCCGAGATTACCCTCCCACGCGGAGAAACGCCTCGATTCGTGATCGCCCATCGGGAAAGCGGCGAAGGTTGGGCCAAGGCCTGCATTATTAAAGACGCGGGGGATGACCCGGATGTAACCCACGGCGCGCTGATTTGCGCCAAGGTTTCGCTTGGCAGCAACGGCCTGAAATTTATAGCAGGCGAAGGCGTGGGCATGGTTACCAAACCGGGCTTGCCCATTGCGGTGGGCGAACCGGCGATAAACCCTGTACCGCGCCTGATGATTGATGCCGCGATTGCCGAAGTTCTGGACGGCCATTCGCCTGATTTTGATATCAAAATCTCGGTGAAAGATGGCGAGGCGCTGGCTTTGAAAACGTGGAACGGGCGGCTCGGGATTGTTGGCGGGCTTTCGATACTGGGCACCACCGGCATTGTGCGGCCATTTTCCTGCTCGGCATGGATAGCATCCATCCACCGCGGCGTGGATGTGGCCCGTGCCTTGGGCCGCCCACACCTGATTTCGGCCACAGGCGCAACATCCGAGGCCACAGCGCGCAAGCTTTATGGGCTGCCCGAGGGCGATTGCCTTGATATGGGGGATTTTGTCGGCGGCACTCTAAAATACCTGCGCCGCCATCCTGTCGAGCGCTTGACGATCGCTGGCGGCATCGGAAAGCTCACCAAGCTGGCGCAAGGGGCGATGGATTTGCACTCGGGGCGCTCGCAGGTGGATTTTGCCGCCTTGGCTGAAATGGTAAACCGGCCGGAGGTGGCGGGGGCAAATACAGCACTGGAGGCTTATACCATGGTCGGCGCGCCTATGGCGGAGGCGGTGGCGGCCAAGGCCAAGCAGGTGGCAGAAAAAACCCTGCGCGGGACGGTGGCGGTTGAAGTGATTATGATAGACCGCGCGGGGGCTGTGCTGGCGCAGACGGGGTTTTGAAGGCTCTGGTTTTAGGGGGCACGGCAGAGGCGCGACAGCTGGTAGATGCGCTGGGCGAAAAGGCCATGCTTTCCTTGGCAGGGGTGACGCGTAAGCCACTGTCTATACCGCATAGGACGGGCGGATTTGGCGGGGCGGAAGGCTTGGCGGCATTTCTGCGCGCGGAACGCTTTCAATGCGTAATAGACGCAACGCACCCCTTTGCAGCACAAATGAGCCAAAATGCTTTTGAGGCGGCGAGGCTTCAAGCCATGCCATTGCTCCGTCTTGAACGCCCCGCTTGGCCGTATGAGCCGGAATGGCTGGAGGCCAAAAGCTTGTCGGGGGCGGCGAAGGCCATTCCCGCAGGCGCACGTGTGTTTTTGAGTGTTGGCCGCCAATCGCTTGGCGCTTTTGGGGGGCGAGGCGATGTTTGGAGCCTGACACGGAGCATCGAGCCCCCATTGCAAGCGCCTTTTGGCGAGGTCATTTCGCAGCGCCCGCCGTTTTCTTTGCAAAACGAGTTGGACCTGATGGTGACGCATAACATCACCCATCTTGTAAGCAAAAATGCAGGGGGAGAGGCGACCCGGGCCAAGCTGGACGCCGCCAATCAGCTCGGCGTGAAGGTGATCATGGTGAAAAGGCCGCGCTTGCCTGAGGTTTTAACGGTTGAAACCGCGGCGGAAGCGGTTAAGTGGGTAAAAAACCTAGGGGAATAATATGACTACAATCACTGTTTGCGATACTTGCAATTTTTCGACGGATCAAAAGCTGCTTGATGGAAAAACCGGCGGGGAAATGCTGGCCGAGCATGTAGAAGCACTGGCCTCAAAGGGAATAACCGTGCGGCGGCAAGCCTGCCTGATGGGCTGCGACCGCCATTGCAATATTTCCATTCAGGCCGAGGGCAAGCTTTCATACGTGCTGGGGAAATTCACCCCGGATGCCGAGGCCGCGCAAGCGATTGTGGACTACGCCAAGGCTTACGACGCCAGCGAAACCGGGCAGGTGCCCTACAAGCAATGGCCGCAAGGGGTTAAGGGGCATTTTGTGGCGAGAATTCCGGCAATCGGATAGCAAACCTTCTTCCATGTCCTAAATACCTAATTCCATTGATTTCTCGCTTGAGTTGATCTAGTATTCGTCAATCATACGTTAACAGTTTTTTGATTGGATTTTACAATGAATACATTTTTTAGCACCCTTTTTGTAGCGGCAACAATTTCCAGCAGCGCATTGGCTGGCAGCCCCGCGCCTTATAGCGAAGCACCCGTTGTGCCGGTGGCGGCTTCTCAATCAACTGATTGGTCAGGGTTTTACGCAGGCGGCTTGGTCAGCTTTGACAGTGGAGAGCTTGGTTATGGAAGCCCCGGCTCGACCATTCCCTTTGTTTACGATTTTGAGAAAAATACATCATTCGGTGGTTTTGCTGGCTACAACTTACAGCGGGGCGCGCTGGTTTATGGCGGGGAGCTTGCCTATAATTCAGCCGGTTCCCATGTTGCACCATTTGATAACGAAGCCCAATCGTTTGTATTGGACGCAAAAGCGCGGGTCGGTTTTGCGGCGGGGCACGCGCTCATTTACGGTGTTGTTGGATATTCGATGACAGAATGGACAACGTCGACCAGCTACTCTGCAAGCGGGCTTAGCTATGGCTTGGGCCTCGATTATATGATCGGTGAACATTTGTTTGTTGGTGCTGAATATCTTGTTCGAGATATGTCTGGTCCACGTGAAGACAACCCTAATTTCGTAGGACACACGGCTTTGAGTTCGGCCGCCCTGCGTGCCGGTTGGAAATTCTAAGGCTATAATATACAGCACTTCATAAGGGCGGCCACTGTGCCGCCCTTTTTATTTGCGCCCGCGTTATGTCCGCGCTAAGAAACCTAATGAAACATTTCCCCACCAAAGCGACCATTCTTGAATGGATCAAAGACAACCCCTCCCAAACCGGCAAGCGCGATATTGCGCGGGCGTTTGGCATTAAGGGGCAAGCGCGCATTGAGCTAAAGCGAATATTGCGCGAGCTTTCGGCTGAGGGGCATCTGACCAAAGACCGTAAAAAGTTCAAAGACAAAAACAGCCTTTCGCCGGTGGAGCTGCTGCACATTGTGGCGCAGGACAGCGACGGAGACCTGTTTGCCGAGCCGCTAAGCTGGAAGGGTGACGGCCCTGCGCCGCGCTTGGTGTTTGTGGCCAAAAAGGATGATCCGGCGCTGGCTGTTGGAGACCGGATTTTGTGCCGCATTGAGGCCAAGGCTAAAGAAGCGCGGCTGATCCGGCGGATCGGGCGCGGGGCGGAAAAGATCGTTGGCATTTATCGTGCGCATGATTTTGGCGGGCGGATTATTCCGGTTGATAAAAAGGCAGACCGCGAGTGGCAGGTGGCCCCCGGAGACCGAAACGGCGCGCGCGATGGCGAGCTGGTGGAAGCTGAAAACACTGGCGGGCGGACCCGTGGCCTTGGGCGCGCGCGCGTGCTGGCCCGGATCGGAGACCCGTCCGCCCCCAAAGCGATCTCGCTCATTGCCATTCATGAGCACGGGATTCCGGACCAGTTTCCCGAAGACGTGGAGGCTGAAGCCGACAAGGCCGAGCCAGCAAAACTGGGCAAGCGCGAAGACCTGCGCCACCTGCCGCTTTTCACAATAGACCCCGCCGATGCGCGTGACCGCGATGACGCCATTTGCGCCATGCCAGACCCTGAGGGTGGCGGCCATATTGTGTGGGTCGCGATTGCCGATGTGGCGCATTATGTGCGGCCCGGCTCCAAGCTGGATATTGAGGCTAAAAAGCGCGGAAACTCCACCTATTTCCCTGATCGCGTGGTGCCAATGCTGCCCGATGCTCTTTCGGGTGACCTGTGCTCACTGCATGCGGGTGTCGAGCGGCCTTGCCTTGCCCTGCGGGTGGTTTTGGACAAAAACGGCGCGAAAAAATCGCATCGTTTTACCCGTGGCTTAATGAAATCTCCGGCGGCGCTCAGCTATAACCAAGCGCAGGCCGCCATTGATGGCGCGCCGGATGATGTGACAGAACCCATTCTTGAAACCGCGCTCAAGCCGCTTTGGGCCGCGTATGCTGCCGCAAAAATAGCGCGGGAAAAGCGCCAGCCGCTGCATCTTGACCTGCCCGAGCGGCAAATTGTGCTTTCAGATGAAGGCACGGTTAGCTCGGTCGCGTTTCGAGACCGTTTTGACGCCCATAAGCTGGTAGAAGAATTTATGATTCTGGCCAATGTGTGCGCGGCAGAAACGCTGGAAAAAGCCGAGGCGGATTTTATTTATCGCGTGCATGAGGAGCCAAACGTCGACAAGATGGAGGCGCTGCACGAAACCGTGCAATCGGTGGGCATGGTGCTGGCCAAAGGGCAGCGACTAGAAACCGCGCAGCTTAACAAATTGCTAGACCAAGCAGCGGGCGGTGAGCATGCCGAGCTGATCAACATGATCGTGCTGCGCTCAATGACCCAAGCCTATTACGGCCCCCAAAACATGGGGCATTTTGGGCTGCATTTGCAGCGCTACGCCCACTTTACCTCGCCCATTCGCCGCTATGCAGACCTGATCGTGCACCGCGCCCTCATTAAAGCCCACGGCTGGGGCGATGACGGCATGACGCCCGCTGAGGCCGAAAACCTTGAGGACACGGCCGAGCATATCAGCAAAACCGAGCGTCGCAGCATGCTGGCGGAGCGGGATACAACTGACCGTTATCTGTCGGCCTTTTTGTCAGAAGAAGTTGGCAGCTCTTTTGCTGGCGTGGTTTCTGGCGTGGCGCGGTTTGGTATATTCGTGAAGCTTGATGATACCGGTGCCGATGGGCTTATTCCGGTGTCTCGCCTCGGGCATGAATATTTCAACTATGCTGAGGATCACCGCACGCTTACGGGCGAGCACTCGGGCCGTGTATTGCGCTCGGGTTTGCGGGCCAAAGTGAAGCTGGTAGAAGCCGACGCGCTAACGGGCGGGCTGCTTTTTGAGCTGCTCGAAGTAGACGGCAAAGCGCTGCCGAGTAGCCGCAAAGGCAAGCGGCGCGGGGCAGCGCCCAAGGGCAAAGCGCGCGGGCAAGTAAAGCACCGGAAGTTTAAGGGCAGAGCGCAGCGCAAGCCTTAAGCTTCTGTGTCAATAAACCCGCCCGATTGCCGGTTCCAAAACCCGGCATAAAGCCCGTTTTTGGCCAGCAATTCGCGGTGCGTGCCCTGCTCGGCCACGCGCCCCGCATCAAGCACCACAATCCTGTCCATCTGGGCGATGGTGGAAAGCCGGTGCGCGATCGCGATCACGGTTTTGCCTTTCATCACGCCATAAAGCGTCTCTTGAATGGCGGCTTCCACCTCTGAATCCAAGGCGCTTGTGGCTTCGTCCAGCACCAAAATCGGCGCATCTTTCAGAATAACCCGCGCAATCGCAATGCGCTGCCGTTGCCCGCCAGAAAGCTTAACCCCGCGCTCGCCAACCTGCGCATCATAGCCGTGGTTACCGTGCGGGTCTTGCAGATCTCCGATAAACTCATGCGCTTCAGCCCGCTTGGCGGCCAGCACCATGTCGGCCTCAGATGCGTCGGGCTTGCCATACATGATATTGGCCCGCACAGAGCGATGCAGCAGGCTGCTATCTTGCGTAACCATGCCAATTTGGCGGCGCAGGCTGTCCTGCGTCACCGCGCTCACCGACTGCCCGTCGATCAATATCTGCCCTGCCTCGGAATCCCGAAAGCGCAGCAAAAGGTTCACCAGGCTGGATTTGCCTGAGCCAGACCGCCCCACAAGCCCAACCTTTTCACCGGGTTTGATCGTGAGCGATATGTTATCCAGGCCTCCAGCGCCTTTGCCGTAATGGTGCGTTAGCCCCTCAATGCGAATCTCACCCTTGGTCAAAACCAGCTCGGGGGCGCTTGGCGCATCTTTCACACTGTGCGACACCGAGATACTTTGCAGGCCTTCGCGCATTACGCCCGCATGCTCAAACAACCTAACGGTGACCCACATAATCCAGCCCGTCATGCCATTTAGCCGGATGGTGAGGGCCGATGCCGCCGCAACTTCACCAACGGAAACGATGCCAAGGGTCCAAAGCCAGATGGCAGGGCCGATAACGCCGATCATCAAAAAACCGTTCAGCATGGCAAGGCTAAAGGTCAGCCGAGTCATCAACCGCAGGAACCGAAGGAAGCGCAGGCGGTGCCGCTTCATGGCGGAAAGCGCATATTGCTCCTCGCGTTTGCCATGGGCGAAAAGCTTGACGGATTCGATGTTGGCATAAGCGTCCACAATGCGGCCCGTGACCAGTGATTTGGTTTCAGACATACGCTCGGACGCGTGGGCAACACGGGTGGCAACGCGCCGCACAAACCACATGTAAACCAGCAGCCAAATGGCCATCGGGGCGGCGAGGCGGATGTCGATTGTCATCAAAACAAGGATCGCGCCCAGCACATATGTGCCGGCATACCAGATGCCCTCCAGCGCCATATAGGCGCTATCTTCCATCGCAGGACCCATCTGCATAACACGGTTGGCCAACCGGCCCGCAAAGTCGTTTTGGAAAAACTCAGTGCTTTGCCCAAGCAGGTGCTTATGTGCCCGCCAGCGGGCTTGCTCTTGCATATTACCGGCCAATGTTTGCTCTAAAAACAAATGGTTAGAGGTAATGACCAGTGGCCGAAGCAAGAGAATGAACACGCCCGCGAAGAGCAATTCACGCCCGTGTTCTGTCCACATGTTCTCCGCCCCTGAGCCGTTCATCATGTCGATGATCCGGCCGGAATAAAAGATCAAACCGCTTTCCATCAGCGCGGTGAGCACACCCAAAAAGGCCATCAGCGGCAGCCATTTTTTGAAGGGCACTAGCTGGGCTTTGATATAGGGCCAAAGGGTGGCCGAGGGGGTTTTCTCGTCATAATCCGCAAACGGATTGACCAGATTTTCAAATTTCTTAAACATGCTCAACGCCTTTTACAGGGATCAACTTAAGCTCTAGCCGAAAGCCCGGCCAGATGGGGAAACGCCATATGCGTTTGGGGGTGATTTCATGAATCCGCTCGCCCATATCACGGGTAAACCAGTCGGGGTGCGGGTTGAAATTTGGTCGGTGGCGAGGGTCGCCAATAAAGTGGGGGGGTAACATTGGAACGCCCTCCTAGGGGCAAATCGGAATACTGAAAAATGAAGATGCGGGGCGATGAGCCACGCAAAAAGCAAAGGCTCGCTAAATCGCTGAGAGATACTTTGCCTTGGTCATTTTCGCTATCCTATCCAATGAATGGTCCGGTGCTTATACGAGGCAAATTTGCCGTAGTCAACCCTTGATTGCTTGATAACTTTTACATGGCGAAAACGATGCAGAAAAGATAGGAAAGGTACATGGAAAAAATTGATGATATGACCCCGCAAAAAGCCCGCGCCTCGGCGTGGTTTCGTGAGCTGCGCAACCAGATTTGCAGCGCCTTTGAAGCCTTGGAAGACGTGCAGGATACCGGCCCACACGCCGCCCTGCCCGCTGGCCGCTTTGAGGTGAAACCCACCAAGCGCGATAATGGTGACGGCACCGATGCCGGTGGTGGCGAGATGTCGGTTATGCGCAAAGGGCGGGTTTTTGAGAAGGTCGGCGTGAATATTTCCACTGTTTACGGCACCCTTGGCGAGGCCGCCCAGCGCTCGATGACCGCGCGAAATGGCATGAACCGCATTGCGGATAATCCGCAATTCTGGGCGGCTGGCATTTCACTGGTTGCGCATATGCGCTCGCCCAAAACCCCTGCCGTGCATATGAACACCCGCATGTTTTGGACCCCCTTTGGCTGGTGGTTCGGCGGTGGGGCCGACCTGAACCCGATGCTGGAAAACACAGACGATACCGCCTTTTTTCATGCCCGCCTGCGCGAGGCCTGCGAGCTTCACAGCCCGGATTATTATCCGCGGTATAAAGAATGGGCCGATGAATATTTCATGATCAAGCACTGGAATGAACCGCGCGGCGTTGGCGGCATTTTTTATGACGACCTCAATACCCAAGATTGGAACGCAGATTTTGCTTTCACCCAAGATGTCGGCCGCGCCTTCCTGAAAGCCTTTGTGCCGCTGACCGAAAAACATATGCCGGCGCCTTGGACAGAGGAGGACCGCGAAGTGCAGCTCATCAAACGGGGGCGCTATGCCGAATTTAACCTCGTTTATGACCGTGGCACCCAATTTGGCCTGCAAACCGGGCATAACCCCGAGGCGGTGCTGATGTCTCTGCCGCCAGAATGCAAATGGCCTTGATAGCTGGGCGCCAGATGACCTCCAAGCGCATTAACAGCTTGATAAGGTTGGCAATACCGCTGGCGCTATTCATCATTTTTCTGTTCACCATCAATGGTGCTATCTATTTCCACTTGATACGTAGCCCGTGGAATATTGGTGATTGGCTAATAAACTACCAAGGCGGCTTTGTGCGCCGAGGGTTGCTTGGGGAAGGGATGTTGCGATTGGCGCATATGCTGGAGGTTAACCCCGGCGCAATTGTGGTGGTTTTGCAATGCTCGATATACGCTGTTTTTTTGTTTTTTGCGTGGCTATTGCTGCGGATACAAACAACACTTATCCCTCACTTACCCCTTTTGCTTTCACCTTTTATATTTCTTTTTCATGTATTTGACCGCGTAGGTGGCTACCGAAAAGAAATCATTTTATTTTCGATAATGGCTTATTTGGTTTGGCTGGCGCGGCGGCCAAATAAACACATTTTCGAGTACATTTTCTATGGTGTGATGCTGGGGTATCCGTTGTTGATTCTAAGCCATGAAATGCTGGCTGTCTGGCTGCCTTACTTATTGGTCATTTTTCTTTATACTTTACGGCTCACGGCCAAACGTATGGTTATTTTGCTCGGGCTTGTGTCTTTGTCTGGTCTTGCATTTGTGATGAGCATGAGTGCATCGGGCAATGCGCATATCTCAGCGCTTATTGACCAGTCTTTGCAGCCATTTGGCTATAGTGATCCTTACGGGGCCGTGGCGTTTTTGGCGATTGATGGCCACAAAGCGCTTATTTCGACGTGGACGACGGCCAAAGACGGTGCTTACTTTATATACTACCCACAGGCGATTGTGCTGTGTTTGCTTGCGTTTATCCCCGTGAGAAAAAGCCTCGCAAAGGTGCTGGCAACACCATGGGCAAAGCCATTGCTTATGGTAAGCCTGATTGGCACGATTTTGATAAGCCTTGTCGGAATCGACTGGGGCCGGTTTATTTATGCAAGCTTTGTGCCACTTTTTTTGCTAACATTGTTGGTAGATAGCCGGCCTGCCGCCACGTCATATTCGGCTAAAACCATCGGATTATCTATACTGGCGCTCATCGTCTACGCCAGTTGCTGGTATCTTCCTTATGCAACAAATGCCTTTCCATACCGGTGGCCGTTCTCATGAAAATTGCTATTATTGGCTGGGGCTCGCTGATTTGGGATCTCGAAATCCTGACCCCGCATGTGGCGGGGGAATGGCATATGGAGGGTGGGCCGCGCCTGCCGATGGAATTTAGCCGTGTATCGCCCAAGCGCAAACTGGGCTTGGTGGTGTGCCTTGACCCAAAGGCGGGGGTGCCCTGCAAAACTCATATTATCCGCTCCACACGCGAAAATATTCATGATGCCATTTCAGATTTGCAGGCGAGAGAGCGGGCACCCGATGGGTTAATCGGCGCATATCATGCCGATTTTCAGCACGGGCGCATGCCGGACGTGGTGGCGAGGGTGCAAAAGTGGTGCGCCCAAATGGGCTGGGACGGCGCGGTGTGGACCGACCTTGAGCCGAATTTCGAGGCGCATACCATGAGGGGGTTTTCTGTGGCTGAAGGCATTTGTTATTTAAAAACTTTGGGCGGGGAAAGCCTGGAGGAGGCGTATGCTTATATTGAGAACGCGCCCGTGCAGACCGCGACGCCGCTGAGGGCGGCACTGGCCAAGGATGCGTGGTGGCAGGGGCTTGGCTTGGGGTCGAAAAACTGAAATAATGAGCTGAATATCTAAGGACTCGCTATGCTTTCTGTGCTTCAAGCCACTTTGCCGGTTTTTGCCACTATTGTGCTGGGCTTTGGCCTGCGCAAAACCGGATTCATTGCCGCTGATAAGTGGAGCGCGGTGGAAGACCTGTGCTTTTACGTGCTGTTTCCGGCGATTCTGGCCCAAACCATGATAGAGGCGGATTTATCCGGCATTGAAGCGGGGGCGTTTACACTGACGCTGCTGGTGAGCGTGGCGACAATCGGCGGCACTGTGCTGGCGCTTTGGCCGCTGCTTCGGCGCTTTCTTGGCACAAAACCAGCACAGTTTTCTACTATTTATCAAACGGTTACCCGATGGCACGGGTTTATAGCGCTGGCGATTGTGCTTAATCTTTATGGCCCAAACGGGGCGGCGCTGATTGCTATTATTTTTGCCGTATTGGTGCCAATATTACAGATCACCAACATCATGGTGCTGGCGGCGTTTTCGGATAAAAAGGTCGATTTGCGCGGGGTGGTGCTGACGATTGTGAAAAATCCGCTGATTTGGGGCATCGGGATGGGGCTTTTGCTAAACGGGGTGGCTATTTGGCCGCCCGTCATGAGCACGCTGGACCTTTTGGGCCGTTCGGCGCTGGGGATGTCTTTGCTGGCGATGGGCGCGGGGCTGAGCCTGAAAGCAGCCCTGCACCCTTCAAAAGAAATGCTGATCGGCATTATTGGCAAGCTTTTATTCACCCCGCTGGTGATGATGAGCGCGGCCTATGCTTTTGGCGTGACCGGGCTGGAGCGGGATGTGCTGCTTATTGCGGCGGCGGTGCCAACGGCGATGAACGGCTATGTGCTCGCGCGCAAAATGGGGGGGGATGCCGAGCTTTATGCCACCATTTCAACCGTGCAAACGGTGGTTTCGTTCATCACAATCCCCTTACTTTTATGGCTGGTTTCGGGCTAGAGCGCTGTAAAACTGCTGCCGGAAGGTCTTCATGGCTTCAAGGCTGCCGCGATGGCTAATGGCGGTGCGATTACTGAGCAAAATGGCGATGCGCGCAGTTTTTGGGTTGATCCAGAGCGAGGTGCCCGTAAAGCCGGTATGGCTGACAGCGGACGTATGCAGCTCAAAGCCAATGGTCCGCGCCACAGCGCCTGTGGGGGATTGGTTGGCAAACATCTCGGGCATTGGGGTGCGCAGTATCCATTGGGCAAAGCGGTGCAAATCTGGCGCGGTGGAAAAAAGCCCCGCATTGCCCGAGGCACCGCCCATGAGCCATGCGTTACTATCATTCACCACGCCAAGCTGGCCGCCATTATGCGGGCGCATGCCAGATGGCACCAAGCGCGCGAGGGTGGTTTTGGGGAGAAAGCCGCTATTTGCCATGCCTGCTGGCGTGGCGATGTGGTTGGCGAAAAGCGATTGCAGAGATTGCCCTGTATGGGCCTCTAGAACTTTGCCCAGCAACATATAGCCAAGGCAGCTATAGGTTACGGTGCTGCCCGGCGGGGATTGCAGCGGCACTTTCAGCAGGGCTTCAAAGGTTTCATTGGGCGTGGTGCAGGTTTCGATAAACCGCACGGTGGGGGGCAGGCCGGAGAGGTGTGCTGCGAGGTGGCGCAGGGTGACGGCCTCTTTATTGCCGCCGGTAAAGCCCGGGAGATAGGCCGAGACCAAGCTATCGAGATTAAGCCCCAGCGTTAGCAGCAGGCTGGCGGTGGCGACGGGCTTGGTAAGGGAGGCGACATCAAAAACTGCGGTTTTTTCTAGCGGGCGCGTGCCGTCATAGGTGCCATACGTGCGGTGAAGCTGCACATTTGCGCCCTGCGCCAGCAGCACTTCAGCCCCATAAAAAAGCTTCGCATCCAAGGCGGCCTGCAGCAGGGTATCCATGGCTTATTTAATGGCTCCGGCTGTCATTCCGGCAATAAAGCGCTTGGATTGCAGGATAAACACCGCCACCACGGGCAGCGCCGCCAGTGTGAGGCCCGCGTAGAGCACGCCGAAATTCACGCTGTATTCGCCGAAAAAGCTGGTGAGACCTTGGGCGAGGGTTCTGTTTTCGGGGGTTTGGATGAAGATCAGCGGGAAGAAGAAATCGTTCCAGATGGGCACGGCGTTATAAATGCCGGCAATGACCATGGCGGGGGTTATTAGCGGCACCATGATTTGCACCATTATGCGCAGCTCCGAGGCGCCATCAACACGGGCGCTGTCTTCCAGCTCACTCGGGAGCGAGCGCAGGAAACCTGTGAGGATAAACACGGTGCTCGGCAGGCTCATGGCGGTGTAAATCATGATAAGCCCCATCAGGTTATCGACCAGCCCCATGGCTTTGAGCTGCACAAAAAGCGGGATGATGGCGAGGCGCAGCGGCAGCATTAGCCCCGCCAGAAAAAACAGCGAAACCATGATAGAACCACGGAATTTATAGCGCGAGATCGCATAGGCGGCCATGGTGCCGGTGATAAGCAGGACGATGACGGAAATGACGGTTACGATCGTGGAGTTGATCAGATAGCGCGGCACGTCCGTTGTGTTCCAGATCACCGCATAATTATCGAGGTTAAAGCTTTTGGGCATGGCAAAAGGCGAGCCGAATATCTCGGCATTGGTTTTAAAGCCGGACATCACCATCATAAAAATCGGGTAGAGCACGATAATGGCGGTGCTCACCAGAAATATGTGCATAAGCCATGTTTCAAAACCGGCGTTGCGTTTCTTTTCCATAGCCGCCTCCTAGCTCATTTCCACTTCACGACTCGTCAGATACTTGGTCGCGATAATTGAGAATATAAAGATGAAAATAAACATCAGCACAGCGAGGGCCGAGCCGGAGCCAAAATCAGACCCGCCAGCGCTGACCGAGCCAAAGGCGGTGCGATAAAACAGCAGGCCGAGCATATCAGTGCTGCCTTGGGGCGAGCCCTCTAGGCCGTTCATAATATAAGGAATTTCAAACCAGTTGAACGAGCCGATAAAGGTGAGCACCACGATAATGGTAACCGCGGGGGCGATCAGGGGCCAGATGATTTCACGCGCAATGCGCCACTCGGAAGCCCCGTCAAGCCGTGCGGCCTCGATAAAATCTTTGGGAATGCGGTGAATGGCGGCGAGAAAAACCAGTGTCGGAAAGCCAAACCAGTGCCAGCTATTCACCAGCAGCATTGAAGGCAGCGCGGTTTCGGGCAGGCCCAGCCACGGCAAGGCCCATTCAGAAAGCCCGGCATAATGTAGCGCTTTGTTTACAAGGCCAAAAATCGGGTTGAGAAACATTTTCCACTGAAAACCGATGATCACCGTGGAGAGGATAACCGGCAGGAAAAACACCACTTGGTAAAACCGAAAGCCGCGCGGATTGCGGGCCAGCAGCAGCGCCAGCACCAAGGCGATGCCGTTTTGCACGATCATCAGGGTGACAAAAACTTTTACGTTATTGCCAAAAGCATTAAACAGAATTACGTTTTTGTTGGGGTTAAACAGGATATCCGCAAAATTATCGAGGCCGATGAACTCTTTGCGCACCAGCCCGTTCCAGTCATACAAGCTGTAAACCACGGCGCTGGCCATGGGGAGAAACACAAAAATGATCAGGATTGCGGCGGGCGGGGCTAGCAAAAAAGCGAGCCATAGCTTGAGGTTGCGGGCGCGGCGGCGCTTGGCGCGGGTGTATTCACTATCATCCATAATCGCCTACCTTACGCTTTGGCCATCGGGGCCAAACAGGTGTGATTGTGCGATTGAAAACCCAATTTCGACATGGTCTCCGACAGCGACTTGATGGTCGCCAGACATATGCACAACCAGTTCTTTTTGGCTGCTGGAGGACAGATAAAGATAGGTTTCGCCCCCGAGCCGCTCTACCGCATAAACTTCGCCCTTCAACGTGCCGTCGGCCCCCTGCCCAATGCAAAAATGCTCTGGGCGGACGCCGAAGTCTACCGCGTCGCCAATGGAAAGCCCGCTGCCGGTGCAGGGGAAGGTAAGCGGTGCGCCCTCGGTGAGCGATATTTCGATGCCGCCCTCCACAAAGCCCTCAACCTTACCGGCAAAAAAGTTCATGGCGGGAGAGCCGATAAAACCGGCCACGAAGCGATTATCGGGGGCGTTATAAAGATCAAGCGGGGCGCCGATTTGCTCGACCATACCATCACGCAACACCACGATTTTGTCGGCCATGGTCATGGCCTCAACTTGGTCGTGGGTCACATAAACCATGGTCGCATTTAGCGTGCGGTGAAGCTTTGTGAGCTCAATGCGCATGGCCACGCGCAGCTTGGCGTCCAGGTTGGAAAGCGGCTCGTCAAACAGGAAAACTTTGGGGTTGCGCACAATGGCGCGGCCAATGGCGACGCGCTGGCGCTGCCCGCCCGAAAGCGCTTTTGGCTTGCGATCGAGGTAATCTGTCAGCTGCAAAATATCGGCGGCGGCGCGCACCTTTTTATCAATGCTGGCTTTGTCTTCCTTGGCCACCCGCAGGGCATAGCCCATATTTTGGGCCACGGTAAAATGCGGATAAAGCGCGTAGCTTTGAAACACCATCGCCAGCCCGCGTGCAGCGGGGGCGAGGTGGTCTATCCGCGCATTATCAATATGGATTTCGCCCTTCGTCAGGTCTTCCAGCCCGGCGATCAGCCGCAAAAGCGTAGATTTTCCGCAGCCGGACGGGCCAACAAACACCACAAACTCGTTATCTTCCACCGTCAGGCTCACATTTTTGATGACCTTCACGTCGCCAAACTGTTTGCTAACCCCGCGTAATTCGATATTTGCCATGCCGTGCCTGCCCTTTTAGAAAATTTCCCGGAGCGCTGGAAAGCACCCCGGGCGTCTGTTTTTATTCGGCAGCTGCGATGCCCGCAGTTACATCTGCCGCAACTTCTTCAGCGGTTTTTGAGCCCGTCATCAGCTGCTGAAGCCCATCTTGTAGCAGGCTAGAGCCGGTTGGCTTATCAAACCGGAAGGCCACCAACATGATGTAAGGCGTAGCGGCTGAGTGGAAGTTGGCCACTTGCTGCAAATCGGGGTTAGACGACATTGCGCCATCAACAGCGGCAATATTGTTCAGCTTGTCCGTGAGCATTTGCGCAAAAGGCGTGGTCGCCGTAAAACGGATAAACGCCAGCGCGGCCTCTTTGTTTTCCGAAGCGGCATTAACGGCGTAGCCGCCATCCATCCAGGTGGCAACCATGCGTTCGCTGCCGGCTTCAGCCGAAGGCCCAGGCATCATGCCGATATTCACACCAGCTTCGCGAAAACCGTTGATCTCCCAAGAACCGCCAACAAACATAGCAGCGGCACCGGAGTTAAACAGGGCCTTCATGGTGGCATAATCTACGCCTTCAAAGCCAACGGGCATAAAGGGGGCGAGCTCGGCCATTTTGCCAAGCGCGGTTACGTAGCGCGGGTCTTCAAAGGTGGTTGCGCCCGAAGTTACGTCACCGAAAAACTCACTGCCGTAAAAATTGGGCATAAAGGCGCCAGACATAATTTCGACCGTCCAACCATCGGCAGTGCCATTGGCCAGCGGGGTGATGCCAGCATCTTTGAGTTGCTGCGACACCGCAAGGAACTCGTCCCATGTGTCAGGCGCGGTAATGCCCTGCGCATCAAAGATATCCATGTTGTAATAAACAACCACGGTTTGGGAGGCAAACGGCACGGCGTAAACATGGCCATCGGCGCGCAGGGTGGTGCCCAACAGCTCGTCGGCGCTTAAAAGCGAAAGGTCAACTTGCCCGTCTAGCGGCTCTAGATAGCCAGCGCTGGAAATGTTTTCCAAGCTGCCATAAGCGCGGGTGTGAATGATATCGGGGCCAGAGCCACCGGCAAGTGCCGTGGTGAGAATGGTGTTGTAAGCTTTGGCCTCATGGGCGGTATACGTTACCGAAATTTCCGGGTTTTCCGCTTCAAATGCAGCGATAATCTCGCCATAAGCCGCCACATCTTCTTGGCGCCAGCTCCAGAAGCTTAGCTCGGTTTGCGCAAATGCGGGCGCAGCAATGGACAGCGCCGTCGCCGCAATCACGGCTTTTGTTAAATGGTTTTTCATGTCCGAATTCTCCCTAGTGAACAGTTTTCATTCTGAAGGCCGGCAAAAAGACTCGTGCCCGCCGTGTTTCTATCTCTAGGAATTTAATATTCTAATTGGCTTCTGTCAATAATATTTTATTATCGAATCATCTTTACCAGCCCGTGGCTATCAGAAATCCTTTGGGCCACATCGCCTTGCCGCTGCACAAATAACACAAATAAAAGGTCTGTAATGGCCATTTGTGCGGTGCGCGTGGCAATAGAAGAGCTGCGCACCACATTTTCGTCGGCCACGCATTGCAGCACGACCTCGGGGCGCGGCGCTTGGTGATAAGCGCCGATATGCAGCACCGGAATGCGGTGCGCCTGCGCAAATTCTACCGCCACCTGCACTTCGCGGGTGGTGCCGGAATAGGAGATCGAGATCAGCAGATCACCGGCGCCAAAGCTCGCCAAATTGGCCAGTTGAACGTGGCTATCACCGCCCGCAATCACGGCTTTGCCAAATTTCGCCAACTTTGAGGAAAGATCTTGCGCCACCAGTGCTGAGCCCCCAACCCCGAGGATCAGAATTCGATTGGCGCCGCTGATCTGTGATACGGCGGCGTCTAGCTCTTCATTCGGGTTGGCCTTCATGGTTTCCGAAAGCGCTGATATTTTGCTGGCAAACAGCTTTTTGGCAACCGCGCCAATGGAATCGTCGCTAAATATTCCCGCATGGATTTGCTCAGCGTTTTCACTGCGCGCGGTTTCTGCACTAAGCGCGATTTTGAGCGCCGGAAACCCCGGAAAGCCAACTTTTTGGCAAAATTTGATAATACTGGACTGGCTCACATGGCACCGCTTCGCCAAAGCCTGCGAAGAAAGCCCGACCACCTCGCTCGGCGCATCCAATATCACCTCTGCAATCGCCCGCTCATTGACCGACATGCCCTCCAGCCCCATATTCAAACGCGCGATCAGGTTGGTGCTCATTTTTTGCCCCTTGCAGAGAATTCCGATAATAGGAATTTTATATTATTGACCTTAGGTATTTTAGGAATATATAATTCCACCATGACTGATACCGCAAAAACAGATCTGATTCAACTCGCACTCGGCTTGCAAGAGCTGGATTCTGAAAAGACAAACCCTGCCTCTGAGCAGCTGGATACCTTGAGCCCGCTCGAAATTGCCACGCTTATGAACGCCGAAGACCATAAGATTGCCGAGGCGGTTGAAAAGGTATTGCCCCAAATCGGCCAAGCCATTGAGGCCGCGGCGCGTGCGCTGCGGGCTGGCGGCCGGATTATTTACACCGGTGCGGGCACAAGCGGGCGGCTCGGGGTGCTGGATGCGGCCGAAGTGCCGCCTACGTTTTCGGCACCGCCTGATATGGTTATCGGCCTGATCGCGGGGGGGAATGCTGCGATGTTTAAGGCGCAGGAAGGCATAGAAGATAGCGCCGAGCAGGGTGCAAAAGATTTGCGCATGGTTAATGTTTCGGCCACTGATTTTGTGGTGGGGCTCGCGGCATCAGGCCGCACGCCTTATGTGCTTGGGGCCATGCGCGAGGCGCAGGAGGCCGGAGCAAAAACGGCTGGAATATCTTGCAATACCCATAGCCCGCTGGCGCAGCTATGCGATATTCCGATCACGCCAATTGTTGGCCCTGAAATTCTTTCGGGGTCTACCCGGCTTAAATCCGGCTCCGCGCAAAAGCAGATTTTGAACATGATTTCAACCGGCGCAATGGTGAAAATTGGCAAATGCTATGGCAACCGGATGGTGGACCTGAACGCCTCTAACAAAAAGCTGCAAGGCCGCGCGATAAATTTGGTGGCAGACCTATCCAAAAGCGATAGAAAGGCGGCTTTGGCAGCCTTGATCGCAACAGAGTGGAACATTAAAGCCGCGATTTTAATGCAGGCCTGTGGTGGAGATCTGGATGCTAATGCTGCGATAAAACGTGTGGAAGACTTTGGCGGCCATCTGCGCAGTGCGATTGAAGCTTCAAAGGTTTTGGATTGCTAAAGAAATAGGCTCACCAATATGGAAACGCCCGAGGCGCTGAGGATAGCCATGACCACGCCATGAAACTGCGCCTCGCCTAACCGTAAATATATTTGCACACCGACCCATGCGGCGGCCGCGGCAACAGGAACCGAGACCAGCGCCAAGCGCCAAAACTCTGGGGTTAGGTAGCCCGCCCAGAAGAGTATGAGCATTGACAGGACCGCCATGCTTAGATTGTAACTCTGGAATATGCCGCGCTTGGTGGGTTTGTCCCAGCGCAAAACTGTGGCCCAAATGGTGGGGGCAACGCCCGCCAAGCCCGCCAGCCCGCTCATGATGCCGCCAATAATGCCGATGACCGGATTGAAGCGCTCGGCTTTGGCTGGCAGCCGGATATGCTTGCCAAATATTAGCATTATGGCAAGGAAAACCAGTATTACGGCGGCCACAAAGCCCTTGAAAAGCGGCACCGATATCACGCCAAGCAGGGCCACACCGATAGGAACGCCGACAAGGCCACCAAGCACAAAAGGGGCTGTGTGGCGTAGGTTAATTTGCGGCCAAACCCTTGGCAGGGCTTGCACATTTGAGCCGATGATCGAGGCCACCACCAGCGGCCCCGCGAGCGTAGGTGGCAAAAACAACAGCCACACGCCCAGCGCCATAATGGCAAAGCCAAAGCCGCTGAGCCCGTTAACCAGCCCTCCCAATACTGCACCCAGTATCAGGAGGCCCATATCAGGCATGAATGGCGCCATCTCCGCAGGCCAGCGCCGCTTCGCGCACGGCCTCGCTAAAGGTCGGGTGGGCGTGGCAGGTGCGGGCAATATCTTCGGCGCTCGCACCAAATTCCATCGCCACGCAAATTTCATGGATCAGCTCGCCCGCCATTGGCCCCATTAGATGGCAGCCCAAAATCCGGTCGGTTTCTTTATCGGCCAGAATTTTTACAAACCCTTCGGTGCCAAACACCGCTTTAGCGCGGCCATTGCCCATAAAGGTGAATTTTCCAACCTTGTAGGCACGACCCTCTTCCTTAAGCTGGGCTTCGGTTTTGCCAACTGAGGCCACCTCTGGCGTGGTATAAATCACCCCCGGAATCACGCCGTAATTCACATGGCCCGCTTGGCCAGCAATGCTTTCGGCCACGGCCATGCCTTCGTCTTCGGCTTTATGCGCCAGCATCGGGCCGTCAATCACGTCGCCAATGGCATAAATGCCCTCGACATTGGTTTTCCAATGGCCATCGGTCACCACCTGCCCACGCGGCGAGGTCGCAATGCCCATTTCTTCCAGCCCAACGCCATCAGTAAACGGCTTGCGGCCCGTTGCCAGCAGCACAATGTCCGCCTCAAGGCTGGCCTCGCTGTCATCTTTGCGCAGCTTATAATTCACCGTCGCCACGCCATTTTTGCTTTCAACGCTCTGCACAGCGGCCTTCAGGATAAACTTGATGCCCTGCTTTTTAAGGCTCCGCAGCAGGGTTTTCTGAATTTCAGCATCCATCCCCGGGGTTACATGATCAAGGAATTCGATAACCGTCACTTCAGCGCCAAGGCGGCTATAAACCGAGCCCATTTCTAGCCCTATAACCCCCGCGCCGATCACGATCATGCGCTTAGGCACCTCGGTAAGCGCCAGCGCGCCGGTCGAGCTGACCACGATTTTCTCGTCTACCTCAACACCTTTAAGCGGCGCAACTTCCGAGCCGGTGGCAATTACAATGCTCTTGGCTTTGTGGATCTCGCCATCAACACTGACCTCGCCCTTACCGGTGATCTTGCCCCAGCCGCGCAAATAATCGACTTTGTTTTTCTTAAACAAAAACTCGATCCCGTTGACATTGGCATCAATAACCGACTGCTTATAGTCAATCATCTTACCCATATCGACGGTCACATTTGCGCCCATCAGCCCCATTTTCTCAAAGTTCGTATGGGCTTCGTGGTAGCTATGCGAGGCATGCAGCAAGGCTTTTGAAGGAATACAGCCAACATTAAGGCATGTGCCCCCCAGCGCCCCGCGCCCCTCAACACAAGCCGTTTTAAGCCCCAGTTGTGCGCAACGAATAGCGCAAACATAGCCACCCGGGCCGCCACCGATGATAATTACGTCATAGTCTGCCATTGAAGGCCTCCTGAGGATAAGTTCTAGTACGAAGTTATGTACTCATTCAAAATAGTTTGGTTCTGCATTGTCCGGATTGACCAAGTGCATTCATTGAACCTTGCTCGCAATCACCAGATGTGCCCGTTGTGCAGGTGCCGCCTACAGATGCCCAATAAAGGCTGCCAGTGATTCTGTTGACCACGAAAATGTCCCCTCCGTGCGCTGGAGGATTTTCCCATTCGTCTTCGCCAGCGAAAGTAATTCCACGACCTAATGCCGTAATGTAGTTCTCGGAAAATGAAACAATCGGATACCAAAACCCAAATTCTTTTCCTAGCTTGAGTTGCATAGTGTCGAGGTTGATGGAAAGTTGAAAGATATTCGAATAACCATCGTAACTGCACTCTAGCGCTGTTGGCTCGGCGCTCGCACAAAAAGGCAATCCCAAAAATAAAATAGTTTTGGAGAGCAGTGATTTAGCGCACATTGTACCTTACCTTTCTAAGATTAGTGATAGCATCTGAATATCTTCTCTACAAATCCATCAACAGCCGCCGTGGGTCTTCCAGCGCTTCTTTCACGCGCACAAGGAAGGTCACGGCGCCTTTGCCGTCTACCACGCGGTGGTCGTAGCTCAGGGCCAGATACATCATCGGGCGAATAACCACTTCACCGTTAATGGCCACGGGGCGATCCTGAATTTTGTGCATGCCCAAAATGCCCGATTGCGGTGGGTTCAGAATAGGTGAGCTCATCAGTGAGCCATAAACCCCACCATTTGAGATCGTAAAGCTGCCGCCCTGCATTTCTGCCATAGTCAGCTTACCGTCACGCGCCTTGCCGCCAAGCTCACCAATTTTCTTCTCAATTTCGGCGAAGGACATTTCGTGCGCATCGCGAATAACCGGCACCACAAGGCCCGTAGGAGTGCCCGCAGCCACACCCATATTCACGTAGTTTTTATACACAATATCGGTGCCATCAATCTCGGCATTCACCTCGGGCACCTCATGCAGCGCATGCACACAAGCCTTGGTAAAGAAGCTCATAAAGCCCAGCTTTACACCGTGTTTCTTCAAAAACAGGTCTTTGTATTGGGTCCGAAGCGACATGATTTCCGTCATGTCCACCTCGTTATAGGTGGTCAGCATGGCCGCTGAATTCTGCGCCTCTTTCAGGCGGCGGGCAATGGTCTGGCGCAAACGCGTCATCTTCACCCGCTCTTCACGCACCTCATTCGTGGCCGGCCGTGGGGCCGCCGCAACAGGCGCAGGGGCGGCCGAAGCCTTAGCCACGTCTTCCTTCATAATCCGACCATCACGGCCAGAGCCTTGCACGGATGCAGGGTCAATGCCCTTCTCAGCCATAATTTTCTTGGCCGAAGGGGCATCCTCTACGTCTTTCGCTGCCGTTGGCGCAGCGGCGGGTGCCGCCACAGCGGTTGGCGCCGATGTTGGAGCCGCTGCCACCGCGCCCGCGCCTTCAACCAGTGTCGCCAGCAAAGCATCTACCCCCACGGTTTCACCTTCGGCAGCAATGATTTCGCCCATAACGCCCGCAATAGGCGACGGCACTTCCACTGTCACCTTATCGGTTTCCAGCTCACAGAGCATTTCATCAACCGCCACGGCATCGCCGGGTTTTTTAAACCATGTCGCCACAGTCGCTTCGGTAACGGATTCGCCTAGGGTAGGCACGCGGATATCGGTCATTGGTCTAGTCCTTTGTCAATGGTCAGCGCATCGTTCAGGAAGGCTTCAAGTTGGTGTTTGTGAGAGGCCCCGTGGCCCGTGGCCGGAGAGGCCGCCGCCTTGCGGCCCACATAAATTGGTCGGCTGTGTTTAGCATCAATCTGGTTAAGCACCTCTTCAATATTGGGTTCAACAAAGCTCCAATACCCTTGGTTTTTCGGCTCTTCTTGGCACCAGACAAACTCGGCATTCTTAAAGCGAGCCAGCTCTTCCCGCATAGATTTGGCAGGAAACGGATAAAGCTGCTCAACCCGCATGAGGTATACGTCATTTAGGCCGCGCGCATCCCGCTCGGCCAGCAGATCATAATAAACCTTGCCAGAGCACAGTACCACGCGGCGGATTTCAGCATCCGCCACCAGTTTTGTATCGGATTTTCCAAATTGAGCGTCATCCCACAGCATACGGTGGAAGCTGGAACCCTCGGCAAATTCCTCGATTTTCGAGGTTGCGCCCTTGTGGCGCAAAAGTGATTTGGGTGTAAACAGCACCAGTGGCCGCCGGAAAGACCGGTGCATCTGGCGGCGTAGGATATGGTAATAATTGGCAGGTGTTGTGCAATTTGCCACCGTCCAGTTATCCTCGGCGCACATCTGCAAAAACCGCTCGGGGCGGGCAGAGCTGTGCTCGGGGCCTTGGCCCTCATAGCCGTGCGGTAGCAGCATCACGAGGCCAGACATCCGCAGCCATTTTGCCTCACCGGAGCTGATAAACTGGTCGATCATGATCTGCGCGCCATTAACAAAGTCGCCAAACTGGGCTTCCCACAGGGTTAGCGTGTCCGGCTCGGCCAAGGAGTAGCCATATTCAAAGCCCAGCACCGCGTATTCCGAGAGCATTGAGTCGATAACCTCATACTCGGCCTGCCCGTCTTTGATATGGTTTAGCGGCAAATACCGCTCTTCGGTTTCTTGATCAATAATGCCGGAATGCCGGTGGCTAAACGTGCCACGGGTGCAATCTTGCCCTGAAAGGCGCACTGGAAAGCCGTCCAACAGCAGCGTGCCAAAGGCCAGCGCTTCGCCGGTGGCCCAGTCAATGCCCTCGCCGGTTTCGATCATCTTTCCCTTGGCTTTTAACAGCCGCAAAACGGTTTTGTGGGCGTTATAGCCTTCGGGCAGCTTGGTGAGCGCTGCGCCCACGTCCTTAACCCGCGCCATATCCACCGAGGTATCACCGCGCTGGTACTCCTCAGTATCGCGCCGCATTTTTGACCAGCGTCCATCGAGCCAATCAGCCTTATTGGGCTTATACTCGGTGCCAATTTCAAATTCATCGGCCAAAAAGGCCTGAAACGTGGTTTTCAGCGCGTCAATTTCGCCTTCAGACATCAAACCGTCAGCCACCAGTCTTTCGGAATAAAGCTGCAACGTGGTTTTTTGCTTTTTAATCGCGGTATACATTTGAGGCTGGGTAAACATGGGCTCATCACCCTCGTTATGGCCAAAGCGACGGTAGCAGAAAATATCCAGCACCACGTCTTTGCCAAACTTTTGCCGAAACTCGGTGGCCACTTTCGCAGCATGCACCACGGCTTCTGGGTCATCGCCATTTACGTGGAAAATAGGCGCTTCCACCATCAACGCAATATCAGTCGGGTAAGGGCTGGAGCGTGAATTATGCGGCGAGGTGGTAAAACCGATCTGGTTATTGACCACAATATGAATAGTGCCGCCGGTTCTATGCCCGCGTAGGCCCGAAAGGCCAAAGCACTCGGCAACCACGCCTTGGCCAGCAAATGCCGCATCGCCGTGCAGCAAAATGGGCATAATCCGTGAGCGATCAAGGTCGCCCACTTGCTCTTGCTTGGCGCGCACTTTACCCAGCACCACGGGGTTTACCGCTTCAAGGTGGCTTGGGTTGGCCGTTAGGCTTAGGTGCACATTATTGCCGTCAAACGCGCGGTCAGAACTGGCACCGAGGTGGTATTTTACATCGCCCGAGCCTTCAACTGAATCTGGCTTGGAAGACCCGCCCTGAAACTCGTTAAAGATCGCGCGAAACGGCTTGGCCATCACATTGACCAGCACGCTTAGCCGCCCACGGTGCGGCATGCCGATCACAATCTGCTCCACGCCCAAGGCGCCGCCGCGCTTGATAATTTGCTCCATCGCAGGGATCAGGCTTTCGCCGCCATCAAGGCCAAAACGCTTGGTGCCCATGTATTTTACATGCAGGTATTTTTCAAAGCCCTCGGCCTCTACCAGCTTATTCAGGATCGCTTTGCGGCCCTCATTGGAAAAGCCGATTTCTTTGCCGTAACCCTCAATGCGCTCCTTCAGCCAGCCTGCTTCAGCGGCGTTGGAAATATGCATGTATTGCAGGGCAAACGTGCCGCAATACGTGCGCTTAACAATGGCCACAATCTCGCGCATCGAAGCGTGCTCCATACCCAGCACATTATCAAGAAAAATTGGCCGGTCCATGTCCGCTTCGGTAAAGCCATACATCGCTGGCTCCAGCTCGGGGTGCAGCTTGGGGGGGTCAATTTGGAGCGGGTCCAGATCGGCGGAAAGGTGGCCGCGAATACGGTAAGCGCGGATAAGCATCAGGGCGCGGATGGAATCCAGCACCGCTTGCTTAACTTCGGCCTCAGAAATAGCCGCGCCCTTTTCAGACGCCTTGGCGCGAATTTTATCCGCCGCTTTTTCTGGGTCCGCAGGCCATTGGCCATCTAGCGCTGCCGTCAGATCATCCGTTGGCTCAAGCGGCCAATCTTTGCGCCCCCAGCTTGGGCCAGCGGCCTCGGCCTTGGCATCTGCCGCCGCCACGCCGAGCGCGGCAAAATAAGTGCGCCAGCTATCATCTACCGATGAAGGATCAACCGCATAGCGCGCCTGAAGCTGCTCGATATATTCGAGGTTATGCCCCTGCAAAAAACTTTCTGCGTGGAACTGGTCATTGTTGGATTGATCATTCATGGGGATACCTTTCACCGCTGGTTTCCGCGGGATTGATGTAGATATTCACTTCTTGAACTACGGCAAGAATTTCAAGATATTGATCGAGACTGAATTCAGCGACTTTTTCAGAGATCGCGTCAGTATCAACAATAGCAACGACAACGTCTTTATTTTCGAACTTCACTGTATAAAGAACGCGTGATATTTCCCCGAATTGACTGAATCTAGGATCGCTTTCAACTGCGTTATCTTCAGATATACCGATTATGTTTAGGGCAGAATTCAAGCGGATAGGTCCAGTGAGGAGGCAATACGGCGTATCCAATGAAAGGCCGATAGTAGCGAGGCGGACGTCGTCGAGTGAGTAGCTTGGTTGATGAGGTGGGAGTGCAGAATTTCCGAGCGCTGAGGCAGCCATGAAATCGCTGTTTCGGAACGAGTACCCAAGTTCTTCAGCGTTTTCAGAGGAATACCGGAACGCAAAATGTGTGGAGATCATTGTGTCAAATACAGCTTTTTCACTATGATTCTTTTTCCAGCCTGCTTCAATCAGGTGCGCCTCCACGTTCTCGCCGTCTTCGGGGAGAGTGAGGCAGAGTTCTATAGCGGTATTGAGGGCAGGGCCATACGGTTCTGCCCTCACAAATGACAAAGGAGCGCACAAAGCAAGTCCTAGACCAAGGGCTAAGATGCCTCGCTTCATCCTTGCCGCTTTGTGCGCGCTCCTTTTCATATTAATTACCCAATCGCCTTCAACACGGCTTGGCCGAGGTCTGCGGGGCTTTCGGCCACCACAATGCCCGCGCTTTTCATCGCTTCGATCTTGTCTTCCGCGCCGCCTTTGCCACCAGCAACAATCGCGCCAGCGTGGCCCATGCGGCGGCCCGGAGGTGCCGTGCGGCCAGCGATAAAGCCAGCCATCGGCTTGGAAATGCCCTTCTTGGCCATGTCTTTGATGTATTGCGCCGCGTCTTCCTCGGCAGAACCACCAATTTCCCCGATCATAATAATGCTCTGGGTTTCATCGTCATGCAGCAGCAGCTCAAGCGCGTCGATATGCTCAAAGCCCTTAATAGGGTCGCCGCCAATACCAATACAGGTGCTTTGCCCAAGGCCGATATCTGTGGTTTGCTTCACGGCTTCATAGGTCAGCGTGCCGGAGCGGGAAATAACCCCAACCGAGCCGCGCTTATGAATATGCCCCGGCATAATGCCGATTTTGCAGGCGTCGGGTGTAATAACACCCGGGCAGTTTGGCCCGATGAGGATAGACTTGGAGCCCTCAAGCGCCCGCTTCACCTTCATCATATCCAGCACCGGAATGCCTTCGGTAATGCAGATAATAAGCTCCATCTGCGCATCAATCGCTTCCAGAATGGCATCTGCCGCAAACGGGGGCGGCACATAAATCGCGGTGGCATTGGCTTCGGTCGCGTGGCGCGCCTCGGCTACGGTGTTAAAGATCGGCAAGCCGATATGGCTCCGCCCACCTTTGCCGGGCGTAACGCCGCCCACCATTTTGGTGCCATAAGCAATCGCTTGCTCAGAGTGGAACGTGCCCTGCGAGCCGGTGAGGCCCTGGCAGATTACGCGGGTGTTTTCATTTACAAGTACGGCCATTTTAGGCTCCTTTGGAATTTGATCGGCATATGCCGGAAAATAGTTGAGGCCTTGGTCTATTCATTGTTTGTGTGACGCCCATGGACGGCGAATCCAGAAAAGATGTTTCCGAACCAGCCAATCAAGGAACCTAGTGTGTATGCGCCCCATTCGAGTGCATGGCCCATCCCTCCCAAGCCACTTGAGTCGTGAGAACTACTAGGCGCGCCGCTTCTAGCGGAAATGATAAAAACCCCAAGAATGATTACGAGTTGCAGCAGCCAGCCAAAAAACAACTTTCGCCCCAATGAAGGAGGTCGAATAGATTTTTGCCACATAAAGCCTAATCCGAATGTAATCACAGCCAAAACAGCCATTGGGATAAGCAGTTCCATTCCGCTATCCCTTAACCGCCGCCACAATCTTGCGCGCGGCATCGCCTAGGTCATCAGCCGCAATCACGCCAAGGCCTGAATTGTTGATGATCTCTTTGCCTTTTTCCACGTTGGTGCCCTCTAAGCGCACAACAAGCGGCACTTTTAGGCCCACTTCTTTAACCGCAGCCACCACGCCTTCGGCGATCACATCGCAGCGCATGATACCGCCGAAGATGTTCACCAAAATGCCTTTTACGTTCGGATCAGAGGTAATAATTTTAAACGCTTCGGTCACCTTTTCAGTGGTGGCACCGCCCCCAACATCGAGGAAGTTAGCCGGGGAAGAACCGAAGAGCTTGATGATATCCATCGTCGCCATCGCAAGGCCCGCGCCATTTACCATGCAGCCAATTTCGCCGTCGAGCGAAATGTAGTTCAGGTCAAACTTGGAAGCGGCCAGCTCTTTGGGGTCTTCTTCGCTCTCGTCGCGCAGCGCCAGAATCTCTGGCTGGCGATACATCGCATTATCATCAAAGCCCATTTTGGCATCAAGGCACACAAGGTCGCCCTCGGTGGTCACGATCAGCGGGTTGATTTCTAGCATTTCGCAATCACGCTCAATGAAGAGCTTATAAAGCTGGTTGATCAGCTGCACGCATTGCTTAACCTGCTTGCCTTCTAGCCCGAGCGCAAACGCTACGCGGCGGCCGTGGAAGCCGGAAATGCCGGACGCAGGGTCCACGTTAAAGCTCAGGATTTTTTCGGGGGTCTCAGCGGCCACGGTCTCGATATCCATGCCGCCTTCGGTGGAACATACAAAAGACACGCGGGAAGATACGCGATCAACCAATATGGCCAAATAAAGCTCGGTGGCGATGCTCGCCCCGTCTTCAATATAAACCCGGTTCACAACCTTGCCCGCAGGACCAGATTGGTGGGTAACCAAAGTGCGGCCCAGCATTTTTTGCGCTTCTTCAGCGGCCTCCGAAACAGATTTGGTGATTCGCACGCCACCAGCCTCGCCAGCCTCAGGCTCTATAAAAGAACCCTTGCCGCGCCCGCCTGCATGAATTTGCGCTTTCACAACCCAGATCGGGCCGTCTAGCTCACCAGCTGCGGTTTTGGCGTCTTCGGCTTTAAGAACGGCGCGGCCGTCAGAGATTGGTGCGCCATATTCGCCCAGAAGCTTCTTGGCTTGATACTCGTGGATATTCATTCGTATGTCCCTTTTTGCAGCAATTTCCAGTTTGTGCCCCCAAAAGGGTAAACAAACTGTATGGTCAAGGCGCATTAGACACGAAAAAATGAGTCTGCAAAGCCATTTTGTCGCAGCTGGGGTCAATTTGGGGTGATAATATGGTTTTGTGATCACACTGAAAAAAAGTGTGATCACAAAAGCTGGAGTGCTCGGTTTTTAGTTAAACAATAGGGCAAAGAGCAGGGTGTCGCCCAAGAGCATCCGCTCAAACTGCCGGAAATTGCGGGCGGAAAGCGTGGGGCCGCGCTCTAGGTATGGTAGCAAGCCAGCGCCTTGAAACCAGTCTACGATATCGACCGCCGGCGGGTTTTCAAACAGTTTTTGAATGTTGACACCTCCTGCCGGGGCGATGCGCCAATAAGAAACAAGCAGCTCACCCCTGAGCATTTGCTCGGCATCCCCAAGGATGGCTTGCCATGCCTCAGCCGCCCCTTCGGGGAGGGTAAAGCCCAGCGCGGCGGTTTGGGTAGCGTTGGGAATCCACTCTAGGGTATTGTCCGTTTCTGTTGCCACAGCCGCCCAAAATACCTTGTTTTGCTCGATCATGGCCAGAAAATGCCCATGTGCTGCGCGGGTGTTTTCAGCGATAGGCTGCTGGTTAAGCGCGCCGTAAACCATGGCAAACTGGTCGACCCAGCCGCCAAACCCACCTGCGTTACCGCCAATCAGGGCGTCTAATATATTGGGGGCTGACGTATTGCCGCGCAGGGCCATCATGGCCTGATTGCTGCTCAGCACCTTTGTAATTGCCTCTGTTGGATCAAAGGCGATCACCAGCTCGGAAAGGCCGGACAGCAGGTGGGTATAGGCATTTAGCCACGCCACATCGGCGGTATCAAATTGAACCGTAAGGGCGGGGTTGGTTTGTGCCAGCATATCTCGCGCTTGGCGGGGGCTCATTGTGGTGTTGATGCCAAACTCTATCAGCCCTTCGCCTTCGTCCTGCACGCCGTTCATGTTTATATCAAACCACAGGGTCATCAGGTCAATTTTTACCGAAACCTCACCGGAAACGGCCTCAAGTGCGGCTTGGCTGACCGCCATATCATCACGCAGGTTTGCAAACAAAACGGTGATAAGCTCGGGAGAAAACGGCTGGGCATCGGGGTTGGGCGGCACTGGCAGGCGCAGCACCGGCAGATCAAAATCTTTGATCGCCATATTATGCTGCCAGCGAAACTGGAGCGATTTCTCAATGCCGCGGAGGAACAAAACAGCCCCATAGGTGAACTGATCATTGGGCGATTTATCGGGCTGTGCGGCCAATATCGCTTCGGCCTCAGTGAGGCTGGACTCCGCAAGCAAGCTGTTGGGTTGAGCGGCCACGGACCCCGTGGCGAAAATGAGAGCGAGGGTTGTGAGAATGCGCAATGAGGCCTCCTATTTATGAATGACTATACCAAAGGTAGTTTTTAAAGGCGCGATATTCAATGTAAAAGAATTGAGCAGGCCATTCTCTGCTCACCCCTTTGTGAGCCATTTTTTAATCGCCCGATACCAGGTTTCTCCGTATGTGCCGCGAAAGGGGTTTTTGAACTTTTGCGCTAAGTCCTTTTTGTTTTTTATCCGATGCGGCGTCGGCATTGGTTTTCCCCGATGAATATCACAATAGGCAGGCACTTTGCTGCGCGTGGTCTCGGGGTTCAGGCTGGTATCAGCCGCAATGAGCTTTTGCACGTGATTTGCAAGCGGGCTGCCGAGCAATTCTTGCACAGAGGTTATCGGATAATAGCCATGGCTGATATGCTGGTGAAAATGGTGATGGTGGATCACGCGGGGCGCGGCATCGTGTGAGGTAAGCGTGCGCAGATGCTCTATGCGGTGGACATTATATTCGGAGGGTAGTGTGCAAATTGACAGATCAGACTCAAAAAGAAGCTCACGCAAAATGGGTTGGTCACGGGGCCTTTTGCTATTTTTTAGCGCTTGCTCCCAGCTTTTAAGAAAGGCCTGAGTGCGGGTATTGCGGGCAAACCCAAGGACGCCGCCATTATACTGTGGAAAAGCCGCAGGCATGGCGCGTTTATACATGTTGGTGGCGAGCGGGGTGTTTCGATACTGATCCTGCGCCGCTGCGAGGTCAAACCGGCCGAGCATGTCAAATATATCGCTGATATTTGCAATAACCAGCAGATCGGCATCCAGATACACCGTATGCGCAAAGCGCGAGCGATACATGGATTCCATTTTTGGACGAAACCAGCTGGTTTCAAGCTCGTGGATCTGGGCGAATGTATCGTCGGTCAGCGATTGATCTGTGAACATATCTATCGGGATATTTGGGCAATGCTGCTTTACCGATAAAGCAGCGCGCTGGGCCAAAGTGGTATACTCTGGCCCAGTTGTTGCGAATACAAATCCGCGTGTTGGCATTATTTTGCGAGTGAGCCGTCAATGGCAATGCAGGCTTCAACAAGACCGGCCACTGCGGCTGCCGACTTATCAAACATTGCCTGCTCTTCAGCATTCAGCTTGATTTCCACAACCTTTTCAATGCCACCGGCACCAATAATGGTTGGCACACCTACATAGGTGTCTTTCAAGCCGTATGCGTCAGCCACGTGTGCTGCGCAGGGCAGCAGGCGCTTTTGGTCGCCAAGGTAGGCTTCGGCCATTTGAATGGCGCTCGCGGCAGGCGCATAAAACGCGGAGCCGGTTTTGAGCAGGCCTACAATTTCGGCACCGCCATCACGGGTGCGCTGGATGATAGCGTCGAGCTTCTCTTGCGTTGTCCAACCCATCTCGATGAGGTCTGGCAAAGGAATGCCGGCAACGGTGGAATAGCGCGCGAGGGGCACCATGGTGTCGCCGTGGCCGCCCAAAACAAAGGCGGTTACGTCTTTAACAGAAACTTCAAATTCATCCGCAAGGAAGTGGCGGAAACGGGCGCTGTCCAGAATGCCGGCCATGCCGCAAACCATGTTATGAGGCAGGCCAGAAAACTCACGCAGCGCCCAAACCATGGCATCCAGCGGGTTGGTGATACAAATCACAAACGCATTTGGCGCGTGGGCCGCAATGCCTTCGCCAACAGATTTCATAACCTTGAGGTTAATGCCGAGCAGGTCATCACGGCTCATGCCGGGCTTACGCGCCACACCGGCAGTTACGATGCACACGTCTGCGCCGGCAATTGCCGAATAATCATTGGCGCCGCTCATGGCTGCGTCATAGCGGTCGACTGGCGCGCTTTCGGCGATGTCCAAAGCTTTGCCTTGCGGAATGCCCTCGGCAATGTCGAAAAGGACAATGTCGCCCAGTTCTTTCATTGCGGCCAAATGTGCCAAAGTGCCGCCAATTTGTCCGGCCCCGATAAGGGCGATTTTTGCGCGTGCCATGGTATACTCTCCTGGAGTTCGTTGATTTCGCCACTGGATTACTCCTAATTTCGATTCTCCGCAAGCGTTGGTTGCTTGACAAAAAACTTGTTTTTACAGAAACCTTCCTTAAACTGCTGCACTGCAACATACTTCAGGAGGCCCACATGTCCCATCCTTACCGCTCAGTGCTTTATTTGCCCGGATCGCGCGAACGCGTGCTGGAAAAGGCCAAAGGGCTAGCGGCTGACGCGCTGATCTTTGATCTGGAAGATGCAGTGGCGCCGGAAGATAAGCTGGCAGCCCGTGATTTGGTGTGTGAAATGGTGCAGCACGGCTATGGGGCGCGCAAACGGCTTATTCGGATAAACGGGCTGGAGAGCGTGTGGGGCGAGGCCGACCTGAAAGCCGCGATAGCCGCGGAGCCTGACGGGATTTTGATTCCGAAGGTGAACGGCGCGGTGGAATTACAGGCGATTGCAGGGCAGCTTAAAGGCAAAACCCGCCTTTGGGCGATGATGGAAACCCCGCTTGGCATTTTGAACGCCAAAGAAATTGCCGCCAGTACGCCATTGCTGGAGGGGTTTGTGATGGGCACAAATGACCTCGTAAAAGAGCTGTTTGCCGAGCACATGCCAGACCGCGCACCGGTTATGACATCGCTTTCGCTGTGCCTTCTGGCGGCGCGGGCGTATGGATTGGTATGTATTGATGGCGTATATAATGCCTTTAAAGATGAAGACGGGCTGCGGGCTGAATGCCAACAGGGCCTGGCCATGGGGTTTGACGGCAAAACGCTGATTCACCCCGCGCAGATCGAGGTTACAAACGACGTATTTGCACCGAGCGAAGCGGATTTGACCCTCGCCCAGCGCTATATTGAAGCCTTTGAAAATGCGTCTGGTGTGGCGGTGGTTGACGGGAAGATCGTGGAAAACCTGCACGTAGAAAATGCCGTGCGTTTGCTTGCCAAGGCCGATATGATCGCCAAAATGAAAACCTAGGGGACGATCATGAACTTACTAATAGCCGGTGTAGCGCTGTGGACCATCGCGCATTTCTTCAAGCGGCTCGCGCCGGAAATGCGGGCGGGCATGACCGCAAAAATGGGGGAAGGCTCAAAAGGCGTGATGGCGCTGCTGATACTGGCGTCTATCATATTGATGGTATTCGGATATCGGGCCGCCCCCTTTGAATTTGTGTATGAGCTGCCAAGCTTTACGCGGCATATCAACAACACTTTGATGATTATATCCGTGATTATGCTGGGCATGGGCAACTCCAAGGGCCACGCGCGCACATGGCTGCGCCACCCCATGCTTTGGGGCGTTGTTCTGTGGTCTGGCGCGCACCTGTTGGTGAATGGCGATATTGCCTCGATCGTGCTGTTTGGCGGCATGGCCCTTTGGGCACTGGCCAATATGGTGCTGATCAACGTGCAAGAAGGCGCTTGGGAAAAGCCCGAAGCTGGCCCTATCAAAGGCGATATAAAGCTGCTGATTATTTCAGCCGTGGTGTTTGCCGTAATTTCCGGGCTGCACATTTGGCTTGGTCCAAATCCATTTGGAGGATAAAATGCTCGCCTACCGACTGTTGACCGAAGATGACACCTCGGCCTTTTGCCATAAGGTTTCGGAAGCGCTGGCCAAGGGATGGTCGCTGCAAGGCGACCCCGTAATGACCTATGATGCGGGCCGTGGTGTGGTGCGCTGTGCCCAAGCCGTGGTGAAGGAATATGAGGGCAACTACACCCCCGGCTTGAAGCTGGGGCTGGTATGAGCAAGGTTAATACTGGCTATTTCTTTGAGGATTATCGTGTTGGGCAGGTGTTTGAACACGCCACGCCCCGCACGGTTTCGGGCGGTGAGCGCGCACTTTATACCGCGCTCTACCCCACCCGCTTTGCGCTGTATTCAAGCGATGAATTTGCGCGTAGCTGCGGGCTGCCGGAAAGCCCGATTGAAGATCTCGCGGCGTTTCACATAGTTTTTGGCAAAACTGTGCCGGATATTTCGCTGAATGCCGTGGCCAATCTGGGTTATGCCGAGTGTCGGTTTTTAAAGCCGGTTTATGCGGGGGATACGCTTTCCACCCGCTCAGAAGTGATCGGCCTAAAGCAGAACTCCAATGGTAAAAACGGCGTGGTCTGGGTGCGCTCAACCGGCACCAACCAGCGCGGCGAGGCGGTGCTGAGCTATGTGCGCTGGGTGATGGTGCGAAAGCGGGACGTGAATGCGCCCGCGCCGAAGACGGTGATTCCCGTGCTGAAACCCGCGCTTGAGGCGGCAGAGCTTCCTATGCCCGAGGGGCTGGATTTTGGCCGCTATGATTTTGCGCAGGCCGGCGAAAAGCACCGGTTAGCCGATTATGAAATTGGCGAGGTGATCGACCACATTGATGGCGTCACCATTGAAGAAGCCGAACACATGATCGCCACGCGGCTTTGGCAAAACACCGCCAAGGTGCATTTTGACGCCAGCCAACGCCCCGATGGCAAGCGGCTGATTTACGGCGGCCACGTAATTTCTATGGCCCGCGCGCTGAGCTTTAACGGCCTCGCCAATGCGCAAATGATCGTGGCCATTAATGCTGGCACCCATGCCAACCCCTGCTTTTCAGGGGATACCATTCGAGCGCGCTCAACCGTGCTGGACAAGGCCGAGATTCGCGGCATCGGCGCTATCAGGCTGCGCTTGCAAGCCTATACGGGAGGCGTGGGGCAGAGCCTTGAGAAAGTGGAGGGGAAATTCCCATCCCATGTGCTGCTTGATCTGGATTTCTGGGCACTGATGCCACAATGACAAGCAAAATTTTCTGCATTGGGTTCCAAAAAACCGGCACCAGCTCTCTTGGAAATGCCCTGCATGCGCTGGGCTTTTCTGTTGGCGTTTCGACTAAGGTATTGAACCGCAGGATGAATTGGCGTGCGCCGGACCCAAGGCCCAAGATTATCGAGAAAGTGTTGGCTGTGGTCGACGGTGTGGACGCCATTCAGGATTCTCCCAATGCATTTATCTATCGCGAATTGGATGCCGCCCATCCGGGTGCAAAATTCATTCTGACAATCCGAGATACTGCGGATTGGCTGGAAAGCTACCGTCGCTTCTTTCCTGACCAAAACAACCCGCTACGAAGCTGGATGTATGGTGTGGAACGGCTTTCGGGGAATGAAGCACTATATTGCAAGAAATACGATGCACAGAACGCCGAGATTGTTGAGTATTTTGCTGATCGCCCCGATGATCTATTGGTGATGGACCTGTCCAAAGGGGATGGTTGGCTGGACTTGGTCAACTTCCTTGGTAAAGACGTGCTTAAGCCTTTCCCCCATGCCAACAAAAACAAGCGTTAATTTGTGATCACATAAAAAATTTAAGTGATCACAAATATCCAAACCCAGCACAATCTGAATAGTTCGAGATACATTGCCTCGAATTAACTTGCCCGAAAGGGGAATCTGCGTAAACCTGCGTCAAAACAGACTCAAGCTATGCTTTGAGCCGATAAATAGTCAGGAGATACCATGGCAGATGTGAACAGGGGCAAACGCCCACTTTCCCCCCATCTATCCATTTACCGCCCGCTCTGGACGATGGGTTTGTCCATATTCCATCGGATTACCGGCGTGGGCTTGGCAGTCAGCATCACCATGATCACGTGGTGGTTTTTGGCGCTTGCCATTGGTGAGGACTCTTTTGAAACCGCAAACGCCGTTATGACGTCGGTTGTAGGTGGTTTTATCCTGATCGCCTCCCTCTGGGCGCTTTCTTTTCACTTTTGCAACGGTATCCGGCATCTTTTCTGGGACGCAGGCAAAGGGCTTGATCTTGAAACGGCCTACCGCTCAGGTTTGGCCGTAATGGCGGGCTCGGTGGTGTTAACGGTTATTGGCATTCTGGTTTCGACGGGAGTATTTTGATGCGGTATCAAACGGATAGGCAGCGCGTTGAGGGCCTCGGCTCGGCTAAAGACGGCACAGTGGAATGGTGGAAACAGCGGGTAGCAGCGGTGGCGCTTTTGCCACTTGTGCTCCTGTTTATCTTCCCGCTTTTGCGCGCCATTGGCTCAGATTTTGATGAGGTGCGGGCGATCTATGAGCATCCGGTTAATGCCATCATCGCAATCCTGTTTTTTATCACCATCATGTCGCATCTCCGGCAGGGGTTGCAGGAGGTGATTGTGGATTATGTACATGGCAAAGCCGCGATGACAACCGCGCTTCTCGTCAACACAATGTTTACCACGCTAATCGGCGTAACCGGCGTTTTTTCAGTCGCCAAAATCGCTTTCGGCGGTTGAGTAAGGAAAAATATCATGGCTGCATATGAATTTATTGACCACGAATATGACGTGGTGGTTGTGGGCGCCGGCGGCGCTGGCCTACGGGCCACGCTGGGCATGGCCGAGCAAGGGCTAAAAACCGCCTGCGTTACCAAGGTGTTCCCCACGCGCTCCCACACCGTGGCAGCACAGGGTGGCATTGCGGCCAGCCTGTCCAACATGGGGCCGGATAACTGGAAGTGGCATATGTATGACACGATCAAGGGTTCCGACTGGTTGGGCGATATGGACGCGCAAGAGTATCTGGTGCGCCACGCCCCTGAAGCGGTGTATGAGCTGGAGCATTACGGCGTGCCGTTTTCCCGCACCGAAGATGGCAAGATTTATCAGCGGCCTTTTGGCGGCCACACAACCGAATATGGCGAAGGCCCGCCCGTGCAGCGCACCTGTGCCGCTGCTGACCGCACCGGCCACGCTATGCTGCACACGCTTTATGGCCAAAGCCTGAAGCATAATGCCCAGTTTTACATCGAGTATTTCGCGATTGACCTGCTGCGCGGTGTGAATGGTGAAATTCAGGGCATTTTGGCCTGGAAGCTGGATGACGGCACCCTGCACCGTTTTAATGCTAAAATGACAGTGCTGGCCACTGGCGGCTATGGCCGCGCGTTTTTCAGCGCCACATCGGCCCATACCTGCACTGGCGATGGCGGCGGCATGGTTGCGCGCCAAGGCCTGCCTTTGCAAGATATGGAATTTGTACAATTCCACCCCACCGGCATTTATGGCGCGGGCATGCTCATTACCGAGGGCGCGCGCGGTGAAGGCGGCTACCTGACGAATTCCGAAGGCGAGCGCTATATGGAGCGCTATGCGCCGACCTATAAAGACCTCGCCTCACGCGATGTGGTATCGCGCTGCTCGACCATCGAAATTCGCGAAGGCCGTGGTGTTGGACCAAATAAAGACCATGTTTTCTTGCACCTAGATCACCTTCCGCCTGAAGTTTTGGCCGAGCGTCTGCCCGGCATTTCAGAAAGTGCAAAAGTTTTTGCCGGAGTAGACATCACCAAAGAACCAATTCCGGTTTTGCCAACGGTTCACTATAATATGGGCGGCATTCCGACCAATTATTGGGGCGAAGTACTGAACCCGACCGCCGATAACCACGACGCTATTGAGCCCGGCCTGATGGCTGTGGGGGAAGCGGGCTGTGCTTCGGTGCACGGGGCCAACCGGCTTGGCTCCAATTCGCTGATTGATCTCGTGGTCTTTGGCCGTGCGGCGGCGATTAAGGCGGGTAAAATCATTGACCCCGACGCGCCAAACCAAGCCTTTGACGAGGCCTCGGTGGAGGCCGCGATGGAGCGGTTTGACAATATCCGCCATGCGCGCGGGGCGGTGCCAACGGCTGAGCTTCGGCTTGAAATGCAGATAACCATGCAAAATGATGCCGCCGTGTTCCGGACCTCTGAAAGCCTAATAGAGGGCTGTGAGAAGATGGATATTGTTGCCAATAAAATGGATGATATCAACGTTACCGACCGCTCGATGATTTGGAATTCCGACCTGATGGAAACCCTTGAGCTGGCCAACCTGATGCCCAACGCCTTGGCCACCATTGTATCTGCCGAGGCCCGCAAGGAAAGCCGCGGCGCGCATGCGCATGAAGATTTCCCTGATCGTGATGACAAGGAATGGCGCAAGCACTCCTTGGCCACCATCGGGGATGACTGGAAGGTTAAATTAAGCTATCGTGATGTTCACGTTACACCGCTCACCCCCGAATCTGAGGGTGGCATTGAGGTGAAGCGTTTGGCACCCAAAAAACGGGTGTATTAATTTACGGAGCATATTATGAAACATATTTTAGCACTCTCAATTCTGGCGGTTGCCGCCTGCACACCGACCTTGGAAACCATGACGCGCGCGGATGCCGTTGCCATGTGCCAAGCACAAGCTGACGAGGCCGCGCAAGTGGTTTCGGGCAATGCCACTGCGGGGGTTAATTCCAATACAGGGCCGTCTTTTGGGCTCGGACTACGCATAAACTTGACGCCTAAACCAAGGGCGCAAACATTTGAGGCCTGCATGAGCAAACTTACGGCCAATGGCCAGATTGTGGAGGGAATGTAAATGAAAATTGCCGTTTTATTTGTGGGTGCTTTGGCACTGGGGGCCTGTGCAATAACAGACTCCGTAACCAGCCTTGCGCCGGAATACTTGCAGCTTTCGCCGGATGAGCAAAACATCTGGGTTGATTTGAATGCAGTGCAACGCGAGCGTGCTGTGCTGTTTATCACCAACGGGGCCACGCTGGTTTCCTCGCTGGGGTCACAATAATTTAGGCGCTGGCCCTCGGGCCAGCACATGCCGCCATAAGGAATATGCACCATGGTTGAATTTACACTGCCAAAAAACTCACGCATGAAGGCCGGCAAAATCTGGCCCAAGCCCGAGGGCAAAGACGTGCGCGCGGTGAAAATTTACCGGTTTGACCCTGATTCAGGCGAAAATCCGCGGGTTGATACTTATTTTATCGACGTAAAAGATTGTGGCCCGATGGTGCTGGACGCCCTGATAAAAATTAAAACCGAAATTGACCCAACGCTGAGCTTTCGACGCTCGTGCCGCGAAGGTATTTGTGGCTCTTGTGCGATGAATATCGACGGGATTAACACCCTTGCTTGCCTGTATGGCATTGATGAGATGAAGGGCGATATAAAGATCTATCCGCTGCCGCATATGCCGGTGGTGAAAGACCTTATCCCTGATCTCACACACTTTTACGCCCAGCATGCCAGCATTATGCCGTGGTTGGAAACCAAAACCAACCGGCCTGCCAAAGAGTGGCGCCAAAGCATCACGGACCGCAAAAAGCTTGATGGGCTTTATGAATGCGTAATGTGCGCCTGCTGTTCCACCAGCTGCCCAAGCTATTGGTGGAATGGGGACCGCTACCTCGGACCAGCGGCCCTGCTGCACGCCTATCGCTGGATTATTGATAGCCGCGACGAGGCCACCGGCGAGCGGCTGGATAACCTTGAAGACCCGTTTAAGCTTTATCGCTGCCACACGATTATGAACTGCACGCGGAGCTGCCCAAAGGGGCTAAACCCTGCCAAGGCGATTGCCGAAGTTAAAAAGCTGATGATCGCGCGTAAGGTTTAACCCATGCCCGACCAGCCCTTTGTCGAGATTGAGCAGCAGCTCTTTGCGGCATCGGATGGCCGGATGCGGGTGCTGGGCATTCGGCGCACAGGGCAACATGCGGTTATCAACTGGATGTTGCGTAATTGCGGGCGACCGGACACCGTTTTCCTGAATAGTTGCACTATGCGCCGCTCCGCCACGCGCACCTGTGGGCAATCTGAGCTAAACGGAAAATTTTGCGGGAAGGGCTACCCGCTAAAACGGGCCTTGGAGGCCTATTTACCCCCCGAAAAATCCCCTTTTGTGCTGATTTCATACGAAGCGGGATTTGAGCAGGGTGAGATTTCTCCGAATTTTCCAGATGCCGCGTTTGACCACAATGTGCTTGTAACGCGCAGTTTTGTGAACTGGCTGCCGTCTTTCATTCGGCTTATGCGGCTGATGAACCATAAATCAGCGCCCGAGGCACTGGATATCAGCAACGGGATTATATTTGAGATTATGCGCTATAAAGCGCATCTTTTGGCGGCGCAGGAAACCAAACACGTGGTTATTTGCTTTGATAATTGGGCGATATCGCCCAGTTATCGCTGCGATAAGCTGAAAGAATTGGGGCTGGCAGAGCTAGATAATACGCTTGGCGAAGTGCAGCGCTATGGTGGTGGATCGTCATTTTCCAAGTTTAGTAAACCGGCGGATGAGCTGAATCTGACGACGAGGTGGCAAACCATGGCAGACGACCCCTACGCGCTTGATTTTTTGCGCCTCGCCCATGCCGATACCACTTTTATGGCGGTGCTGGCCGCAGCTTACCCCGGTGATATTCCGATAATGGGCCAGCTTTTGGCTGAAAATGGCTGATTGACGCCTCGCGCAGACGTGAGAGGCGCTAACCACGGCCTGTGCTAGTTTGCTGAAAAATGCGGAGCCTGCCATGAGAATTATTGCCCTTATTGCCCTTATCCTCGCCAGCCCAATAGCTGCGCAGGAGCGTGCACCCAACCATTTGATGGGGGAAACCTCCCCATATTTATTGCAGCATCTTTATAATACGGTGGACTGGTACCCGTGGGGCGAAGCGGCTTTTGCCAAGGCCCGCGCGGAGGGCAAGCCGGTATTTCTTTCGGTTGGCTATGCGGCTTGCCACTGGTGCCGTGTTATGGCCGAAGAGAGTTTTGAGGATGAAACTATCGGCGCCTTTCTCAATGAGAACTTCATTTCAATTAAGATGGACCGTGAGGAGCGGCCCGACCTTGATGAGCAGTTTATGCTGGTAACACAAACCGCGACGGGGGGCGGAGGCTGGCCCAACTCGGTGTTTCTCACCTCAGAGGGCGCGCCATTTTATGGCGATGGATATTACCCGCGCGATGGGTTTTTGGAGGTTTTAAGCGAGCTAAACCGGCTGTGGCTGGAGGACCGCACAGGCATTGAGGGCACGGCCGAGGCGCTGGGCGATGTTGTGCGGGCATATTTAAACAGAAAGGCGCGGGCGAGGCCACTTACACCCGCCTTGGCCAGCGCGGTTTCGGCGCGTATGCTGAGCCAGATGGATGATTTTAATGGCGGCTTTGGTGTGGCCCCGAAGTTTCCGCAGGAATCCAGCTTGCTCTATTTGCTCGACCAAGCCGAGCGCAACGCAGACCAGGCCTTGCTGGAAGCGGTGCAACTGGCAGCCACGAGCATGGTGAATGGGGGCATTCATGACCAAGCGGGCGGAGGCTTCCATCGCTATACGGTAGATAATGCGTGGGCGGTGCCGCATTTTGAGAAAATGCTCTATACCCAAGCCTTGATCGGGCGGGTTTTAACACGGCTTGATGGGGTGCAGCCCAACCCTGACTATGCACGGGCAGCCCAGCGCGTGTTTGACTATGTAGTGCGTGATATGCAGGCACCGACCGGCGGGTTTTATGCATCTGAGGATGCAGATTCGTTGAATGAGGCTGGCGAATATGAGGAGGGGGTTTTCTATGTTTGGGCGCCGGATGAAGTTCGCGACGTGGCGGGGGTGGAGGCCGATTTTCTGATAGAAACCCTGAATGTGGTGGAAAACGGTGCCATTGAAGGGGCGAGCACGCTGCGGCTCACTGATGCGGTTGCGGACCAAGCGCGGCTTGACGCGGGGCTTGAAAGGCTGCGGCTGGCGCGCATGGCCCGCGCGCTGCCCCATACGGATAAAAAAATCCTGATGGGTTGGAATGGCGAGATGATTATTTCATTGGTCGCTGGTGCACACGCGTATGAGCGGCCGGAATATCTGGCGGCGGCGCAGGCTTCCGCGCGGTTTATTATGGAAAATATGCGCAATGGAGACGGGTATTTTCGTAGCCATATTGCGGGCGCGGCCACGATAGAGGCGCAATTGCCCGATTATGCGGGCTTTGGCCGAGCGCTTGTGGCCCTGCATGATGCCGACCCGACAGGCGGCTGGCTACCTGAGGCGGCGCGCATTGCCCGCTATATGTTGGCAAATTTTCAGGAAGATAGCGGGATATTCAGGATAAACGAGCAGCCTCAAGGGCTTGGGGCTTTTATTCAGCTTGATGATGGCGAGGTGCCTTCTGGCAATGCGCAGGCCCAATGGCTGCTCAGCGCCTTGGCACGGCGTGGGGCGGATGTTGAGTTCATTCAACAGGCCAGTGCAATGGCGGATGTGCTTTCAGGCCACGCGCTGACCTTTCCCGAGCAGCGGGCCGCGGCGCTAGCCGCGGTAGATGCGCAAAACCGCGGTGATACTGGCCCTGCGCGGGCGGTGGCCAACGGGGCGGTGCTGGTGCGGGCAAAGCTTAACAGAGGCGCGGGTGTTGTGGATATCACCATTCAGGTGGCTGAAGGCTGGCATATAAATGCCCATGTGCCGCTGGAAGATTACTTTATCCCGACCGCGCTGCAAATTAATGGCGCGGCGCTGGGCGCGGCGGCTTATCCGGAGCCGCTGATCACCACGCTGGCCTTTAATAGTGAAACGCCGCTGGCGCTGTATGAAGGTGTGGTGCAGCTAAGCGCGCCCATTGCTCCTGGGGGAAATGTGGTGACGCTTGTGTTGCAAGCCTGCAGCAACGAGATTTGCCTCGCGCCGCAGACCCTGTCTTTTAGCTTTTGGTAAGGCGCATATAGCTAGCCCGCTGGCCTAAACCTCCATACAAATGTATTTCAGCTCCAAGTAATCCTCTATGCCGTGGTGTGAGCCTTCGCGCCCGAGACCAGATTGCTTGACCCCGCCAAAAGGTGCCACTTCGGTGGAGATCAGGCCGGTATTCACCCCGACCATGCCATATTCTAGCGCTTCGGCCACCCGCCAAACGCGGCTAAGGTTATTGGCGTAGAAATAGCTGGCGAGGCCAAAGATGGTATCGTTGGCTTGCTCGATCACGTCGTCTTCATCGGTGAAGCGAAACAGCGGCGCCACGGGGCCAAAGGTTTCGTCGTTTGTGACGATCATATCACGGGTTACGCCGGTAAGGATGGTTGGCTCGAAAAATGTGCCACCCAGCGCATGGCGATGGCCGCCGGTGGTAACGGTCGCACCCTTAGCAATGGCGTCGGCAATATGGGCTTCCACCTTTTCCACGGCCGCCTCGGTTATAAGCGGGCCTGCAACGATGCCGCTCTCGAAGCCGTCTCCGACCTTCATATTGCCAACAGCCGTGGCCATTTTTTCGGCGAAGGCATCATAAACGCCGTCTTGCACGTAAATCCGATTGGCGCATACACAGGTTTGGCCGTTATTGCGGTATTTCGCGATCATTGCGCCTTCAACGGCGGCGTCCAGATCGGCGTCATCAAACACGATGAAGGGGGCGTTTCCGCCTAGCTCCATTGACATTTTCATCACCTGCTCGGCCCCTTGAGCCAGCAAAATACGGCCCACTTGGGTGGAGCCAGTGAACGTAAGCTTGCGCACTTTGGGGTTCGAGGTGAACTCCTTGCCAACATCAGCAGACGCGGTTGAAGGGACCACGGAAAACACGCCTTTTGGCACGCCAGCGCGCTCGGCCAACAGGGCCATGGCCAGCGCTGAAAGTGGGGTTTCGGCAGCGGGTTTGGCGACAAAAGTGCAGCCAGCCGCCAGCGCGGGGCCAACCTTGCGGGCAATCATGGCATTCGGGAAGTTCCACGGGGTAATGGAGGCCACCACGCCCACCGGCTGTTTGATTACGATAATGCGTTTACTTTCCTGGTGACCGGGTATTGTCTCACCGTAAATGCGCTTGGCTTCCTCGGCAAACCACTCGATAAAGCTGGCTCCGTAAAGGATTTCGCCTTTGGCCTCGGCCAGTGGCTTACCCATTTCAGCGGTAAGGATCGCACCAAGATCATCAACATTTTCGACCATCAAATCATACCACTTACGCAGCACAGCCGCGCGGTCTTTTCCGGTGCGGGCGGCCCATGGCTTTTGCGCCTTATAAGCCGCTTCAATGGCGCGACGGGTTTCGGCGACGCCGCAATCGGCCACATCACAAATAACATCTCCGCGGGCAGGATTGGTAACGGCAAAAGTATTGCCGCTATCGGCCCCCACCCATTCACCAGCCACATAGGCATTGGTGATAAGCAGTGACGGGTCTTTGAGCTTGCTGGCGAGTTCGGTTTTATCGAGCATTGGGGCTTTCCACAAATTAGGTTTGTGGTGATGATGCGGGGAAGACAGCCCTTTCGCAAGCGGATATGGTGCTTTTCAGAAATATGCTAGGATATTGCAAAAAGAGGCGTGGAATGGCGAATAAAACGCAAGAAAACGACTGGGATGTTGCGGCATTTCTGGAAAGTGTTGAAAACCCAAAGCGCCGCGCGGATGCCGAGGTGGTGCTAGCGATGATGGCGCGGATAACGGGCCTGCCAAAATGTGGGGCGCGGCGATTATCGGCTTTGGGCGCTATCACTATAAATATGAAAGTAACCGCGAGGGGGATTTTATGCGGGTTGGGTTTTCGCCGCGTAAAGCCAACTTGGTGGTGTATATCCTGCCGGAATACACCGACTATAGCGAAATTTTGAGCCGAATCGGGAAGCATAAAAAGGGGAAGTCTTGCCTATATATCAACAAACTGGCGGATATGGCCGCGAAATATCCGGAATGATTCGGGGCGCGCCCCCGCTTTAGCGGAGTTGGCGAGTGGCTTCGCCTAGTGCGATACCGGCTGAAACCGCCACATTAAGCGAGCGGCCACCGCCGGGCATGGGGATAAGCAGGCGGGCATCGCAGGCTTGGGCCACGGCAGAAGGCACGCCCGCGCTTTCGCGGCCCATCATTATGGTGTCGCCATCCTGAAAGCCAAAATCCCATAGCGGCGTGGCGGCTTTGGTGGACATAAGAATTAGGCGGCCAGTGCGCTGGGCCTGAAATGCCTCCCACGAAATATGGCGGGCGATATCGGCAATATCGGCATAATCCATCGCTGATCGGCGCAGGGCTTTGACCGAAAACGGGAATCCGCAGGGCTCGATCACGTCAATTCCGGCATTAAAGCAGGCTGCGAGGCGAATCATTGTGCCGAGATTCGGGGCTATATCGGGCTGAAAAGCAGCGATTCGTAGTTTTTGGGGCAATATTTCCACTTTCTTTAGGCATGCGGCGCAAAGTCCGCTGGACCGCGCGCCGTGTCAGGTGTATTCGGTTCCTGCAATGCCTGCAATCTGCGGGTTTAAAATGTATAGCCAGCCCGAAAATCGGGCATCAGCAAGGGGGGACCTCCATTGTCTCACGCAGAAGATACAGGCTCGCGCCGCGATTTTCTATATGTCGCGACCGCCACAACCGGGGCCATAGCGGTTGGCGCCGCTGTTTGGCCGCTGGTCGACCAAATGAACCCCAGCGCTGATGTGCAGGCGCTCGCGTCCATCGAGATCGACATTGACGGCATTGAGCCGGGCACACAGATCACCAAAAAATGGCGCGGCAAGCCGGTTTTTATTCGCCGCCGCACCGCCGAAGAAATTGAAGCCAGCCGGAGCACGCCTTTGGCGGACCTGCCGGATCAAACTTCGCAAAATGACAATAATTTCGCGGCAGATGCCTCTGACGAAAACCGCACGCTGGACGAAGCGGGCGAATGGCTGGTGATGATCGGTGTTTGCACCCATCTCGGCTGTATCCCGATCGGTGATGGCGCCGGAGATTTTGGTGGCTGGTTTTGCCCATGCCACGGGTCGCACTATGATGCGGCTGGCCGTATTCGCAAGGGGCCTGCCCCGCTCAACCTTCTGGTGCCGACATCCGAGTTTTTGTCCGACACCGTAATTAAACTAGGCTAAGGGAGAACATCATGGGTGGTATCCCACACGATCAGTACGAGCCAAAATCCAACGCGGAAAAATGGCTCCACAAGCGGCTTCCTATTGTAGGGCTGATTCATAATGTGATTATGATTCCGACACCGAAAAACCTTAACTGGATGTGGATCTGGGGCATTATCCTTGCCTTCACACTGGTTTTGCAAATCATTACCGGCATTATTTTGGCAATGCACTATACGCCAAACGTGGCCATGGCCTTCCAATCTGTTGAGCACATCATGCGGGATGTGAACTATGGCTGGTTAATCCGCTATACCCACATGAACGGCGCGACGCTGTTCTTTATTGCGGTGTACCTGCACATTTTCCGTGGCCTTTACTATGGCTCATATAAAGCCCCGCGTGAGGTTACGTGGATCATCGGTATGCTGATTTACCTTGCCATGATGGCAACGGGTTTCCTCGGCTATGTGCTTCCATGGGGCCAAATGTCCTTCTGGGGTGCGACCGTAATTACCGGGTTGTTTGGCGCGGTTCCGGGCGTAGGCGAAAGCTTGCAGGCTTGGCTGCTTGGGGGGCCAGCTGTTGATAATGCAACGCTTAACCGCTTCTTCTCGCTACACTATTTGCTGCCATTTGTGATTGTGGCGCTTGTGGCGCTGCACATCTGGGCTTTCCACACCACCGGTAACAGCAACCCAACCGGTGTTGAAGTTCGCCGTGGTTCAAAGAAAGAAGCCGAGAAAGACACGCTGCCATTCTGGCCATACTTTGTGATCAAAGATCTCTACGCGCTTGTCGTGGTGTTGATCGTGTTTGCTGCGGTCATTGGCTTTATGCCGAACTTCTTTGGCGAGCCGGATAACTATATCATGGCTGACCCGCTGAAAACGCCAGCACATATTGTGCCAGAGTGGTATTACCTCCCATTCTACGCCATTCTGCGGGCGTTTACCGCTGATGTTATGGTTGTGCAGTTCACATCCTTCATCACCGGCGGCATTGTTGATGCGAAGTTCTTTGGGGTTGTGGCCATGTTTGGCTCGATCTTTGTGATGGCACTGGTGCCATGGCTGGATACATCCAAAGTGCGCTCGGGTCGTTTCCGCCCAGCATTCCGCTTCTTCTTCTGGCTGCTGGCGTTTGACTTCATGTTCCTGATGTGGCTCGGCTCCCGCCCTGCGGAAGAGCCTTATGCCAGCATGGCGCTTTACGCCTCCTTCTATTGGTTTGGGTATTTCTTGGTGATCCTGCCGCTTCTTGGCCTGTTCGAGAAACCGCAAACACCGCCTGAAACGATTGAAGAAGACTTCGATTCCCACTATCCGCCGAAATCGGCAGAGTAAGAAAGGACAATGAAAATGTTTAAGAAAACGATCCTTTCCGCCCTTGTGGTGCTGGGTTTTGGGACTTCGGCAATTGCGAGCGAAACTGGAAAAATCCACGACATCGCGTTTAGCTTTGAAGGTGTATTTGGTATTTACGAGGAGGCCGAGCTTCAGCGCGGCTTGCAAGTTTACACCGAAGTTTGCGCCGCGTGTCATGGGCTTAACCTTGTGGCTTATCGCAACCTTGGAGATGCGGGCGGCGTTGGCCTACCTGAAGACCAGGTAAAAGCCTATGCCGCACAGTTTGAGGTTTTTGACGCCGAGCTTGACGACTATCGCCCTGCGATCCCGTCAGACAAATTTGGCGATGGCAGCTATGAAGGCGCGCCCGATCTTTCGCTAATGGCTAAAGCTCGCAAAGGCTTTGAAGGCCCATACGGCTTGGTGGTTAACCCACTGTTCCGCGGCGTTGGTGGCCCAGAATACATTGTGGCCTTTCTAACCGGTTATACTGGCGAAGAAAAAGAGCAAGCTGGCGCGATCTTGTATGAAAATACAACCTTCCCTGGCGGCTGGACATCTATGCCACCGCCCCTGTTTGACGAGCTGGTAGAATATGAACCTGCGGCAGACAATGACGAGCACGCGCTGGCTGTAGATGTTGCATCCTTCCTGATGTGGACAGCGGAGCCTAAGCTGGTGGACCGTAAAAAGGCTGGCCTTGTGGCGGTAATTTTCCTCAGCTTCTTTGCGGTTATGCTATATCTGACCAACAAAAAGATCTGGGCGAAAGCCAAGCGTAAAGATTAGATCTTACGTGATTGAATTAAAAAAGGGCGCGCCACATGGCGCG
>NVUX02000073.1 GCA_002402045.2 Paracoccaceae bacterium | reverse complement strand
CGTTTGTAAGGGCAAACGACCGCCGGGCAGCGGGCGGAATGGCTCTTTCGTTTCGTCATTGTGAATCGCCTTTCTCATATGTCAATCCATCTTAAACACTGGCCCAAATGTCCACGACCACCTCTGTTCCAGACTCGAAGCAGACTTCTGTTTCCCCAAGGTGTCCCTTGGGGAAACTCTGATTGTTCAACGTGCTGCGATGGATTGATAGGTTTTAAACCTAGTCGCCATCTGCAACACCTCGTGCACGGTGCCGAGCGAGGCGGGCGCGGTAGCTGGGCAACAAGAGCAACATGACGGCGATGACCAGCAAACCAAGCGCCATTGGCCGCTCCCAGATGAAGGAAATACCGTCATATAGCTGCATAGAGCGCGCGAAATTATCTTCGAGCATGCCGCCTAAGATGAACCCGATCAGTAGGGGTGGTAGCGGATAATCGGCAAACTTTAACGCCGTAGCACAGACACCAAAGCCAACAAGTATCAACAATTCTGTTGCATTGTTTTGGCCAATATACGCCCCCATCAACGTGAAGAACAAAATGAACGGGATCAGGTAGTTGCGCGGAATTAACAGGACTTTGGCAATGTAGGGGATCAGGGGTAGGTTTAGGAACAGAAGAACCACATTACCAATGAACATCGACATAATCACGGCCCAGAAAATCTGTGGCTCGTCGATCATTAGGCGTGGCCCCGGTGAAACGTTCAGCGCAATAAGCGCGCCCAAAAGGATCGCTGTGGTGCCAGATCCGGGGATCCCAAGTGTGAGCAATGGCACAAAAGAGCCGGTACAGGCGGCATTATTCGCAGCCTCGGGTGCCGCAAGGCCTTTGATAGAGCCTTTACCAAATTCAGCTTGCTCTTCTTTGGTGGCCAAATTGCGCTCAACCGCGTAGCCCAGAAAGCTTGCAATTGTTGCGCCCGCGCCGGGTAAAACACCGATGAAAAAACCCTGTATCGACTGGCGCGCGATGACCGGCGCAATGGCGCGTGCTTCGCTTCGCGTAATGCGGAGATCTTTAATATCCTCACTGGTGCCGCTCATTTCTTTGGGCTTTAGCACCAAGGAAATTGCTTCAGGCAATGCGAACATTGCCATTGCTAGCGTAACAAAGCCAAGGCCTGATTGCAGATCCATAATGCCGCCTGTGAAGCGTGGTAAACTAAACAATGTTCCCTCGCCAACCGTGGCTAGAATTAGGCCAAACAGTGTCATAAGGATCGCTTTGGCGACTTGGCCTGTGCCAGCAAAGGCTGCGATGGCCGAGAGCCCCACAACCATCAGTGCGAAATATTCTGCTGAGTGAAACAACAGGGCGACAGACGAGAGCATCGGCGCGAATATCATCAACAGGATCGCGCCAACCGTACCACCGGTAAAACTGGCAACCGCTGCAATGGTGAGCGCTTTGCCGGCCTTGCCCTGCTTGGCCATGGGATAGCCGTCAAAGCTAGTGGCAACTGTTCCAGCAACCCCCGGTGCGTTTAGCAAAATTGAGGAGGTGGAACCGCCAAAAATTGCGCCGTAATAAACCCCTGCCAGCAAAATCAGTGCCGCAGAAGGGTCACCGATTGAGATCGCGATTGGGATCATGATCGCGATGATAGACATGGGGCCAAGCCCGGGCAACATTCCGATGAATGTACCGATCAGGCAGCCCGCAATGACCATCGCGAGGTTTTGAAATGACATGGCCGTTTCTAGGCCAATAAGAAGTCCTTCTAGCATATTAACCTCCAAAAATGCCGGGTAAGGGGCGCATATAGATACCCAAAACCTGTTGTACCAAATACCAAACGATCATCGTTGCGATGAAGGCAACCGAGAACATCAGTATCCATTTGCGCTCTCCCAGAATGAGGGAGCCCAAGAATAAAAATGACGTGGTGGAAATAATGAAGCCCACAGGGCGCAAACACAGCGCATAAGCGACCATCAAAACCAGCAGTAAAACAGCTTGGCCAAGCTTGTATTCATGCAGCCTACGGTAATCGATCTCGGATTCCGTTTCTTCTGATTTCTCAACACCAGAGAGGATCACGAGACATGCTATGATCGCCATAATAGACAGAACCTTCGGAAAGGTGCTGGGCCAAATCGGATTACGCATCATGAAAGGAGCAAGGCCCGCATCCATCGTGAACCAGGCCGTATATCCATATGTTAAACAAATGCAGAGTAATATTAGTGCAATCCAGCGATCCAACGCCATAGTCATTCCCCCCAAGTTAAATGGGCAGAACGGCGAACCGTTCTGCCCGACAAGCATTCCTTAGAGGAAGCCTAGTTTTCTCATTAGATCGCCAAGAACCTGCTCTTGGTTTTCCAGGAACGTATTGAAGTCATCACCCGAGTTGTGGATGTTTACCCAACCGTTACGTGCACGTACAACTTCCCACTCTGGGGTGTCGTACATTTTTGCAATGGCGTCCTGATATGCAGCAACTTTATCTGCAGGCAAGCCTGGTGCTGCGAAGAAGCCGCGCCAGTTTACAAAGCTCATGTCGATGCCTTGCTCTTTCATGGTCATCGCATCTGCGGCCGCTGGTACGCGCTCATCAGAGGTTACGCCAATGATCCGAACTTCGCCAGCATTGGCCAGATCAATAGCTTCTGACAGGCCGGTAGACAAAGCTGCAATTTCGCCTGACAGCAAGGCGGCCATAGCTTTGCCACCCGCATCGTAAGGGATATACTTCACGGCGAGCGCGTCTCTGCCCGCAGCTTCCATGGCCATTGCGGCAACCAAGTGGTCCATGCCGCCTGGTACGGAGCCACCACCGATTGCGGTTGCAGAAGGATCTGCGTCATACGCAGCAATGAGGTCGGCCATGTTGTTAATGTCGCTGTTTTTGCTAACTACAATCGCAGCATAGTCACCGATAGTACCGGCAATCAATGTCAGGTCACGGAAGCTTTGCGGGAAAACACCTGTCAGCGAGCGGATCACGATAGGGGTCGAATTGACCATCAAAGTGCCGTGCTGGCTTTCAGCGTTCTCAATCAAGAAACCGATGGCTTTGCCGCCGCCGCCGCCTGACATGTTTTCAAAAGTCGCCGTGCCCACAAGGCCGGAACCTGTCAGCGCTTCGCCAGTGCCACGCGCAGTGCCATCCCAGCCACCGCCGGCGCCGCCGGGAATAAGAAAGTGAATGCTGTCCAAAACCTGGGTTTCTTGGGCATGTGCGCTGGAACCAATCGCAAATACGGTCATTGCCGCTGCGATCAAGGTTCTACGATTTAGTTCAAAAGTCATCATTTTTCCTCTCAGTTGACAACTGTCTGCTAGGCAGCTCAGTTAAGGGGACTAAAACATAGCAACCTGTCATGAGCCTGACATGCGCCGAAAATCGGCGTAAAGTGGACTTGTTTCCGGCATTATTGAAAATATAAAACCATGAAATTTCTCCTTGTTGAAGATAATAAAGAGCTCGCAAATGCTATCTCCTCTCGCATGAGAATTGATGGCCATGTCATTGAGCACGCTGAAAATTTGAGAGATGCGACTGCTTATATTGAAACGGGTGATTATGATCTGATCTTGCTCGATATTATGCTGCCCGACGGCGACGGGCGGACATTTTTGAGAAAACATCGCGCACGCGGTATGGGTACGCCGGTGATCATTTTGACCGCCCGCAGTCAGATTTCAGATCGAATCAATTCGCTTGATCTCGGGGCGGATGACTACGTTACAAAGCCATTTGACCATGCTGAGCTTGAAGCGCGGTGCAGGGCGGTTTTACGTCGAAAATCTGGAAAATCTCAAACCGTTATTGAGACGGGCGGCGTGGTTTTTGACCCCGTAGCGGGGTTAATCTCGGTGCGTGGAGAAACCGTAAACTTGCGCAACCGTGAACTGCGCCTGCTTGAGATTTTGATCAATGCCCCCGGGCAAGTGTTTTCAAAACAAAAGCTGGCTGATCGGCTGTTTTCGTATGATGAAGATGTTTCAGAAAACGCGATTGAGGTTTATATCGGGCGGCTCCGAAAGCACCTTAACCCGTCGGATCTGAAAATCACCACCCTGCGCGGCATCGGCTATCGGCTAGATCATGAATCCTAATTCCCGCACCTCCGGATCCCTCAGAAACCGACTCATGTTCACCTTGATTGGTGGCACGGCAATCCTTGCATTACTGCTGTTTTTTGCGATTCGAAATTATGCTGTGCAGGTCGCGCAATCAGCGCAAGACAACATTCTTGGGGCATCTGTGACCTCGATATTGGATGCGGCCGTAATATGGGATGGCGTTGTTGAAATCGACATTCCGTATGCTTCATTCTCGATGCTCAGTACACCGATGGATGACCGTGTTTTCTATGCGATTTACCAAGATGAGACGTTCCTTTCGGGCTATCCAGATTTGCTCATAACACAGACGAAGGACCGGGATATCAGTTTTCAAACCATTACCCACCAAGGTGAATTGGTCCGCGTGGCGACGGCAAGCCGTACGTTGATCGGAAAAGACAAACGCACGCAAATCCGGGTCGCACTCGCGCAAACACAAGATGCATTATCCGGCACATTGGACCAGATTTCACAAAATGCAGCGCTTTTTGTTACGGGTTTTTTCGCACTGGCGACTTTGCTGTCGTTCTGGGCGACATCGGCAACTATTGGACAACTAAAACGCCTTACAAACTCGGTCACGCGGCGCGGCCCGCAAGACCTAAGCCCGTTTGAAAAACCGGTCCCGCTGGAAATGCTGCCCTTGGTCGTGTCTCTGAATTCGCTTATGGCGCGGCTGGACCATTCCCTGAGCCAGTCCGAGGAATTTATCGCTGAAGCCGCGCACCGTGTGCGTACGCCGCTTGCCACGGTGCGGTCTTATGCCGAGGCCACCTTGCAGCGTGTGGACAAAGAGGAAAACCGCCAAGCCATACGGTCTATGATACGCGCGATTGACGAAAGCTCGCGCGCTGCGGGGCAGCTTTTGGACCACGCGATGATTACCTTTCGCGCTGATCATTTAGAACGACAGAACATTGATCTGGTTGCGCTGGTAAATGAGCTTGTGACGCGCCTAACCCCGATTGCCGAGATGAAAGACCTAAGTTTGCGGCTTCAATGTGATGAGCAGGTTCTATTTTCATGCGACCCGATTCTTATTCAGAATGCGGTGCGAAACCTGCTCGACAATGCGCTAAAATATTCGCCCAGTGACGGCACGGTTGATGTTTTTGTAACGGCAACACCGAGCATCCGGATTGGGGTTTGTGACAGCGGCAAAGGCTTCCCAGAGGCGGAACTCGACACGCTGGCGACCCGTTTCAGCCGTGGCTCAAACGCCGAGGGAACAATTGGGTCTGGCTTGGGCTTGACCATTGCGCTGGATGTGGCCACAGCACACGGCGGTAGCCTGCAATTATCAAACCGACCAGAGGGGGGCGCATGCGCTTTATTGTTACTTTAATATTGGGGCTTCTGCCGCAGGCTTTGGTTGCGCAAGCATGGGAAGACCGCCAGACCTTCAATGAAGGCGCATCGACACAGGTGCTGCGGATCATATCCAGCACCGACACGGCACTATTCGCCCCTATCATCGAAAGTTTTGTCTCCCAATACCCCTATATTGCCATTGAATATTTGGTGACTGGAACGGCGGATATTGATCGCCGATTTAGAGCGAACCCTGATGCCTTTGATCTGGTAATTTCGAGCGCAATGGATTTGCAATTTAAAAGCGCGAATGACGGATTGGCGCGCCGGTTAACAAATATAGCGCACCCCGCATGGGCCCAATGGCGACAAAGCCTATTTGCGTTCACATCAGAGCCAGCCGCCATTGTTATTAACCGTGACGCATTTGCCGGCCATCCTATTCCCAATACCCGCCAAGAATTGATTCAGGCACTGCGGGCCCGCCCAGAGGTATTTCGCGGGCGCATCGGCACCTATGATGTGCGCCAATCCGGCTTGGGGTATCTGTTTGCCACCCAAGACGCTCGCGCGTCGGAAACCTACTGGCGCTTGATGGAGGTTATGGGCGCGTTGGATCTGCGCCTTTACTGTTGTTCTGGCGAGATGATTGATGACCTAACTGATGGCACAATCGCGGTCGCATACAATGTTTTGGGCAGCTATGCGAAGGCTCGAGTCAAAAGTAAGGACAAAATCCAGGTTATTTTTCCAGCAGATTTCCCAACAACAATGATGCGAACTGCCATGGTTTCTAGCCAAGCACAACATCCCGAAATGGCCGCTGCATTCATCCAGCATTTGATTGCGCTGCAATCCTCGGCGGATGAAGTCTCCTTTCCGCTGCCACCATTGAATTCGCAGCTAAATCAAGCTGAACACGCAACCATTGCACTGGAACCCGCGCTCATGACATTTTTGGATGCCCTCAAACGTAAGAGTTTCCTTGCCGAGTGGGAAGACGCTGTCATCCATAATAACTAGCATTGAAACATCTCCATCCCTCGTAATTAACCACGTTGGATGTGAGACCTACAAAATTGCCGTATCAGATTGTGTGTGTGGCTGAGCATCGAAAGATATAAATTAACACAGGTCATAGTTTCGCCCAATCTACTTAACTCTATCAAGCGCGCTTGACAGCGCTTAGCTGACCTTGGGAACTGCGCAACGAAAGTCCGCTCTCCGCCTATTCTGTTGAAAAACTCCCGAATTAGGGGCTCGAGAAATTCCGCCAAAAGCACACGTTTGCTGAAACTTCGTGTGGATTGCCACAAAAAGGCTCCAGGCGCCGAACCAAGGCTAGGAGCTCATTTTAGCCGAAACCCTCGCTAAAGCTTCCCAGTTGCGCTGTGCGGGTAAATATTTCCGGCTTTTGCCGAAAAGCGGAGTTTTTCAACAGAATACGCCTATTCTCCCTGCACCACCTATTTCTCAACCCACCCATTAGCTTTACCTGTCTTTGCTCTGAGACCTTCATATAGTGTGATACTGTGGTTTGGAGGTTGTCGTGGCCTAGGTTTTTGGACCATGTTTTTTGTTGCTCAACACTAAAAGGTTGAGTTCGGACATCAGCAAGGCAAGCGTGTTGCGGACGCTGTGGGCGGTATATTGCGGGAGTTGGACATTTGCGAAGGCTAGGCGGATGATTTGAGTGAGTTTGTTGGCGTTGGCGTAAGGGGTGCGCGAGACTGTTTTGAACGAGAACTTGCCGTTGATCAGCTGGCGTTCAAGCTTGGGAAATAGCGCGTCTTCCGGGCCAAACAGGCGGGTTCCTTGCAGGTGTTTGACCCACGCCGTGAAGCAAGCCAGATAGGCCGTATCAACGGGGAAGAACTCCGTCATAAACACCTTACTGTTTTTCACGTCTACCTCGCGGCCATCTTGGAACACCGTGCCATCGGCTAGGTTAATGTGCTTGAGCGTTAGGGTCGCCGCTGCCTTTACCCGCACGCCTGTGAGCATAAAGAACGCAAATAACGCCTTGTTGCGCTGGGCTATCTCCGACCCTTTCCAGCATAGCCTGAAAGGCCATATAGGCGCCTGCAGGTTGGGGTGGGGCCGTTGGCGGGCGGAGTGCGCGGCGCGAGCGTCTTTGGCGCTATTGTCGAAGTATTCTGCGTCTGCAAAGCTGAGCACCTTTTTGAACCCTTGCTGTAGCGAGAGCCAGCCAAAGAACCCTTTCACCATGCGCAAGGTGGCATCAATGGTGGTGAGGCTTAGCGGTTGGCCGGTACGTGGGTTTTTAGCGCGGGCAAGTATGGTTTTAAACTGCCGTGCTTGCTCGATATGAAACGCCTTGAAGGGCTTGTATTTGGTGGATTCTTCAAACTTAACCAGCGCGGCGGCGATCTTATCCGTCGACTTATGATCCTGCCCTTTGGTCTCTTTGATAAAGGCTAAATACCAGCGCTTTAGACGCTCGTTTTCGGGGTGATAATTACGCATGTCTATGCGTCTTTTCTGAAGGTATCATTTAAGAGAGGGTTGAAGGGTTCGTTTAGCCGTATTCACTGCCTCTTGTTTTAATATCCAAATATTGGTGAAGTTCGGCCAATTGGGCCGCGCTCACATTGTGGAGAATCAGGCGCTCACATGTGCCACAAAGGGCGCTGAGCCGCCCGCCTGCGGGGCTTTGGGGTAGGTAATCGGCCATCATGCCAAGCGGCGCGCTGGGGGCTGTGCAGGTCATGCAGTAAAGCTCGCCTATCGCCATTCGCCGCTTGGTTTTGGCTTGGCGGGCGTTGAGGAATTCGCGCGCGGCCTGCCCAACAATCAACGTTGGGTGCTGAGCATCAATCGTGGGCAACCCGTCGCTTATCCAGCGCCGAACGGTTTACTTGGTAACGCCGGTTTTTTCAGCCAGTTCTGCAATCGTGTAAGTCGTGTACTTTTTTATCCGCCGCGTATAGGCGCGCTTGCTCATAGGTGGTGTGCCTTGTTGGCAGGCTCTACCCGCCGCGCCACGGCCCATTCGTTAAGGTCTGCGCCGCGGTAAATGATCTTGCGGCCAAGGCGGTAAAATGTAGGGCCGCGCCTGTAATGCCGCATTTGTGCTTGTTTAGCTATTGACCCTAGAAGGGCAGGAATTTCGGGGTGAGTCGGTTGATAGTGTTGGGTTTCATCAAAAAGTTGTGCTATTGGCTGGCATACTACAACACTGAACGAGGTGCCCCTAGTTTCCTAGACGCCTTGTTGCTTCCACTTTTGCTGTTTTTCGAACTCGACGGGCGACAACATCCCGTTTCTAGCGTGTTTGCGTTTTGGATTATAGAACATCTCGATGTAATCCGCTGCCTGACAGGTGATGCTTGCATCACCGAGAAGGGAACACGTCCTGCCTTGCCGCGTTGCGTGTGATGTAGGTCCGTCGCCTGATCCGCTCGCGTTTCAAGAGTTGGAAGAAGCTCTCTGCGACTGCATTATCCACTGCCCCGCAGTGCATGTTTACATGCATGAGAGGGATGGCAGTTGCCACGTTTGCTCATGCTTGCATCCAGATTGTGTTTGCCGAGGAACGATTGCCACTCCTTGCTGGTATACTGAGATCCTTGATCCGCTGCCCGGCAGGGTATTGCGCAGCAATGCACGAGAGGGGGAGTGGACCATGACCTTCTGCTTTGGCTTGCGTCGCCAAACCGCGCTCAACGATGCCTGTAAGGCAAGGTCGGTTGTTATGCGCGATTGCATCGATCCCGTAGACCGGCAGGTGATTTGGAAAATCACCGAGAGGGGGTCTTGATGTACGTGATATCTGTTACCTATTACCGATAGGTGATTGCAGGCAATCACCGTTAGGCAAACCGTGTCTGGGGCATTAACGTCGAACTGTCGGTCCAGCGTGTTGTCGGCGACGATGGCTGGTTTTCCACCATATCGACCAGGGCGGCGTTTATAGCCAATCTGCGCCGCGATACCCGCCAAACTGGCCAACCTTGCAACACGGTTCTCTGAGCATGTCTCCCCTTGATCAAGAAGATCGTCGTGCAATTTGCGGTATCCATAAACTTTACCGCTGTCGGTCCATGCTTGCTGGATCAGATCCGTTTGACGGGCGTCCTCTTGCGCACGTTGACTTAACGGCTCTCTAAGCCACGCATAAAACCCGCTGAAATGAACCATCAGCATGCGGCACATGGAGCGGACCGAAAACTCGGGCCGATGAGCCTCCCCTCTCGTGCATTGCTGCGCAATACCCTGCCGGGCAACGCATAAACGCGTACCTAACAAAGACTCTCGCGCGAAGTACGCAGTCGCCTTTTTTAGGATATTGCGTTCCTCGGTGACACGGGCCAACTCTTTCTTTACCCGCTTGAGCTCAACAGTCAGATCCAGCTCAGCGTCCCGAACCCTTGTGGGCTTCGAGAACTGCGCCTTCCAAGTGTACAGAGATTTAGGGCTAATCCCCAACCGTTCGGCCACTTCGCTGACCGCATATCCACGCTCAACAACCTGCGCTACTGCGTCCTGTTTGAACTCATCTGTAAACCGTATTCCCTTAGCCATATCCATCTCTCCTTGGTTCCAAAGTTACCAAGCAAAGCGTCTACAAATCTAGAGGCACCTCAAACGCCCTTTTCCGCCATTCCGCCTTCGGGCGAATTTGCGCAAGCTCGGGCGGTTTTCAGCCAGCCGGTAATAGTAATTGCGGCGCGCGATTCCGTAGGCATCCACAAAGAAATCAGGCGCTTTCGCCATGGCCCGCTCGGTCGCCTTGGCAGATTGCGGGCCGAGCGCGCCATCCACCGTGACCGGCTCGTCAAATTCCCGCAAAAGCCGCTGGAGGATTTTCACGGCATTGCCACCGGCATTCACATACATATCCATTACCGATGGCTGAAGCGGCTCGGGCAAAAGATTAATGCGCGGGCGTTCATAATATTGCTTGATGAAAATGTCCGCCGCCTGTTCCCTTGAGAGGATACGCACATCTTTTGACGTGATCCGGCCATCACCATCGAGATCAAGCTTGAGGCGCTTCATCGTGCCGATGGTCACGCCAAAGTTTGTCGCCCCGCCCGGATCGTCAGGGTCATTCACATAGCCACCCTCGCGGCGGATAATCTCTTCGGCAAGCTCTTGCACGGTTTTCATATTGGTATCCTACCCTTATTTGTCGCTTTCGATTTTCTTTTCAGCCCAGGCGAGGCCGAGCTTCAGGAGCGTGCGGCGATCTGCGCCGAGCGCCAGCAATCCCAGCAGCGGCGTGACCCACCACGGCGGGTCATTCGCCCACCAACCCATCATTTGCCCCAGCACAATTACGGCGAGGATCAGGAGCGCAATTACTTGGAGCCGGCGACTACCCCTCTCGATTTTTTCAGTCGGCATGACTCATCCATTTTTCAGGAAAAGAAACGCCAGCAGCAGCACAAACCCCAGCGGCAAGCTGATTTGGATCACCAGAGCAAACCCGCCAAACGTCATGGCCGCCCGCAGCATCGCATGCTCCAGCGTGTTCTCTCGCCGCGCACGTCGCGCCATTCGTCTAAGGTCCATGAATCATCCTTTCGCGCGCTGCCTGCGCGGTTTTGTGGTTTGGGTGTTAGGTTGTTGCTTTCAGTTTGGGCTAGTGGATCGGCCTAAACGACAAACGTTCTCGCGCCTGATGCTGCCCAAGCAGGCTCGCTCGCGACGGTAAGAACCGTAACCCACCCCGCGCGAGGAATGCATCTCCATTTCGGAAAGCCCCGGATATCGGTTAGACCCGCAATCGGTAACGTATATCCTCCACGTGTTAGACATTATGGCCCCACTTCCTATTGTGATAACCGGCCACTGCGTAAGCTTTGACCACATCCCCAACCTTAAAACTGGTGAGGGCAATGCCGTGGCCGAAAATCACGCTAGAAAAGTTTAGATCCAAAGCAGATGGGACCGCCCACCTTGTCTTTGAACTGAGCATCGGCGGTCAGAGATAAGGCGATGTGCTGAAAATGCGCTGGAGTAATTTTGACAGTGCAGGCATTACAATCAAGCAAGGCAAACCCGGAACCGAGCTATGGGTGCCCTGCTGGCTGACGCTAAAAAGGAAGCCAGAGGCCTGACGATAGTTAGCACCCCCAAAGACCAGCAAGTTCACGGTCTTCGATCCAACCCCTTCTGAACTTGAAATGTCTGGCTGCACTGATGCGGAAATCGCCGCGATCACAGCTCATAAAGCCCGGTCAATGGTAGGTAAATATACGCAAGGCGCGCGACAAAAGAAGTTGGCAGAATCAGCCGACCGAAAACGTGACTGTGAGAACGAACGACATACAAACGAAACAATAAAGTGGGAAGCAATGCGGGAAATAAAAAACGGGACTTTGAGCAATCGGCATCAAAGTCCTTGTTTTACTGGAGCGGGCGACGGGAATCGAACCCGTGTCATCAGCTTGGAAGGCTGGCGTATTGTTATTGATCGCAGTCGCTTAGCTTTTCCCGTTCCCAAAACATACCCAAAACAAAGCATGAAAGTGGGAAACTGCCTGTACTCAGAATTGACTGGGGAACACCATGCTAATTGTTGACGGTTTTGCGGGCGGCGGTGGCGCGTCTACGGGTATAGAGAACGCACTCGGGCGTAGCCCCGATTTTGCGGTGAACCATGACGCCGTCGCGCTCTCAATGCATGAGGCCAACCACCCCGGCACCACCCATCTTGTTAAAAACATCTGGCACATAGATCCGGCTGAAATAGCCACGCGCGGGCAATCAGTGGGGCTGGCGTGGTTTAGCCCCGATTGCAAACACCATTCCAAAGCCAAAGGCGGCAAGCCATTGGAAAAGGGTATTCGGGATCTCGGATGGGTGCCAGTCCTTTGGGCCAAGCGCGCTAAGCCTTCAGTGATTATGCTGGAAAATGTGGAAGAGTTTCAGGATTGGGGGCCGCTAGACGAAAACAACAAGCCCTGCCCCGAGCGTAAAGGCGAAACCTTCCAGAAGATGATCAAAGAACTCCGGCGCCACGGCTATAAGGTCGAGTGGCGTGAGCTGCGCGCCTGCGATTATGGCGCGCCAACAATCCGTAAGCGCCTATTTATGATAGCGCGGTGTGATGGCCTGCCCATTGTTTGGCCCAAAGCCACCCACGCTAAGCCAGGCTCGCCGGCCATTCTCGCGGGCAAGGCAAAACCGTGGCGCAGTGCCGCCGAGATCATTGACTGGTCACTGCCCTGCCCGTCTATTTTCGACACATCGGCAGAGATTAAAGAAAAGCACGGTTTGCGCGCCATCCGACCACTGGCCGACAACACGATGCGCAGGGTTGCGCGGGGCATCCATAAGTTTGTGCTCGACACTCCGCAGCCGTTCATTGTGCCGATCACGCACACCACATCAGGGGCGCGGGTTGAGCCAGCCTATGAGCCGCTGCGCACCACAACCACAGCTAAGGGCGGAGAGCGTATGGTTGCCGTGCCATCGTTGGTGCAGGTTGGCTACGGCGAGCGCAAAGGCCAAGCGCCGCGCTGCCTCGACATTGCGGCCCCACTCGGCACCGTGGTGGCGGGCGGCGGCAAAGCTGCGCTTGTCTCGGCCTTCCTCGCTCAGCACAACACCGGCGCAATCGGCCGCAAGGCAGATTCACCACTGGCAACCATCACGACACGCGGAACGCAAACCAACATCGTTGTCGCGCATATGTCTCCCCAATTTGGCTCAAGCACCGGGCGCGATATGAACACACCTTGCGGAACAGTTACCACCAAGCTGACCGATGCGGTTGTCATGGGCAACCTGCTGCACCTGAAAGGCTCACAGCGTAGTGCGCGTGATCTGGCCGATCCACTCACAGCAGTTTGTGCCGGCGGAACCCATGCCGCTTTAGTGGCTGCATTCATGGTCAAATACTACGGCACGGGTGATGGCGCTGCGCTGGATAAACCCTGTCACACCACCACCACGCGAGATCGCTTCGGGCTGGTTACGGTAGAGATCGACGGGCAAACCTACGCCATTGTTGATATCGGCATGCGCATGCTCACCCCGCGCGAGCTTTTCCGCACCCAAGGATTCCCCGATGATTACATCATCGATCGCGGAGCCAATGGCGAGCACCTAACCAAAACCCAACAAATCCGCATGTGCGGTAATTCGGTCTGTCCTCCGCTGGCCGAGGCACTGGTGCGGGAAAACTGCCAGTTTTTGATGAAGCAAAGTGAGGTGGCATGATGACTAAACCCAAAATCCCATGGAGAAATCCGACTAAAAAACGGGTCGTGATGATCGACACGCTTCACGACCTAATGAAAGCCTACGCCCGTGTTGTTGAGCGTAGAAAGCCAACGGAGAACCCGCATGAGTGAGCAGTATCTAATCACAATAGCAATCACCGAAGAATGGCTGAATGCAGGTGTCCTCGGCATAATTATAGCCGTGAGCATTCTAAAGGGATTGGATGTTTGGCTTGCCCTTCAGCAGCGTGCGTATGTGAACGCCGTTAAAAGATTTGAGGAGAACCACCCCAATGACACCTGAACAAGAAGCCAAGCTGGTGGAGGATATGGCAAAACACCTGAAACAGATAAGCTCGCACTTTAGGTGAGAAGCTTTATTTCTCGAACCACTCCCGCTCCCAAAAGTGTGATTTTATACTTATCAAAATCCGAACCATCACTTGAAATCTTTTTAAGAAATTCATAATCCACGAATCTATTTATCAATTGCAATTGGCTTGCTCCAGTTGGACGAGTTGAATTGCTAAACATCTCTTGTCCAACTGATATGATTGGGCCATTCGGAAATCCAGTAACGTTAATTGATCCTGATGCGTTAAACGCGAGTGTAAGGAAGTCTCTTTCACTTTTACTCAATGTAAGGCTCATCTTTCGGACTTTAACTGATTCGGCTTCTGATCCTAGTCCTGAGATCACTTTATCTACTTGTTCTGATATATCTTTATCCAGCTTTTCTGATATATCGGGGGCCAAATCTGCGTCTCGTGTAGCTTGTTCAATTTTCGCCGATTTTAACAGCTCTGCTTTCATCACATTTTTTATTTGCAATCGTTCCAAAGCCATTCCATCAACCACTTCGCGCCTTTTCTTGATTGGCCATCTTGTCAAAACTGTCGCAACATATGCCACGTATGGGGCTAACAAAACGAATGCGACCCCAATGAAGAGTGGAATTAGGTACGAACCTAAATTGATTTGACGTTCGGCATATATAAACCTGAATACCACTGGTATGTCTGTAAATAAAACGAAATAGAACGACTTCCAGTTCCAAACTACAAACGCGGTAAACACCGAACCAAAAACCGGGGTCTTCACACGATTGTTAAGGGATTCTAATATTTCTTTAATAGCTTCCAATGGTACACCTCTCCAACAATGCAATCAGAGTAAGTTGGTAATTCAGGAAGCACAAGGGAAGGTTTATGCTGAATTCTACTTGGTCCTCAAGGCTTTCCCACTTTCGTTTACCAACTTCACGTAAGGCCTTTTAATAGCATCCACGCAACACAAAACTGTTTGTGAATCATATTTGGCGGTTTATGCATCATAAACTAGTATGAGAATTATCGACTTGCGAATATCGGGGTAGTTTCATGTGCGGAAGAGCAATAACGGGTAGCAAAACTTGGGCTGAGTTCTACGAATGGCAAAGCCTCATGATTGTGCCGGCCGATCCAATCAAACCGAGCTACAACGCCGCTCCAACAACCATCAACCCTATTTTCATTCCTGACGGGCCAGGCACAGCTGGTGTTATGGCCAGATGGGGGATAATTCCTCATTGGTTCAAAAAACCGCTTTCCGAAATGAAATATTCCACCTTCAACGCGCGCTCAGAGGATGCAGCCAGTAAGCCTACGTTTCGGGATGCTATGCGCAGCCAGCACTGCTTGGTGCCTGTGCAAGGTTACTATGAGTGGACCGGGGCGAAGGGCAACAAAACGCCATATTTGATTTCTGTCAAAACCAACGCCCCAGCTTTTTGTTTTGCTGGTTTGTATTCCAAGATCGAGTTGCCGAATTTCAGCGGATATACATATACCGTCCTCACAGAAGCCTCAGGCGGGCCGATTGAGGGCCTTCACCATCGCATGCCAGTAATGCTGGACGAGAGCGCATATGAGGGCTGGCTAGGCTGTCAGGTGAGTATTGACGAAGTCACCCGCATTGATCCAACGCGGCTCAAGTTCCATCAGGTTGGGCCTGAGGTCGGGAATGTCCGTAATAACTATCCTGAGCTAATGGACGTAGTGTAGATCAAAGCTGACTGCTGCAATGGGCGGAAAGTGGTCATTCGCCGCGAGTGCGAGCTGAAGAGCGGAAGGTCGGGAAATCAGACATTCAACTTGGCACACCATGTCCGAGTCGGAAAATTCCATAGCTATGATCTTTACCTAAATGAAGCAGCTAGGCTGAACAAAGATGATCCATGAGCCGGTCCCAGTTGGGTTCATGAACGCTTCGCAGATAATAGTATTATAAGGCTAGACGGGTTGATGCCATGAAATTATAGTTCTGTAGCTAGGCGGTGGCGCTCATGTCAAAGCATAGCCATTTTAGGGCATCCAGGGTCAGATCATGCGGAAAAAGCTTATCCTCCACTCTCACCCAGTAATGCGCTCGCATATTGAATCTGGCAATCACAAATTGAGTAATGTCTTGCGTAATATTTTTGAGGGCATGGGCTTTGGGGTTCATATCGCCAAGCAAGACAAGCTAAGCATCTGGAAGGCCAAATATGATGGGCACTATCATATTTTTCATCTGGGTGGCGCGGATGGCACGCGAACACTAAATATGCGCAAGGCCTATTTTGATCCATTTTGGACAATCGAAAAGCCTCACACTCGTCATTGGGGTCGCGTTGCCCATAAAGCTTTCATTCCTGGTACCGTTGGCCCTGGTCTGGCGCTGCCTTTTTTTAAACGTATGCAGGAGAGGCACATTGGAAACGATGGCCGAACTGCAGAAATGACCGACTATGTGCTGGTTCCAATGCAAGGAAAACTGTGCAAACAGCGTGCGTGGCAATATGCCGATCTGGCGACCATGGTGAAAACCATTCGCGAGCAAGATCCAGATCGCCAAATTATCTTAAAACCCCATCCCCGAGAAAGCTATAATACTGAAGAATGCGACGTCGTTAGACAACTTTCAGCAATACCAAATGTACAAATTGTCGAGGCACCAATTCAATCGTTGCTTGCCAACTGTGCCTATGTTGTTACTCAAAATTCAGCAGTGGCTTTTGAAGGTATTCTTTTTCGCAAACCTGCCATCCTGTTTGCTAGGTCCGACTTTCATCACATATTTCCTGTAGTAAAATCGCCCAAAGATGCTTTTGGTGCTTTTAATCAAGTACACTTGAGACCGTTTAATTTTGAAAAATACCTGTATTGGTATCTCCAGATGAATTGCGCCAATGTTTCGCGCCCCACTGCACCCAGTAAAGTTTTAGAAATGCTCTATGAGGGGGGATGGACACTTCCAGCACAATCGGCAGCGGCAGTATAAATCTCGTCATCGCAGACATTGAGATGCCACTCGATTTTTGTCGCTTTGCCCGCATTGGTGTACCGCAATGCAGCACCGACAGACTGTCTGGACGTCGGCTAAGGGCCGATTGCAGCCAAGGAGCAACTGGCGTGCCCCCCTGCCTTAAGGGGAATTAGGGTCCTGCGCTGGCTTTCCAAGCCGCAAGCGCAGGGTTGTCGCCCTGCCCTGCTTCCAGCTCAGTATCATCAGCGGCCACACGCACAGTGTCTGGCCGCAAGGTGCGGATTTCTTCGATATTCGCCACAATCTCCCGCACGGCTTGCGGTGTTGGCGCGGCAGACCGCATGTGGCTCATCTCGCGCGCCCCGAAGTAAAACCCCACGACAGCGCCCAGCAACCACCAGAGTTGATCTGGCACGGCCGCCAGCCCGACCATGCGCTCGGCGAAGCCCACGGGGTCGTTCATGGCATATACAAACAGGCCGATTGTGCCGTAGGCCATGGCGGGGCGCGGCAGGCGATTGAGCCCATCCACCAGCGCGTTAAACCACCCCATGCGCTCAGGTGCCTCGAACTCGGCGGCAAACTGACCTTGAGCGCCCATGGCGTAGTCAGAAGTTCTCTGGGCGCTGCGCTCGGCGTTGGGGCGGAATACTTCGACAGTTTCAGCAATCACATTACGCCCGCCGCCGAATAGCCGGCTAATGATTGTCCCTATGCCCATGCCCGCACCTTGGCTGCATGTTCAGCCGCGCTCAAATGAAAGCGCGGGGAAATGAATTCCTCCGCGCGTTTAATCCAGCCCCCTTTTCCGCCATTCCGCCTTCGCGCGAACTTGCGAAGACTTGGACGGTTTTCAGCAAGCCGGTAGTAGTAATTGCGCCGCGCAATGCCGTAGGCATCCACAAAGAACTCCGGGGCTTTCGCCATGGCCCGCTCGGTCGCGTCAGCCGATTGCGGGCCAAGCGCGCCATCCACCGTGACCGGCTCGTCAAATTCCAGCAAAAGCCGCTGGAGGATTTTCACGGCATTGCCACCGGCATTCACATACATATCCATCACCGATGGTTGAAGCGGCGCGGGCAAAAGGTTGATGCGCGGGCGCTCATAGTATTGCTTGATGAAAATCTCCGCCGCCTGCTCTTTGGAGAGGATACGCACATCCTTTGGCGTAATCCGGCCGTCACCATCGAGATCAAGGCCGAGGCGCTTCATCGTGCCGATGGTAACGCCAAAGTTGGTTGCCCCGCCCGGATCATCAGGGTCATTCACATAGCCACCCTCGCGGCGGATGATTTCATCCGCAAGCTCTTGCACGGTTTTCATATTGGTATCCTTCCCTTATTTGTCGTTTTCGATTTTTCTTTCAGCCCACGCGAGGCCGAGCTTCAGGAGCGTGCGCTGATCTGCGCCGAGCGCCAGCAATCCCAGCAGCGGCGTTAGCCACCACGGCGGATCATTCGCCCACCACCCCATCATTTGCCCCAGTACAATTACGGCGAGGAGCAGGAGCGCAATCACTTGGACCCAACGGCTACCCCGCTCGATTTTTTCAGTCGGCATGGCTCACCCATTTTTCAGAAAGACAAACGCCAGCAGCAGCACAAACCCCAGCGGCAAGCTGATTTGGATCACCAGAGCAAACCCGCCAAACGTCATGGCCGCCCGCACCAGCGCATACTCCAGCGTGTTGTCCCGCCGCACACGGCGCGCCATTCGTCTAAGGTCCATGAGTCATCCTTTCGCGCGCAGCCTGCGCGGTTTTGTGTTTGATTGGCTAAATAGAATTTGTTTGTCTGGCGTAAATTATGCGATCAATATATCGCACCAAGGAGCGCATCAAAATGACCGTTGGAATACCCACCATCGTGCCGGTTGGTTTTCATGGTTATGCGCACTCGACGGGTTCCCATTGGGAGGGACACCCCTGCATGCTCTCTTTTCTCCCACACTTGCCCCGGCGAGGCTGACAGCCCAAGCCCAAAGGGCGCGCCCAGAGATAGGCCTGCGCCATCCAAGAACTCGATTTCCACATCCCCTTCGTCAAACCCGGCGTATGACGTTTGCCGCCAGCTGAAATTCAACTTCGCTGCGCCCGTGTCAATTTTGGCAATCGAATTAGCTTCAATGACAACGACCTGCGAGGCCGAAGATGTGGCGCCAACACCACCGCCAAACAGGTATGACCCTCTGAACGGCCCCAGTGGACCCGAAGCGCCCACTAGTGGCTCAACAGTAAAGGCTCCAACAACCGTCCAGCCGGTCATGTCGCCAGCTTCCGCGCCGGGGTTTACAATCGCCAAGGCGCTAACATTCACACCATCTGCTTTTTCAGCGATTGGCAGGTAAAATTCCGAAGGATATTGCGTGTTTGCATTGTCTGCGGACATCCATGCGTCTGACATTTCCTCATGGCGCAACCAAACAAATTGGTAATATGCTTCGGCGGTTTCTTGGCCGTCTGTCCTAGATGCATTGATTATAAACTGGGTCTTCCCACTACCGCTTACGGGGCGGGCTGCAATCGGCGAGTCTGTGAATTGAACCTGCCCATCCTTCCACAGTTTCCGCCGCGTGGTACCGTCTTGGCTGCCAGCGGTACGGAAAGTTGAGTTTGAGGAAGGGTTGAAGCCAGACCCTTGGAAAGAATCCGAGCTGTTCCACATAGAAAGAACATCCGGCCCCTCATCATAAAGCACCATAGCGCGCCCGCTGTTGTCGAGTAAGGTTCCAAGTGCCAAAAACGCTTGCTGCTCGTCTCCGCTTAAGCTGGTCCAATACACAGACGTCGCCATTGTCCATGTGGTTGATAGAGGGTCAACGTCTGCCCAGGTGTTGTCATAGTGAAGCTTTATCCAATCGGTACGGTCAGGGTCTCGTACAAGCTCCTCTGCGCCGCCATCGCCAGCCATAATCCACAGATGTTCTCCATCAAAGGAAAGGCCCTCGTTAATATTGTCTGTTGGCCTGTTGTAAACCACACCATTGACGGTGCCATCGGTTTGAACCTCATAAATCGGATTTCCGGCGGCAGTAACAGACAGGTATAAAAGCCCATCCATCACCTCAACGCCTTGGATTTGTATCAGTGGCACCGAAAGCGTAACCGTCTCTAAAAGCACACCTGTCAGGCTATACCTGTAAATATTGGTGTCATCGTTAAAATCAATGACCCACAGATCAGTGCCATCGTAAGCTATACCATCGGCAGGGTGGCCATTGGCTGAAATATCATAGCTTCGAATAAATGCCAGCGTGTCGGCGTTATAAACGGCAATATGTTGGTTGTTGGCCACCGTGCGCGGATATTCTTCCAGTGGCACGAATAGCTCTGATCCGATAATACATGCGTCACCGCAGTGATTAACAACCGGGAGTCCCGCATCGGCCACAGGGGTAGAATTGGACGCTAAAAGGGTGCTTAGATTGCTCGTGCTGTGCCGCCGAAAATAATTTGTATCTATGGTGATAAGCCGACCCGTGCTATCAACGGCAATGCCTTGATGCGGGTTTCCAGTAAATTCATGATAGCGCGTTCGCGTCCATTCGGAATACGGAACATTCCCGAGCGTTTGCGCGTAGCCCTTCCCGGTGCGATTGTCGGTTCCCGGAAAGGCCCAAACAACCTCGTAGTCAGACCAAACCGCGTTACGCCCATTCGCATCCCCTACCGCCAGCGCAGCAGTGCCAGAACTTTCCAAAGCAATCTCTAGGGTAGTATTTGACGATGCCGATAAATCGGCCTTAACATATAATTTCCCCGTTTTCCTTGCTAGGTTACACGAGCTGCAATCATGCGGGATTAACGTAACCCCGTCAGCCGCATACACCCGAATGTTCCCGCCTCCGTCATCTACGCCAAGCCAAAACGAAGCCG
>NVUX02000072.1 GCA_002402045.2 Paracoccaceae bacterium | reverse complement strand
GGTAACAGCGGCTCGATGATGGCCCATTCTTCATCAGTTAAGTCAAAACGCATGAAATAATCTCCTTTTGAAAGATTGAATCAGTGTTCCATCAATATATCAATACCTTAATTTGGGTTCACACCCTAACCATTTGAGGCCCCGCGCACAGGTGCGGGGCGTCTCCATTTTTGCCACATTAACCCTTCCTTAAGGCTTTGGCGGCAGATTGCATATTATGCAAATACGCCTTAAAACCACGAAGAATTGTCTCGAAGCCGAAGGCGTCTTGATCCCCTTTGATCCCGCCATTATTACCCCCGCCATTAAACACGCCATCGAGTCGGGTTATTTTGAGGCAGAGGAGGCGGCACAGCTACCGCATATCGTTAAACCAGAGGATATTGTGCTCGATATTGGCGCAGGCATTGGTTTTATTTCAACCTTGATCGCCCGCCGGGCGGACCGGGTGATCTCGGTTGAGGCAAACCCCGATTTGCTGCCATATATGGCAGCGCTTCACCAGCTAAACGGTGTTGAAAACGCAACGCAGCTCAATGTTGTATTGGGCGATGCGGAAACGGGATTAACGACCTTTTATCAGCGCAATGATTTTTGGATGGGGTCTTTGAGTAAAGGACCAAACCCTTATAAATCAACTATAAAAGTGCCAAATATGGCGCTGAATGCGCTTTTGAAGAAAGAGAACGTCACGCTGATCGTGTGTGATATCGAGGGCGCGGAGACGATACTATTCCGAAATGCGGACCTAAACGGCGTGGACCGCGTTTACTTGGAGTTGCATGATCATATTACGGGGCTAAAGGGGGTGGCTTCGGTTTTTGAGGCTATGGCGTCCCGAGGGTTTGCCTATGATCCACGCTATTCAAGCGGGGCGATTGTGTTATTTCAGCGCGTAGACAAAAACGAAACCCTCCGCCCTTACGCGCGGCTTGAATTAACTTAGAATTGCGCGACCAAAATTGCTTTACAGCCTTTTGACCTGAGCCAAATCAACCGTCGCGTATACACCTCGCCGAGAGCATTACTGAATTTCGCCACATTTGTAACACTTTGTTGTGGGAGCATGATGGTTGTAACAATTTGAAAGAGGAAGAAACATGCGGATATTTATCGCACTTTTGGTACTGGCTGCCAGCACCGTTGCCGCACAAGCGCAAAATCGTTGGGTAACAATTGAAAACGTTACCGGCGTAACTATGCGCGAATTTTATGCATCAAACCGTGATCAGCGCACATGGGGGCGTGACTGGTTTGGCTCAAGTATGCTGTATTCTGGTCAAACAGTTGATTTTAATATCGATGACGGCTCTGGCTATTGCCTTTATGATCTAAAAGCCGTTTTTGTAGACGGTGACGAAGTGACCTCGATGGGCTTTAATGTTTGCGAACTCGGAACTTGGCGCATTAACTAAGCCGCATGAATTTCGATTGTGTCAGAATCTCGAATATTCCATAGCACTGGTCCGAAATCTTGCGACCACCTCTGTGTGATGGCTTTCATCAATAGCGATTGACATTCTGACCCCAAAATGAAAAACAACCATAGATAATAAGCTACGGAAAACCAAGCTGGTGTTTAACAAATGAAGCGGGTTCTAACCTACGGTACATTTGATACCTTGCACTTTGGCCACATTCGCCTTCTTCAACGTGCGCGCTTGGAGATTGTCTGATTGTTGGTCTCTCGACAGATGGGATTAATGCCAAAAAAACCATAAAGGCCTTTCATAGCTGGGAGGAGTGGACGTTCTTTTTGGAATCTTTACGCTATGTTGATCTGGTGATTTGGAAAAACCTGAGAGCAAAAACGCAAAGATGTTGAGCTCTATCATGTTGATATTTTCACAATGGGCAGCGATTAGGAAGGCAGCTTTGATTTCCTTGATGATTGTATGAGGTGAAAATGTTCCAGCACACAACCTCCAGCCTTTACCGGTATTGACGCTGGGCAAGGCATATGGAAAAAACAGAAGGAATTTGATTGACGGCTTAGCCTGCAAATTAATTCCTAACTGTTTACTGGTCAGAATACTGAATCGTCATCTTTGCTAGATGTTGAAAAAGTAGTCTGGGAATCTAAATGAAAGGCCAAAAAATGTGTGGAATTCTATTTCTTAGGGATGAGAAGCATAGAATAAATAAGAGCACTTTCAGAAAAGCGTTGCTTGCGCAGGGTTTTCGGGGTCCAGATGACAATAATATTGTGATTTTTCCCAATTTCAATGCTGCACTCGGCCATGTGAGACTATCGGTTGTTGACGTAGATGGCGGACAACAACCGCTTCATTCCGAATCTGAAAAGTTTTGCATCATCTTTAATGGCGAAATTTATAATTTCGCCACCCTTGCAAAAACGTATTTCCCTGAAAAAAACATCACAAGTGATACTCATCTGATCGTTGAGCTCTATGAAAAATTTGGGGAATCGGCAGTTCCAATGCTTGATGGAATGTTTGCTTTTGTAATTTTTTGCAACACAACGGGTAAAGTTTTTGCTGCGAGGGATGCATTTGGCATAAAGCCGATGTTTATTTTTGCTACCGGAAACACTCTGATTGTTTCAAGCGAGACCATTTCCATTCGGAAATTGATTGAAACAGAGGTCTGCGAAACAAGTTACCAAGAGTTGCGTGCCCTTAGAAGAACCATCCCTGGTTCGACCTTATTTAGGAATATCTCAGAACTCCAACCTGGCCACTCATGGTCAGATAAAGATGGCATAAAGAAGTGGTATGAGCTTGGTCGAGACGAAACTGTTTTTTCAGAGGAAAAAGTTATTTCGATACTGGATTCAAGTATTCGGGCGCACTTAATGATGGATGATCAGGTCGAATTTACCAGCCTTATCTCCGGTGGGGTGGATTCAACCTTTCTAACCCTTATTGCAAAACCTAATTCGGCATACACGGTTGGGCTCAAAGACTCGAATGAGTTTGAAGAAGTTTCTGAGTTTCACAATTATTCAAAGGTTCCAATTCAACAAATTTGCGTATCAGAACGCGAGTTTTGGGATGGGCTCGAAGAAATTCTGAAAATCAAAGATGAACCAATTTCTGTGCCAAACGAAGTTCTAATATATAAAGTGTGCTGTGCGATGCCCGCCGAGGTTAAGGTTGTATTAACCGGAGAAGGGGCTGATGAAATATTTTTTGGTTACGACCAAATATTCAAAACCTTTTCAAAAAAAGAAGCCAACTACCAAGAAGATTTTATTTTGCGATATCGATATACTAAGAATAATGACTTGGAGAGATTTAGCGAGTATGTTCAAGAGCTGTCATATGGGAAAAATGGCATCGAATTTTTAGAAGATTTTTTCTTGCACTTTCATTTGCCGGGCCTTCTGAGACGCGCAGACTCAGCCATGATGCTAGCAAGAAAAGAAGGGCGTGTTCCCTTTGTAACCAAGGAAATAATAGAGTATATGTATAGGCGCCCTATTTCAGAACGGTGGCCCCGGAATGAACCAAAGGGAACGTTGCGCCAGCATTTAAGAGGGCTGGGATATGGCTTTGTTTCTGACCGTACTAAACTTGGTTTTAACGCTAAACCAAAGCATCAATCCGTTGAAGAGCACTACACAGAGTTTTTTGAATGCCAAAAGAGAGTATTGACATGGTAATAGGATACACAGCTGGAGTATTTGACTTATTCCACTATGGGCACGTGAGGCTTTTAGAAAACGCGCGAGCCTTGTGTGATAAACTCATTGTGGGGGTTACTGTTGACGAATTAGTCTCATACAAGAACAAGCAAGCCTTTATTCCTTTTGATCATCGCATTGAAGTTGTTTCGGCTTGTCGTCATGTTGATATCGCCATTCCACAAAATAACATGGACAAAGTGGAAGCCATGAAAAAGCTCAATGCGACAGTGCTTTTTGTAGGTGACGATTGGTTTGGGGATGAAAAATGGATCGAGATTGAAAGAGCTTTGAATGAAATTGAAGCACGGGTTATATATTTTCCATACACTGAATCAATATCTTCAACTAAAATTAACAACGCGCTTAGGGAGCTACGCTCTTAGGGGCCACTCGTTAACACTCAAAAACTGAAATGCATTGAAGTTGCATCCCAGATCAGGCAGATTTAGGAGATAATCTCAAAATGGCCGTAGTTTGGCGAAAATATATTGCTTGTCCGAAGGCATACAAAAATGAGATTTAAGCAGGCTGAGCACTTTGTAAGACCTCAGATAGCCCAAACCCAGGTTCTGCATTTGCACAGTCGGGGGAGGGGATGACCTCGGTTAATGCGATGCGCTTTTTAAATATCAGCTTACGTTTTGCAACCCTAGGGACGCGATTTGTATTTGTGTTCTTTTTGGCGAAATATATGAGCGCTGATTCCGTTGGGTATTACGGTATTTTCACCGCTTCGATTGGCTATGCCATCTTTTTTGTCGGCGCGGAGTTCCACGTTTATGTTGCGCGTCAAATCTTGAGTGTTCCGGAAGAGAGCCGTGGGCGTATGCTTAAGGGTCACGCCGCGCTTTCGGGGGTGCTATATCTGGTCTGGTTTCCGCTTTTTGCCGCCTTGCTTTATCAGGCTGGATGGCCCGAGCATTTGGTGTTGTGGTTCCTCCCAATTCTATTTTTGGATCACATCAACCAAGAGATTTTTAGAGTGATGGTGGTTATGCGCGCGCAACTTAGCGCCAGCTTTTTGCTTTTTATACGTCAGGGCACTTGGGCAATCGCGATGGTATTGCTAATGGCTTTTTCGGAAGCTGGGCGGAGCCTTGATATAATCATGATGTCATGGTTATTTGCGGGCGTCGCTGCTTTGGCGCTCGGGGTGCAAAAATTGCGCCGCCTGGAAATTACGGGATGGCATTTACCGATTGACTGGGCTTGGATGCGCCGCGGCCTGCTTATAGCTGCCCCTTTTCTTATCGCCACGCTCGCGCAACGGGGGATCCTGACTTTTGACAGATACTGGCTAAAGGATCTGGGCGGAATAGAGATTGTTGGCTCTTATGTGCTGTTTTTTGGCGTTGCCAGCGGCCTGTCAGTTTTTCTAGATGCTGGTGTGTTTTCCTACACATACCCCGAGCTTATTAAACATCACCTTGATAACGAGCGTGAAATTGCACGCGCCAAAGTGCGGGTAATGCTATGGCAGACCTTGGTAAGTGTGGCTGGATTTGCGGTCGTCAGTTGGCTGCTAATGCCCTATATTCTGCAATGGATTGGCAACCCGGTGCATGAAGGGTATATTGGCTTGTTTCCTTGGGTTCTATCAGCCATTTCGCTTTTGGCTATCAGTCAGGTCGCGCATTGGGGGTTGTATGCGATTGCCAAAGATAAGGTTATTGTAATTAGTCATATCGTGGCGCTTATCGGGTTTGTTATGGTAACATGGATGGGCAGCGATAACTTTGGGCCTCTTGCGGTGTTGATCGGGCTTAACGCGGCGTTTGGTTCGATTCTGATCATAAAGGGTGTGGCTTATTTTCGCCTTACTCGTCCGGCCGGGGCGCGCGTGTAGGCCGCTAAAACCACCACGCAGGTTGCTAATATTAAAAGTGCTTTGGCATGAATATGAGGGCGCAGTTCAAATGAAGAAATTTCTGAAAGAAGCTATGCGGAGCCTCCTCTATTTTGTGGCGAGAGTCGCGCCAAAAACTAATACAGCCGTGCTGCGCGGGCCATCGTCATATGAGGATAACTCGATCGCAATTTATCTGGGTTTGCTATCTAGGCCTGTGAAATCCATCGTTTGGGTCGTGAATGACCCACAGATTCTCCCGCCTATTGATCTGGGCCGAAATGTCCGGCTGGTTAAGCGTGGTGGGTTTCTGGATGTTTATTACTCCGTAACGGCACGTTTCCTGTTTCTCACTTACGAGCATTATTTGCGGAAAACACCGCCCAGCCAAATCAGCGTTAATTTGTGGCACGGAGTTCCCCTGAAGGCTATTGGCAAAATGGTTGGCTCTGAAGGACGGGCAGATGATTTTCTGGTTGCCACATCAGACTTTACCCGCCCAATTTACGCAAAAGCTTTTGGCATGCATGAGGATCAATGCATTATTACGGGTCAAGCGCGCACGGATCGGATGTTTGACCTCGACAGGCAAGCCTTGTGGCAGCGCGCTTTTCCCGATCAACCTGTTCCAGAGAAGGTATATTTTTGGCTACCAACATTTCGGTTAACTAAACACGTTAAGGAGCAGAGAGACGGTAAAGCGATGGGGAACATTTTCAATTGTTCGGACTTCTCCGAAGATTTGTTTAATTCGCATTTAGCCGAGAACAATGCCGTCTGTTTGGTAAAGCCGCATCCAGCAACACCCCAAGAGTCGCTCAAAAATAAAAGCAATATTCATTATATTGACGAGGCTTGGCTGATAAAACATCGCTTGACGCTTTATCAGCTCACAGGGGCGGTTGATTGCCTGATTTCGGATATCTCCAGTATCATTGTTGATTTCATGTTGCTTAATCGGCCTGTGATTCTGCTATTTGAAGATATGAAGGAATTTGAGGGCAATCGCGGATTTTCGCTCAACCCCATAACAGACTACCTTCCAGCAAAGGTCGCCCATAACTTTCAGAGCTTCATGATCGAACTGGCACTCGTGCAAAATGGGCAAGACCCTTATGCTGAAAAACGCAGGGCGCTGAAAAAACTATTTTTTAAGTATGATGATGCAAACGCGTCACAGCGTATCCTTGATTATGCATTCAAAAAGTTATTGCCATAAAACTCGTACATGTGTTAGTTGAGCAATGCTGGAAGCTATCTGGCGATTCAATGTCGAAAGCTGGCATGACACTTACACCGCTCCAAATCTTATGTGTTACGGATTATTACCTCCCCGGCTTTAAAGGCGGCGGGCCTATTCGAACCATTGCAAATATGCGCAAGCTACTCGCCGATCAGGTGGAAATCGCCATTTTTACGCGAGACCGCGATCTTGGCGCGGATGGCCCCTACGAGAGTATACAGGCAAACGAATGGCTTGACGCGGCGGATGGCCCTATTTTTTACGGCGATTCTGAAGGTTTTAATGCCAAAAGTTTGCAGCAAGCAATGGCTGGTCGTGCTTTTGATGTTTTGTATCTCAACAGTTTTTTCGGCTTCCGCTCGTCGATCCAAATAGTCCTTGCCTTTCGGCGGGTGCGTCAGGCCCCTCAAATTCTGCTGGCCCCGCGTGGCGAGTTTTCCCAAGGGGCGCTGGCGATCAAGGCGTTCAAAAAGCGGATGTTTTTATCCCTTGCCAGAGGGCTAGGCCTCTACAAAAATGTGCAGTGGCACGCATCAACCGAGATGGAAAAAGACGATATTTTGCGCCAATTTCCATGCGCGGCTGGTAAAATCCTTCTGGCGGAAGACCCTATAGATATTGAGAATGGCGTGGAGGATGAAGCACCGCTGAAACAAACCGGAACCGCAAAATTAGCGTTTATCTCTCGTATTTCCCCCATGAAAAACCTCGATGGTTTGGTGCGAATGTTGGCGATCGTTAAAAGCAATGTTGAACTCGATATTTTTGGCCCGGTCGAAGACGAAGGCCATTGGAAGACCTGTCAGGCGCTGATAGAAGCCTTGCCCGAAAATATCATTACAACTTTTCAAGGCCCGCTGGAGCCGGATGATGTATCGCGTGTTTTCTCACAGTTTGATCTTTTTGCCTTCCCGACTCATGGAGAGAATTTCGGGCATGTTATATTTGAAGCACTTAGAGCAGGCACGCCCGTTCTTGTCAGCGATCAAACTCCGTGGAAAACGGATCCGACAGGTGCGATTACGGCCTTACCGCTTGATGACCTTGATGCGTGGCGGCAAGCGATTGAGCAGGTAGCCGCGCGTGCGCAACCGCAGCAAGCCGCTTTGCGTGCCGCCACGCTGGATTACGCCCGTAGCTATGCCGCGAACACCGACACGAAGAAACAAAACATCGCCATGTTTCAGAATGCTGCATCTTGTGATAGATAGCTGCTGAAAGCGGGCACAAAAGGGAAAACCAAAATGTTCACAGACAAAGTACTGCTCCTTACCGGCGGCACAGGATCCTTCGGAAACGCTATCTTGCGCCGTTTTCTGGATTCCGATCTGCGCGAGATCCGGATTTTTAGCCGCGATGAAAAAAAACAAGACGACATGCGCAGGAAATACAACAACGACAAGCTGAAGTTTTATATTGGCGATGTGCGCGACTTTCAGTCGGTTTTAAACGCGGTGCGCGGGGTTGATTATATCTACCATGCCGCGGCGCTTAAACAGGTGCCATCTTGCGAATTTTATCCGCTGGAGGCAGTTAAAACCAATGTCCTTGGCACCGAAAATGTTCTTGAAGCTGCGATTCAGGTGGGCGTAGAGCGGGTTATTTGCTTAAGTACCGATAAAGCCGTGTATCCGATAAATGCTATGGGGATTAGCAAAGCGATGATGGAAAAAATCATTGTTGCCAAATCCCGTGTGAGTTCAGATACAACCATTTGCGCCACGCGCTATGGCAACGTGATGGCCTCGCGCGGGTCTGTTATTCCGCTGTTTGTTAACCAGATCAGGGCCGGCCAGCCAATTACCATAACCGATGCCGCCATGACGCGGTTTATGATGACGCTGGACGACGCTGTGGATCTTGTGCTTTTTGCTTTCGAAAATGGTAAAACGGGCGATATTTTTGTGCAAAAGGCCCCCGCTGCCACAATAGAAACCCTCGCCAAGGCGCTTACGGGCCTGCTTAAGGTTCCTGACCACCCGGTTAATATCATCGGCACACGCCACGGCGAAAAACTGTTTGAGGCGCTGCTGAGCCGCGAGGAAATGGTGGCCGCCCAAGACCTTGGTGACTATTACCGCGTGCCCCCCGACCAGCGCGACCTGAATTACGGAAAGTTTTTTGAAAAGGGCGAAGCAAAGGTCTCGGAGGCTGTTGAATATACCTCACACAATACAACGCGGCTTGATTTGAAAGGGATGCAAGACCTGCTGATGAAGCTTCGTTTCATGCAAGCCACCGTGCGTGGGGAGCAGGTGGAGCCTGAGGAATGAAAATGAAGATGCGAATGGCAGCAGCATTTTTTGCAAGCGCACATCTTTGAAGCTAAAAGTCATTTTGTTTTCAAAAGAGTGGTTTCTGCGCCATTGAGGGAAGTTAATGCTGACTAATTGTCTTAAAACTAAATGTCTCACTCACCAATTCTTGGGCGTGGAAAATGGGAAGCCTACGATTTTGGTCATGTTTTCACGGCGTGTTCGAGGGTCAAAACCGTCGTGACGACGCCGATTCATATTGAGAATCCAGAAAGGTGGCGGCCGAATCTGAACGGGGTTCTGGGAGCAATCTTCATCCTTGCATGCATGAATCCGTGGACAAGTTTCGGAACTAATTCGATGGATTCTCAGCCGTGGCCACTTCTTACGGGATTGGTATTCCTTGGGTCTACTCGGTTCGTCCGCGCTCCTCCCTATATTGGTCCATTATCCATTTCGATTACTGCCGGCCTCATCATCAGTATTGCTTTGTCTGTAAACCCCACTCTAACTGAAATTCTGCGAGCAATAGCTGGCTATTCTACGTTGATCGTCGTTTATTTTGCTTTCTATAACTACCTACTTCGGTTCGGTTTTCCGTCGTCTCTTCTCTTTTTCTCGGCTGTGTCTTGGCTTGTGTTTGCTTTTGTTGAAATGGTTTCTCCTTCCATCATCTCAATGTTCGCAGCGCAACGTACTTCTGTGGGTCGCGGCCTCACATCATTGGCGCCAGAGCCTACATTTTTTGCGATTTTCCTGCTATTTTTGTCGTGGATTATTTTTGTCGGTCGAAACTATCAGCCGTCCCGCAGAGAAGTCTTCTTAATCGCCGCCAACCTATTGGCAATATTTTTGCTCGCCCGTTCTACAATGGTCATCGTCTATATTGCGGTTGCCGCTGTCATTTATAGTGGGTTTTTTGTAATCAAGTCTATTGGTTCATTACGCATGCGTGGCAGCCACATATTCGCTGTAATGTTTGCTTTAATTAGCATGCCTTTTGCCAAGCTGTTGATCGAAGCCTTTTTGGAAGACACGCGCACAGGCAGGCTCATGTCGACGTTGAGCCAGAAAGGACTTCTGGCAATAATTTCTAGTGATGCCAGCATCATCAACAGGATAGAAGGTAGCGTTCTATCAATCCATGCGGCACTCTACAACAAGTTAATTCCCGGTGGTCTTGATACATATCTAACAACAAAAGAGCTTGTACGCCCATTTTGGGGCAAAATCTTTTGGTACCCCACGGTGAGCAACAAGATATTGTCTTGGAACGGCGTTTTACTCTATGAGCTTGGTGTCTTTGGGCTGATGGCCTTTGTATGGCTCGTGCTCGCGGCTGTACGAAAGGGTTCTGCCAGTGGTGCGGAAATTGTTATTTTTGCCATGTTTGCGATGGGTGCTATTCCAATGGCCTTTCCACTGATCCCCATGCTGTTTGCGGTCTGGGCTTATAATGGCAAACGAATGAGCGCTTAAACAGAGGAATACCTCTCGACGTAGAGGTGGAGGAAGTGTTATTGCTACGGTCAATACTATCATGACTGGCAAAGTGGCGACTCAAGAGGCATAAAATGCGAATCCTGTTAACCGGCGCAAACGGCTTTGTTGGCAAAAATCTTGCGGTCCGCCTCAATGAGCAAGCGGGCTTCACTGTGCTTCCAATGACCCGTGAAACGACACCCGACGAATTGCGGAACCTCATTTTGCAGGCGGATGCCGTGGTGCATTTGGCGGGGGTCAACCGCCCTGTGAATGAGCAAGCATTTACAGATGACAATGACACGTTAACGCAAGACCTGTGCGCTATGATCCGAAAATCTGGCCACAAAATTCCGATCATTGCCGCGTCTAGCATTCAGGCGGGGAATGATACCGCCTATGGTCAAAGCAAGCGCGCTGGTGAGCGTCATTTAGAGGCGCTTGCGAATGAGTGCGGTGTGCCAGTTGCGATCTATCGGCTGGTCAATGTTTTTGGGAAATGGTGCCAGCCAAATTACAATTCAGTTGTGGCCACATTTTGCCATAATGCTATCCACGATTTGCCCATTACCGTAAATGACCCAGCCGCATGCATGCGGCTCATTTACATTGATGATTTAGTGGATGCCTGGATCAAGCACCTTAAGGCTCCGAATGAAGGTTTGACTTGGCCCATTGTGGCGCCGGAATATGAGATAACGGTTGGGGCGCTGGACACGCAGATTCAGAGCTTTCGAAGCTCTCGGGATACCCATAAAATTGGGGCTGTCGGCACGGGCTTGCTTCGGGCGCTTTATGCAACCTATTTGAGCCACCTACCGCCCGCGCAATTTTCATATCCACTTACGCGGCACGAAGATGAACGCGGTGTTTTTGCGGAAATGTTACGCACCGAGAACTCAGGGCAGTTTTCGTTTTTCACCGCGCATCCCGGTATTACGCGGGGCGGCCACTATCATCACACCAAGAATGAAAAATTTCTTGTGTTAAGTGGTCAGGCAAGATTTTGTTTTAAAAACATTCTGACAGGTGAGGTAAGTACGCTTGACGTAAAGAGTGAAGAGTCGCAGGTTGTGGAAACCGTGCCCGGATGGGCGCATGACATTACAAATATAGGAGAGTCGGAAATGGTTGTAATGCTTTGGGCCAACGAACTATTTGATCAAGCCAGCCCAGACACCTTTGCCGCCGAAACGCAGCCATGAAAAAGCTAAAAGTTGCAACGATTGTGGGCACGCGGCCGGAGTTAATCCGGCTTTCGCGGGTTATGGCTGAGCTTGATCGCCATACAGACCATGTGATGATTCATACGGGCCAAAACTATGATTACGAACTGAATGGCGTGTTTTTTGATGACCTCAAGCTGCGTAAGCCAGATGTTTTTTTGCAGGCCGTCGGCGCTTCGGCAGCAGAAACCATAGGCAATATTATTGCGGCATCTGCACGGGTGTTGGAGGAGATAAAACCCGATGCCGTGCTGATTTTGGGTGATACCAACAGCTGCCTTGCCGTGATCAGCGCCAAACGCCTTAAAATTCCGATTTTTCATATGGAAGCCGGAAACCGCTGTTTTGATCTGCGGGTGCCAGAAGAGATTAACCGCCGGATTGTTGACCATACTGCCGATATTAACCTGACGTATAGCTCCATCGCGCGGGATTATCTTTTGCGTGAGGGATTGCCGCCAGATCAGGTGATTAAAACCGGCAGCCCTATGTTTGAAGTGCTGCACCATTACATGCCGCAAATTGAGGCGTCAGACGCGCTCGACCGCCTTGGGCTTACGCCGCAGCAGTATTTTGTGGTCAGCGCGCATCGGGAAGAAAATATCGACAGTGAAACCAATTTTGCCAAGCTGGTGACGGTGCTGAATACCGTGGCAGAAGACCACGACCTGCCGGTGATTGTGTCTACGCATCCGCGCACAAAAAACCGTGTGGAGGCGGCGGGGGTTAAATTCCATCCGCGCGTGCGGCTTCTCAAGCCGCTTGGCTTTCATGATTACGTTCACCTACAGATGAAGGCCAAAGCTGTGCTTTCTGACAGTGGCACTATTACCGAAGAATCCTCGATCCTCAATTTCCCAGCGCTTAACCTTAGGGAGGCGCATGAGCGGCCCGAAGGCATGGAAGAAGCCGCCGTTATGATGGTGGGGCTTGAAGTGGACCGTGTGCGCCAAGGGCTTTCTATTCTTGAGACCCAACCTCGCGACAGTGCGAAAGATCATCGTGTGGTGGCTGATTATAGCATGCCAAATGTCAGCGCCAAGGTGTTACGTATTATCCACAGCTATGTTGATTACGTAAACAGGGTGGTCTGGAAGAAATATTGAGGGCACATATATGAAACTGGCCTTGGTCGCAGATACATTTCCACCATTTCGAACGTCGGGGGCTGTGCAACTGCGTGATCTCACTCGGGAAATCGTGCGGCAAGGGCATGAGCTGACGGTGCTTTTGCCCGATTCCAGCCTTAAATCCGCGTGGGTGCTCGATAGCTATCATGGCGCGCAGATTTTGCGCCTCAAAGCGCCGCCGATTAAGGATATCGGCTATGTCCGTCGTGTGATTGGCGAGATTCTTATGCCATATGCCATGCGCAAAAACCTTCGCAAAAGCCCGTTGGCAGCGGAAAATTGGGAGGGGGTTATCTGGTATTCCCCATCCATCTTTCATGGCCCGTTTGTTAAAACCCTCAAGCAGAAGGGGCGTAGCAAGGGATACCTGATAATACGCGACATTTTCCCTGATTGGGCGGTGGATTTGGGGCTAATGCGGCGTGGCCCCGCCTATCATTTTTTTGCCAAAATCGCGCGCACACAATATGCTGTGGCGGATATTATCGGTGTTCAAACCTCGGGAAACCTGCCTTATTTTTCCAAATGGCAGCTAAAATACCCCGAGCGCGTATTGGAAGTGCTACCCAATTGGCTAGACCATGCAACGGATACCCATTGCTCAATTCGGGTTGACCAAACCGCGCTGGCTGGAAAAACGGTTTTTGTTTATGCGGGCAATATGGGCATTGCTCAGGGCATGGGGATTGTGATTGATCTGGCGGCCCGCATGGCCACCCGCCCCGATGTTGGTTTTTTGTTTGTTGGTCGCGGGACCGAAGTGCAGACCTTAAAGGATAAAGCCCGCGCGCTGGATTTAAAAAACGTGCTGTTTTTTGATGAGATTAACCCAGACGAGATACCGGACCTTTATGCGCAGTGCCACGCGGGGATTGTTGCGCTTGATCCGCGGCATAAATCCCACAATATTCCGGGGAAGTTTTTAACCTATATGAGGAGCGGCCTGCCTGTTCTGGCGAATGTTAATCCGGGGAATGATCTGGCTGCGCTTATTCGTCGCGAAAATGTGGGAGAGGTTTGTGAGTCCAATCGGCTGGAAGACCTCGAAAAAAACTGTATTTCTTTGGTTGAAAAGCTGGAAGTTGACCCGGAATACTCCACCCGATGCGCGGATTTATTTAGCAAAAATTTTGCTGTCCAGCAGACGGTGGCGCGCCTTGTTGCGCAGCTTGGGCGCGCCTAATTGAGCGAGACGAGCGTCTAATTGAGCGAGACGAGCGTCTAAATAGGCTGCCCTTTTAGCAGCCTTGGCAGGTCTCCGGTTAGCCCCGCGGCCTCACGAATGAAATCTCGCCGTGCCGAGGGAATGGCATTTACGATGCCAAGCCCTGCAACGCGTGCAGCGCGTAATAGCGGATTGTTATTGGAAAACAACATGTTGATCAGGTCTGTCGACGCGGTAAGCGCTGCCGTGTCTACGCCCCGCCACTGGGCGTAGCGCGCCAACACCAATGCGTTGCCAATGTCTTCTCCGCGCCGCGCCGCATCTAGCAACACTTCGGCAAGCACGGCCACATCTCGCAAGCCAAGATTAAGGCCTTGCCCCGCGAGGTAATGAATTCCGTGCGCCGCATCGCCCACAAGCGCCAGCCTTGATTGCGCAAATTCGGTGGCCACCGTCAGGCTGAGCGGGTAGGAAAACCGCTTTCCAACCAGCTTTATTTCGCCAAGAAAATCGCCAAAGCGAGGGCGCAACTCGGCCATAAAGTCGCGGTCTGACATGGCGGCTATCACAGCGGCGCGCTCGGTGGTTTCTGTCCAGACGATCGCGGAGCGGTCGCCCTTCAATGGTAAAATCGCCAGCGGGCCAGAGGGCATAAACTGCTGATATGCCACGCCATTATGGGGTTTTTCATGTGAGACAGCACACACAAGCCCGCTTTGATGATACTCATGCCCTGTGCGCGCAATGCCCGCGCGCATGGCCACGCCAGAGCGGCGGCCATCGCAGCCCACAAGTAGCCGCCCGCGCAGGGTTTTGCCGCCCTCCAGGGTCACTTCGGCATGGCCGGCAGAGATGTGCTGCGCCTCCACCTTGGCGGGGGCGATTTGGGTGATTAGCTTCGAGGCCTTCACCGCATCAAGCAAAGCGCGGCGCAGGTAGCGGTCTTCCAGCATATGCCCCATCGGGCCTTCGGAAATCTCGTTATGGTCAAAATGCACAAAATGCGCCGCCGCACCCTCGCCCGGCCTGCCATCGGATACCTTGATATCCAGCATCGGCTGGGATTCAGCCTGCACGGCATCCCAAATGCCCAGCACTTGCAGCATGCGCACCGAGGTGAGGCTGAGCGCATAGGCGCGGCCATCAAAGGCCGGTTTGCGGCGGGTGGCCAGCGGCAGCGCATCAATAATAACGGAGCTAAGCCCGCCAGAGGCCAGCGCCAAAGCCAGCGCGGGGCCATTTAGCCCGCCGCCAACGATCAGAATATCTGCATCCATTTTCATACCGCTAATCTGCGCCGAAATCTGTTGATTGTCCATTGCCGAAATTGGCGCTAACCTGCCTTAAATTTGAAAGGACGTTATATGATAAATGGTTGGAATAGCATGAGCGCCTCGGCGCTGGGGCGCGAGATTGAAGCGGGGCGGCTGGACCCTGTGGCGCTAACCGAGGCTTTTTTGGATGCGATTGACCACCACCAGTATCGCGACCTTATTTATGCCCGCAGCACCGCCGAGCGGGCGCTTTCCGAGGCTGAGGCGGCGCGGGCGCGGGCCAAAGATGGCGTGCGGCGCGGCCCGCTCGACGGGGTGCCGATTAGCTGGAAAGACCTTTATGATACGGCGGGCACACTCACCGAAGCGGGGAGTGCGCTGCTCAAGGGGCGCGTGCCTGCAGCTGATGCGATTGTGCTGCAAAACGCTACGCGTGCGGGGCTGGTTTGCCTTGGCAAAACCCATATGACAGAGCTGGCTTTTTCGGGTCTCGGGCTAAACCCGATCACCGCCACACCGCCAAATATCAATGATCCTGCGCTGGCCCCCGGAGGGTCATCCTCGGGCGCGGCGACCTCTGTGGCCTTTGGGCTGGCGGCGGCGGGCATTGGCTCGGATACTGGGGGGTCGGTGCGCATACCGGCAGCGTGGAATAACCTTGTGGGGCTAAAAACCACCAGCGGGCTGCTATCGCTTGAGGGGGTGGTGCCGCTATGCAGCAGGTTTGATACAGTTGGGCCGCTGTGCCGCACGGTGGAAGACGCCGCGCATTTGCTGGCCGCGATGGGCGGGCCAAAAGCGCCTGATTTAACCAATACCAGCCTTTCTGGCCTGCGCTTTGCCGTGCTGGAAACGGTGGCGCTAGATAATTGCCGGCCCGAGCCAATGGCGGCCTTTGAGGGCGCGTTGGCAAAGCTTGCCGCCAAAGGTGCGCATATCAGCCGGCTATCTTTTGCGGGTGCGCAGCGGGCGATGGAGCTGGCGGGCTGTCTTTTTGTGTGTGAAGCGTGGGCCCAATGGGGCGAGACCATTGAGGCCGACCCTGAAAAAATGTATAGCCCTGTGCGCCAGCGTTTTGAGGCGGGCAAAGGCTATGCGGCCTATGAATATATACGTGGCTGGACTGAGCTTAAGCGTATTCGGCAGGCGTATCAGGCGCTAACGGCGGGCTATGATGCGGTTCTTATTCCTTCAAGCTCGATTTTGCCGCCCGACCGTGAGCGGCTGCTTTCTGACAATGATTATTTTATCTCGGAAAACCTGTTGGCGCTCAATAATACCCGCATCGGCAACCTGATGGGGGTTTGCGCGCTGACCTTGCCAACAAGTACCGCAGCCGCAGGCATTATGGCCATGGCTTCACCCTTTTCAGAGCCACGGCTTTTGCGGCTTGGGGCGGCGATGGAGGCGGCGTTAGGGGCGCAGCTGTAGCTCTAGCAAGCGCATGCCGTCGGCCACCAGATCAAACTGCCGCTCTTCCATAGACCAACGCATCGCCATGCCCTGAATAAAAGCCAGCACAAGGCGGGCGGCGTCTTCGGGGTCTAGCTCCGGGCGGATATCACCAGCGTCTACAGCGGCCTTAAAAAGCCCGGCAAACAAGGCTTGCCGCTTTGTGATCATTTCCAAAAACTGTTTGCGAAGAGCCTCGTTTTCGGCGTGGAGCTCACGCGAATACAGAATGGCCGGAATCGATGGTGTTTTTACGATAAATTCAAATTGCCGCTGCACAATCATGCGCAAGCGGTCGAGGGGTGGCTGGTCAGATTCGGTTATGTTGGCCGGCATAACAGAGCCGATTCGGTCTGCCACCGCTTGCCAAATTTCGCTTTTGGTAGGAAAATGACGGAAGATCGCAGCTTGGGTAATGCCCACAGCATCTGCCAGCTTTTGTGTGGTCATCCGGTCTGGCCCCAGCTCGGCGGCGAGGCGCATGGCTTCGTCCACGATCTGCGCTTTCCGCTCAGCGGCGGGCTTTCTGGTTTTAACCACTGGCATTTTTAGTCCTCTACAACAAAGCGAAAGCCGAAATGGCGCGCGGGCAATTACCTTTGCAGGCCATTTGGGAAATGTATTTACAAACTTCGTTATTTTCAAGTTATAATAGGCACGTGGAGAGGTGCTTCCTGTAGCCACAAAAGCAATTTTGTCGCAATCCAGTTGAAATCCCTTATAAAGGCAGTAAGAATGCCACTAGATAAATTTTGACCAAAGAGACAAAAATGCTCGATCATGGAACTGAAAACAAAGGGATGCCGCTGGATGAATCGGTGTTTCAGGACGCGCGGGTAAACCTGAGTGCGGTCGAGCGGCGGTGTGCTGGCTTTGCCGCGCGGCGTTCGGTTAAAAAGACGCATCAGGCGGCGTGGCTGGTGCGGGCGATCGGGCTTATTGACCTGACAACGCTGGCCGGCGATGACACGGTGGACCGTGTAAAGCGCCTGTGTGGCAAGGCCAAAACAGCGCTGGACCCTGCGATTCAGGCCAAGCTGGGCCTAACCAAGCCGGTGCGCACGGCGGCAGTGTGCGTTTACCCAACCATGGTGGAAACTGCGGCTGTGGCCGTGGCGGGCACAGGTATTAATGTTGCGTCGGTGGCAACAGGTTTTCCGGCGGGGCTTATTCCGCTGGATCTGAAGCTGGCCGAAATCCGCTATGCGGTAGCCTCGGGCGCCACGGAAATAGACATCGTGATTACCCGCTCAAAGGTGTTTGCCCAAGATTGGGCCGGGCTGTATGACGAAATTTCGCAGATGAAAAAAGCCTGCGGCTCGGCGCACCTGAAAACCATTTTGGCCACGGGCGATATCGCCTCGCTGCGCAATGTTTATCGCGCAAGCATGGTCGCGATGATGGCAGGGGCTGATTTTATAAAAACCTCCACCGGCAAAGAAGCGGTGAATGCGGTGCTGCCGGTGGGCCTCACTATGGTGCGGGCTATTCGGGAGTATAACGCCATGAGCGGTGCGCAAGTTGGCTTTAAGCCAGCGGGCGGCATTTCCACCGCTAAAGACGCGCTGACATGGATGTCCATGATGCGCGAAGAACTCGGCACTGATTACCTTCAGCCCCACCTGTTTCGCTTTGGCGCATCAAGCCTGCTAACAGACATCGAGCGCCAGCTAGAGCACCACGCTACCGGGCGCTATTCTGCCGCCAAACATCACGCGATTTCGTAAGGCCTTATTATGAGCGATATTGAAAAGATCATGGAAACAATGGATTACGGCAAAGCCCCCGAAGACGTGAGCGCTGCCAAAGCATGGCTGGCGGCTCATTCGCGCTTGATGCATTTTATAAATGGTGCATTCAAAGGCGATAAATCTGACGGGCTGGCCGTGCAAAACCCCGCCAACGGAGAGGCCCTTACGGTGGCGCCCGTGGCCAGCGAGGCTTTGGTGGATGAAGCAGTAAAGGCCGCTCGCAAAGCCCAGCCCAAATGGGCGGCTTTATCGGGGCATCAGCGCGCCAAATACCTTTATGCCATCGCGAGGTTGCTGCAAAAGCGAAGCCGTCTTTTTGCGGTGCTGGAAAGCATGGATAACGGCAAGCCGATCCGTGAAAGCCGCGATGCCGATGTGCCGCTGGTTATTCGGCATTTTTACCATCATGCTGGCTGGGCCGAGATTTTGGACGAGGAACTGCCGGGCCACGCGCCCTTGGGTGTGTGCGGGCAAATAATCCCGTGGAATTTCCCGCTTTTAATGCTGTCATGGAAGATCGCGCCGGCTTTGGCCGCGGGTAACACCATAGTGCTAAAACCAGCCGAATTTACGCCGGTGTCAGCGGCGCTGTTTGCTGAAATTTGCGTGGAAGCAGGGCTGCCTGCGGGCGTGGTTAACATTGTGTTTGGCGCGGGAGAAACCGGCGCGGCCATTTCGGGCCATCCTGATATTGATAAGGTTGCGTTTACCGGCTCCTCCGAAGTGGGCAAAATTATCCGGCGGCAAACGGCGGGCAGCGGCAAGAAGCTCTCGCTGGAACTGGGCGGAAAATCTCCGTTTATCGTGTTTGAGGACGCGGATCTGGATAGCGCCGTCGAAGGCGTGGTCGATGCGATTTGGTTTAACCAAGGGCAAGTGTGCTGTGCAGGCTCGCGGCTGCTGGTGCAGGAAGCCGTGGCTGATCAATTTATCGCCAAGCTAAAAGCGCGGGCCGAAAAGCTGGTGGTGGGCGATCCGCTGGACAAATCGGTTGATATTGGCGCGATTGTGGATGCTTCGCAGCTTGAAACCATCCAAACGCTGGTGGCCCAAGGGCAAGCCGAGGGGGCCGTGCTTTGGCAATCTAGCTGCGCCATGCCCAACACTGGTTGTTTTTATCCGCCCAGCATTCTGAGCGAAGTTACCAGTGCCTCAACTGTAGTGCAGCAAGAGATTTTTGGGCCGGTTCTCACCGTGCAAACTTTTCGAACTCATGCCGAGGCTATCCAGCTGGCGAATAACACCCGCTATGGACTGAGCGCCTCAATTTGGTCCGAAACCCTGAGCGTGGCGCTGGACGCTGCGGCGCGGGTAAAGGCCGGCATTATCTGGATAAACGGCACCAATATGTTTGACGCCGCCGCTGGTTTCGGTGGCTACGGCGAAAGCGGCTTTGGCCGTGAAGGCGGCATTGAAGGCATGATGGAATATTTGGCCGACCCCACGCCAAAAGTGAAGCCTGCCAAAGCGCAAGCCGTTGATTTTTCACCCTTTCCGGTGGGAAGTAACGGGACTGATGCGATGGACCGCACCGCGAAGTTCTATATCGGCGGCAAGCAAGCGCGGCCTGACGGGGCGGCGACCTATACCGCCTATTCCGCCAAGGGTAAGCCTATTTCACAGGCGGGCCTTGGCAGCCGTAAAGATGTGCGCAATGCGGTGGTTGCCGCTGTGAAAGCCGCTGGCTGGAGTGGCTCTAGCCCACATTTGCGGGCGCAAATCCTTTACTACCTTGCCGAAAACCTTGAAGCGCGGCGGGATGAGTTTGCCGAGCGGCTGGCGCTGATGACAGGCCGGAAAGGCACCGAGGAAGTCGACCTCGCCGTGCAACGCATCAGCTTTTATGCGGGTTATGCCGACAAATATGATGGCAAAGTACACTCGACCCTGACCCGCCACGTGACCCTAGCGATGAACGAGCCGCTGGGTGTGATGGGCATAATTTGCCCCGACGAAGCGCCGCTTTTAAGCATGGTTTCCCTGCTGGCACCTGCTTTGGCGATGGGCAATCGCGTGGTTATGCTGGCCTCGCAAAAGCACCCGCTTATGGCGGGGGATTTCATGCAGGTGCTTGAAACCAGTGATGTGCCTGCGGGCGTTGTAAACCTGCTCACAGGTGACCACGCGGCGATGGCGCCAACGCTGGCCGACCATGACGACGTAAACGCGCTGTGGAACTTCGGGCCGCAAAATGCGGATATGGATGCCCGCTCGGCAGGCAACCTTAAAATCACGTGGAGCACGGCCGCTGACTGGTTCAACCCGGCCTCAGGGCAAGGCAAAAACTATCTTCGCCACGCCACGCAGGTTAAAAACATCTGGGTGCCATATGGCGAATAACGTGGTATAGCTGGGGCCTTCACAAAGGAATCTCATGACCGAAGTCGCGCAATATAGCCATGATAACATGCCGATGGCGGAAATTATGGCCGAGATTCGGGCAACCATCAGCCGTGAAGCGCAGGCGCGCTATGACGCCGAGCGCACGGTGGCCAAGCGCGAGCTGCTTATTTTGCGGCCCGAGGCGCGGGTGGACCTGCTGCTGCAAGAGGCCACACCGGATATTGTGGTGGAGCCAGCGCCTAAACGCGTGACCGCCAAAGAGCTGAAAGCCAGCCTTGAGACCGAGGTTTTTCGGGCCAAGCTTCAGGAAACCTTCGGGGTTTCGGATGCCGACGCGCTGGAAGACCTTATCCGGAAAGTTCTTCGGCAGGAGCTTGGGAGTATCTGCTGAGCCTTGGCGTGTAGCCCGATTTCATCCGCTCAATCAGGCTTTCATGCAGATAATCAATGTGCGCCGCGCCAAATTCACGCGGGCTGCGAAACAGGAAAAACTTGCTGGAGCCCGCATAGGGGCCTTGGAACTGTGCCATCGCGTCTGTTGGAAAGCGCGTCTGCCAGGCTTCGGGCAGAGGCAGGCCGCACATTTCGGCGTGGGTTAGCATCCACTGCAGTGAAATGTTGGAAAGCGCGCGGGCCTCGGGCATTTCATAGATAAACCCGCCAACATCACTATGCGCCCCCGCAAACCACGCCTGCTCCAGCCGCCCTGGCCAGCTTGGCGGGCACTCCCACGGGATGGGCGCAAAGGCGCGGCGGTTTTCATCAGCGGCGAGCGCATGAAAGGCGTTTTTTATAATCGGGGACAGCCGGTGATTATGAAATTCAGTTGCCATCGGGGAAATGTAGGACAGAACAGGAAAGGGCAAGCCAAGAGATTTGACCGTATCCCAAACGCCGATCATTTCTATCTCTATGGTTTTATGGCAGAATTTATGATGAAATCTCTTGGCCCGCTTTTCAGCATCGCTATTTTCATAAAGCCGAAATGCCTTGCGAATTCGGTTTGGCTTCACATGCTCAGGCTTCAAAAGCCCCACCTTAGCGATCATTCCGGCAATAGAGCGCACGGCATATGCCCCCCGCGAAAACCCAAAAAGGAAGATTTTATCTCCGGGCTGATACCCCCGCGCCAGTGCCTCATAGCCCTGCCGAATAGAGCCATTAATGCCGTTTCCCATCAGCACACTTATCCACTTCATGAGCCCCTGCCCCTGCACACCGGCATTATATCCGACCGTTACCTCGGGCAGCTCTTGCAACAACTTATAGACGAGGCCAACATTGGTTTCCTCGCCCTCGCTCAGGCGGCTAAGGGTGCCGTCAATTATAAATACATGGGTGCGGGGCATATGGCCTCAGGGGTTAATTTTCTCAAGTATAGCGGGATTTTCTAAACAATCCATTCACATCTGCGCGCTTGATTTGTGGATAGGTTGCTCCTACCCTAATGCTAATAAGAAACAAATATAAGGGATGGGTACATGAAATTTATTCGCAATATTTTGGTGTTGATCGGCATAGCTTCTGTGGCGGCGGCGGCTTATTTCGGGCCCGGTCTCTGGAAATATAAGGTCGCGTTTGACGGGTTTGACCCTAAGGCCAAGGCGATGTATATGGAAATGGCAGACCTGCTGGTAGAAACCGGCAATTCTGCGGCTGCCACAGTGTGGAAGGTTAAGGTCGCCGACGGGCTAACCGCCGAGGAAGTTGGCCAGTCTATCCAGACCATTGCCGATGAGCGGAATATCCGGAGTGTTGGCTTTTTGCCACTGGGAGACCAAGTGGCCGCGATGACAGGCGAAGACTGGCGCGTGCTGAATATCTACCTGTATTGCAACCCGCTGACCGCCGCCAAAATGGTAGAGTTTGACCCCGCTTTCGCCGCCTATCTGCCCTGTCGCGTGTCACTGGTAGAAGATGAAAACGGTGATTTGTGGATTTATACCCTTAATATGGACCTGATGATTTATGGCGGAAAAACCCTACCCGAGGCGCTGCTTAAAGAAGCGCTGGAGGTTAAGGAAACCATGTTGCAAATTTTGAACCGCGCCGCTGAAGGCGACTTTTAGGCGTGAGGTAATACCCCAACCCGAAAACCGAGGCCCTACGTGAAAGCGCGGGGCCTTTTTTGTGGCTTTGCATTGCGCCCCACGCGCGCTAAAAGCGCCAAGATACAGATAAAGCAAGGGTGTGCCACATGGCGATGGAAAAGAACTTTGATTCGGCCGAAGCCGAGCAGCGGATTTATGCAGCTTGGGAAGCGGCAGGGGCCTTTAAGGCCGGTGCCAATGCCAAAGAAGGCATGGACACCTTCACCATCATGATCCCCCCGCCAAACGTGACGGGCGTGCTCCACATGGGCCACGCCTTTAACAACACCCTGCAAGATATCCTGATCCGTTGGAAGCGCATGCAGGGCTATGATACCCTCTGGCAACCGGGGCAAGACCACGCCGGCATTGCCACCCAAATGGTGGTTGAGCGCCAGCTGGCTGAGCAGGGTTTGCCGGGCCGCAAAGAGCTGGGCCGCGAGAAGTTCCTTGAGAAGGTTTGGGAGTGGAAAGAGCAATCCGGCGGCACCATTATGGAGCAAACCAAGCGCCTTGGCGCGAGCTGTGATTGGTCTCGCAACCGCTTTACGATGTCGGGCGCACCGGGTGCTCCAGATTCTAACGAAGGTGATTTCCATAGCGCCGTGCTTAAGGTGTTTGTGGAAATGTATAACCACAAAGACAAAGACGGAAACCCTGATTCCCTGATTTATAAGGGCACCCGCCTTGTGAATTGGGACCCGAAATTTGAAACCGCGATTTCCGATCTTGAGGTGGAAAACACCGAGGTTGACGGCCATATGTGGCACTTCAAATACCCCCTCGCGGGCGGTGCCACCTATGAATATATTGAGCGCGATGAAGACGGCGTTGAAACCCTGCGCGAAACCAGAAATTACATCGCCATTGCCACCACCCGCCCCGAAACCATGCTGGGTGACGGCGCGGTGGCCGTGCACCCCGATGACGAGCGCTACAAGCCCCTCATCGGCAAGCTCTGCGAAATTCCGGTGGGGCCAAAGGAACACCGCCGCCTGATTCCGATCATCACCGATGAATACCCCGATATGAATTTCGGCTCGGGTGCTGTGAAAATCACCGGCGCGCATGACCAAAACGACTACGAGGTTGCCACCCGCAACAACATCCCGCTTTACCGCCTGATGGATACCAAAGCGAGCATGCGAGATGATGGCACCGACTATGTAGCCGCCGCCACCCGCGCCAAAGCCATTTCTGAGGGCGCTGATTTTGAGAGCGCCGAAATAGACGCGCTTAACCTCGTGCCAGATGCCTATCGCGGCATGGACCGCTACGTGTGCCGCAAGGCCGTGATCGCGGATATCGACGCTGAAGGCCTAATGCTGGAGGTCGAAGCCAAAAAGATCATGCAGCCGTTTGGGGACCGCTCCAAAGTGGTGGTCGAGCCGATGCTGACCCAGCAATGGTATGTGGATACCGCCAAAATCGTGAAACCCGCGCTGGATGCGGTGCGGAGTGGCGATATTAAAATCATCCCCGAAAGCGGTGAGAAAACCTATTACCATTGGCTGGAAAACATCGAGCCATGGTGCATTTCGCGGCAGCTCTGGTGGGGACACCAGATTCCGGTTTGGTATGGGCCTGAGGTAGACAAGGATGGCGTCATTATCAGCGGTGCAGTTAGAGCTTTTTGTGCGGCAACCGAAACGGAAGTTCTAACCCAAGCTGAAGACTATTATGGCGACCAAGTAACAGTTCAGTTGGAGCATGAGCAGGATGACGAAGGTGGCGCGCTTAAAGATTTCATTCCACCTTCGGCGATGGGCGTCGGGCCTGATGGTAAACTAGACTGGACGGTCTTGGATCGCGACCCCGACGTCCTCGACACATGGTTTTCCTCCGGCCTCTGGCCCATCGGCACGCTGGGCTGGCCTGATGATACCGCTGAAATGGATAAATATTTCCCCACCAGCGTGCTGATCACCGGATTTGACATCATATTCTTCTGGGTCGCGCGCATGATCATGATGCAGCTGGCGGTGGTCGATGAAATCCCCTTCCACACGGTTTATCTGCACGCGCTGGTGCGCGATGAGCAGGGCAAGAAAATGTCGAAATCCACTGGCAACGTGATTGACCCGCTAGAGATGATCGACGAATTTGGCGCCGATGCCGTGCGCTTTACGCTCTCCGCCATGGGCCGAGACCTAAAGTTGAGCAAAGAGCGCTTTATCGGCTATCGCAACTTTGGCACTAAGCTCTGGAACGCCACCCGTTTTGCCGAGATGAACGAGTGCAAACCCGGTAATTTTGACCCCGCATCCGCCACGCAAACCGTGAATAAATGGATCATCGGCGAAACCGTGCGGGCGCTACATGCCACCGATAAAGCCTTTGAGGCCTACCGCTTCTCAGACGCCGCCATGGGGCTTTATGCCCATGTGTGGGGCAAGTTTTGTGATTGGTATGTAGAATTCGCCAAGCCGCTTTTCCAGTCAGACGACGAAGCCGTAAAGGCCGAAACGCGGGCCACAATGGCGTGGGCGATTGACCAAAGCCTAACAATGCTGCACCCGATCATGCCCTACATCACCGAGCAGCTCTGGGGCGATATCGCCGAGCGCAAAAACATGCTGGTGCATCAGGATTGGCCAAAACTGCCCGAAAGCTTGATTGACGACGATGCCAACCGCGAGATGACGTGGGTCATTTCCCTGATCGAAAACATTCGCTCCGTGCGCGCCGAAATGCGCGTGCCAGCGGGGGCCAAAGTTGAAATGCTTTACGACATTGGCAATGCATCGGGCGATGAGCAAATCGACGTCCTCCAGATAATGGGTAGAAACTCGATCCTGATACAGCGATTAGCGAGGGTCAATTTCCGTGCTGAAATTATGGATGAAATCCCAAAAGGTTCGGTTACAGTTCCGATGGAGGGTGGCACCTTCTGCCTGCCACTAGCTGACATCATTGACGTCGCCGCCGAAAAAGCGCGGCTTGATAAGGCAATGCTCAAACTCTCTAAAGAAATTGGCGGATTAAAAGGCAAACTCAGCAACGAGAAATTCCTCGCGAGAGCCCCAGAAATCGTGGTGACCGAAAACCGTGAAAACCTTGCACGGGTAGAGTCCGAAGCCGCTAAAATCAAAGAAGCGATCAAACGGCTGGAGGCTCTCGGCTAGTTTCTACTTTGCGCAAATATCCTCAAGGGGGGAGTGACGAATGTCACGAGGGGGGCTCGAAGGCCCCCATCGCAGTATTTAACTTTCTTGCCTCCGGCGGGGATATTTTAACAAAGTAGAAACTATTTTAGATAAATCTGTGAGAGCGGTACAGGCGGGGACGCCGATGGCCGTCAAAGTAGAGACGCCTCGCATTGGGAAACCAATGCGAGGCGTTTTTCGTTTTGTATAACCGCTTAGCTATTGTGATAAGCCGCTTCGCCGTGGGTTGAAAGATCAAGCCCAACCGCTTCGTCTTCGTCAGAAACCCGCAAGCCAATAGTCATGTCGATGCCCTTGAAGATGATGAAGGAAACAACCGCGGTCCAGACAACGGTGATACCAACCGCTTGCGCTTGGATCAGGGTTTGGCCAATCATGTTATAGCCTTCGCCACCGGTGCCACCAAGGGAAGACGCGGTGAAGATACCTGTGCCGATAGCACCGATAATGCCGCCAATGCCGTGGATGCCGAACACGTCTAGGCTGTCATCATAGCCGAGCTTGTTTTTCACGGTCGTAACAAAAAAGAACGTGACGATTGAAGTGCCGCCACCGAGAACAATTGCGCCGACGGGGCCAATCGAACCAGCCGCTGGCGTCACGGCCACAAGGCCCGCGATCATGCCCGAAGCTGCGCCCAAGAGCGAAACTTTGCCGCGGATCGTGCCTTCAACAAGTGCCCAGGCGAGGATAGCCGCTGCGGTGGCTACAAAGGTGTTGATCAGGGCAAGGCCCGCGCCGCCATTGGCTTCAAGGTTAGAGCCGGTGTTAAAGCCAAACCAGCCAACCCAGAGGATGCCTGCACCAACCAGCGTCAGGGTCATCGAGTGTGGGGCCATCATGTCTTTGCCAAAGCCTTTGCGTTTTCCGATCACAATCGCGCCAACGAGGGCTGCAACACCGGCATTGATGTGCACAACCGTGCCACCCGCAAAATCAAGCGCGCCGAGATTGTAAATGTAGCCAGCGCCGTCCCACACCATGTGAGCAATAGGGAAATAAGAGAATGTAACCCAGAGTAGCGTGAATATCATCACGGCCTTGAATTTGATCCGCTCGGCAAAGCCGCCGATGATCAGGGCCGGGGTGATGGCCGCAAACGTCATCTGAAAGGAGATGAACACATATTCAGGGATCACAACGCCATCGGTGAAGGTGGCTGACATTGAATCCATGGTGACGCCCGCAAGGAAGAGTTTTGCCGTGCCGCCCCACCATGGGCTCGTGCCGCCGCCGAACGCAAATGAGTAGCCGTAAAACACCCAGACCACCATCACCAAGGCTGTGATCATTGTGGTTTGGGTGAGGATCGAAAGCATGTTTTTGGTGCGCACGAGGCCACCGTAAAATAGCGCCACGCCGGGGATGATCATAAACAGCACCATCACGGTGGAGAAGATCATGAACGCGACATCGCCCTTGTCCATAGTTTCAACAACGGCCGCCTCAACAACAGCCTCTTGGGCAAAAGCCATAGGCGCGCTAAGCGTCGCCCCGGCTGCCAACATTAAATTACGTAGTTTCATTGTTTTTCCCTCATTCGATCCTTAGATCGCTTCCTCATTTATCTCGCCAGTGCGCACGCGCAGAGCGCTTTCCACGTCCAGCACAAAAATTTTGCCGTCACCGATAGAGCCGGTTTTGGCTGTCGTGGCGAGTGTTTCCACCACTTGCTCAGCGATGTCGCTGGGAACCACCATTTCCAGCTTCACTTTTGGCACGAAGTTCACGGTGTATTCGGCCCCGCGATAAATTTCGGTATGGCCGGATTGGCGGCCATAGCCCTTAACTTCAGTGACCATAAGCCCCTGCACGCCGATCTCGGTGAGGGCTTCGCGAACCTCCTCGAGCTTGAATGGTTTGATCGCTGCAATGATCAGTTTCATGATGTCTCCCTTGCGCGGTTAAAAATGATGCTCGCGCACCGCTTAAGAGTGGTTTTTAGTGAATTCGCCTAAAAAGGAAGCTATTGAGAGGGAATGGGCCATTGCATTTTGAAGTTATGCTCAAAATATAGGCATACACGGCTATTTGCCCATTATGTAATCACAATTGAAAGGGCGAATATATGCCGACGCTGGAATCAGGCCTCTACAAGAGGGGTAGGATTCGTTATGGTCGGCAAAACAATAACGAGCACACAGGCAGCCGCATGGCCAGTAAAAAGCAACCCCCGAAAGGCAGGGCTGGCAAAGCCACGCCTGCACCACCGCCCTTGGTGGCCAGCCGCGCCGATAAGGTGGTGAAGAAGGCTGCACCCAAAAAGGCACCAAAAAAAGCGGTGGCAAAGAAGGCCAAACCCAAAAAACCTGCCGCTCGTAAGGCCACGCCGCGCAAGGCGGCCCCTAAGGGCAATTTCATCACCCGCTCCATCCGCTGGTTATTTCGAACGTTTTTCAAAATCATTTGGTGGTTCACGTGGCGGGGCGCGCTGCTTGGCAGCTTTATACTGGCGCTTTGGGTTGGCTACTACTACGTGCAGCTCCCGCCTCTGGAAGACCAGCTTGATGGCCGCTCTCGTGGCTCGGTGCGGCTGCTCGATCGCTACGGAAATATTTTTGCATGGCGGGGCGAGCAGTTTGACGGCTCGCTCCGGGCGCAGACGGTATCGCCTGATTTGAAAAACGCTGTGATAGCGACCGAAGACAAGCGGTTTTATAGCCATTTTGGCATTAGCCCGCGCGGCATCGCCAGTGCAATCCGCATTAACCTGCGCGAAGGGCGCGGGCCGCTTTCGGGCCATGGGGGCTCAACCATCACCCAGCAGGTTGCCAAGCTTTTGTGCCTTGGGGACGCAGATAAAACCGAGGCTGAATGTCGGCGGGGCTCATTGTGGCGCAAGCTTCAAGAGATGCCGTTTTCCTTTGCGCTGGAGCTGAAATACTCCAAAGATGATATCCTGAGCATTTACCTAAACCGCGCCTATCTTGGCGCGGGGGCGTATGGCTTTGAGGCCGCCGCCCAGCGCTATTTTGCAAAATCAGCCCGAGACTTAACCCCCTCGGAAAGTGCGATGCTGGCAGGACTGCTGACCGCGCCCAGCCGCTTTGCCCCCACCCGAAACCTTGAGCGTGCGCAAGCGCGGGCAAGTGTGGTTATTGGCCTGATGCAAGATCAGGACTACCTAACCCGCGTTGAGGCAGAAATTGCACTGGCACGCCCGGCCACGCTTTCACGCGTGGCACAAACCTTGGTGGGCGGCGATTATGCTGACTGGATTATGACCATGGATGGCGACGAGGTACTGCAAGCCTTCACCCGCGACACGGCAGAGGATGTGACTATTCTCACCAGTTTTGACCCCGATATCCAACGGGCCGCCGTGGCCGCCTTGGAGAACATATTCGCCACCAAAGTTTCGGCAAGTTCAAATGCGCAGGCAGCGATTGTGGTTATGTCTGCGGATGGTGCCGTGCGGGCCGTGGTGGGGGGGCGCAATATCGAGGGTGATTACTTTAACCGCGCGACGCAAGCACGGCGACAAACCGGATCGGCCTTTAAACCCTTCGTTTATGCCGCCGCGCTAGAGGCCGGATGGAGCCCGAATGCGATCGTGGAAGATGCGCCGCTGACAATTAATGTGCCGGGGTCTGGCCCCTATAGCCCGCAAAACTATAACCGTCGCTTTGGCGGATTAATGACCCTGACCGAGGCGATGGCTAAATCGATTAACACAGTCGCGGTGCGGGTTTCAGAGGAGGTCGGCCGCGAACGGGTGCGCGCCATGGCGATGGATTTCGGGATTACCTCGGATATTGCCACCGGGCCCGCCGTGGCGCTGGGCGTTACTGAAACGTCCTTGCTTGAAATGACAGGGGCCTATGCGGGGTTTTTGAATGGCGGCCGGCTCAGCAGGCCGTTTGGTATGCTTGACCTAACCCTGAGCGATGGCACACGGCCCTTCAACATTAGCCGCCCAAGCCAAGGGCGGCGGGTACTCAGCGAGCTGGCAGATGGCTACCTGATATATATGCTTAACCAAGTGGTCGAAACCGGCACTGGGCATCGCGCACAAATAGATGGCTGGCAGATGGGCGGCAAAACAGGCACGACGCAGGGCGCAAAAGATGCGTGGTTTATCGGGTTTACCGCTGATTATGTTGCGGGGGTGTGGATGGGGTATGACAATAACACGCCCCTAACTGGCGTAACCGGCTCTGGCTTACCGGCGCAAATATGGAAAGAAACTATGCAGCGGGTGCATGAAGGCCGCACACCGCGGCCGCTCCCGATGATTATTCCGCCGGAGCCGAGACCAATTGAACAGGTGGACACACCCGTAGAAGAGCGGCGAGCCCGGACAATCCTGGACCTGCTACTGGGCACAAACAGATAAGCCCGTGGCGCTCCATATTTTGGAGCAACTCAGATCAACTTGAAATGCGTTTGGTGGATGTTATAAATAGCCATGGAAAAATTTGAGCCCAAGAAACAAAGAACGTCAGTTCGTAACCGTGCGATAGCTATCAAGGCGTTTCGCTGCAAGAATTTGATTGCTGTCATTGAAGATCCGACTGACATCAGTAATATTGGGGCGGTAATTCGAAATGCAAACGCTCTCGGAGTCGAGAAAGTTTACATTGTTGATCCCCTTAAGGCGCTCCCCGACGACTGGCAGGAATTACGTGAGCAGAGGGCCATATCAAAAACATCGGTGTCTGCCGTGAAATGGACGTTTGTAAAGCGTTTCGACAGCACTGAATTGTGCCTTGATCACCTTGAAAAGCAGGGCTTTATTTCGGCTGTCACATCGCCGCATGTTAAGGGCAAAACCAACGTCTTTCTGCATGAAGGTGATTATACAGAGCATACAAAACTTGCCGTCTGGTTTGGTAATGAGCGGCAAGGTATCAGCAAGGTTGCTGTTGAGCGCAGCGAGATGTGCGTGGCTATTCCGATGTTTGGCATGATCGAAAGCCTCAACCTTGGGACCAGCTCCGGAATTGTTCTCTATGAAGTTACTAAACAGCGGCGGAAATATCAGAGTAAATATCGCCGTGGCCAGCAAAAAGGAGCGCGTGCGGAGCCGTTGCCTACAATAATGCCCCGTGATGACGAAGCGCTCTAGACTAAAAGCACCAACATTGCAGCGCGGCGCGCGCGCAAACTCACCAAGCAATACAACGCTTGCCGCGCCGCCACAGCGGCGCACACGCATTTTTTCCGAAGGGAAAAAGCCGCCCGCAGGGCGTTAGCCGGCAGGCGCTAAGGCTTGCTTAATGTGCGGGAGACAGCGTCTTTCCAGCCTGCATATTTGGTTTCGCGCCAGCTTTCGGACTGGGTGGGTGAAAAGCGTTTTTCCAAGGCCCAGCTTTCAGAAAAGCCCTGCATGTCAGGATAGACTCCAGCCCGCATACCCGCGAGCCATGCAGCCCCAAGCGCGGTAGATTCGAGCACTTTCGGGCGGTCAACATCTGCCCCGAGCATATCGGCCAGCGCCTGCATGGCCCAATCATTGCTACACATACCACCATCAACCCGCAGCACAGTTTCGCCTGCATCAGCCCAATCTCCGCGCATGGCTTCCACGAGGTCTCGCGTTTGGTACGCCACACTTTCCAGTGCGGCCTTGGCAAATTCGGCGGGGCCGGAATTTCGGGTCAGGCCATAAATCGCGCCACGGCAATTGGCATCCCAATAGGGCGCGCCGAGGCCGGTGAAGGCAGGTACGAGGTAAAGCTGCTGCTCTGGGTCTGCGGCTTCGGCCAGCCCTTGGGTTTCGGAGGCTTCTTTGATGATCCCGAGGCCGTCTCGCAGCCATTGCACAACCGCCCCCGCCATAAATATCGAGCCTTCTAGGGCATAGGTTGGCTGACCGTTTAGCTGGTAGGCTATCGTTGTAAGCAGGCGATTGGTTGATTTTACGGGCTTTTCCCCCGTGTTCAGCAAGGCAAAGCACCCCGTGCCATAGGTGGATTTCATCATCCCTGGCGCAAAGCAGGCTTGGCCGATGGTGGCGGCTTGCTGGTCACCAGCCACGCCCAAAATCGGCGCGCCCAGCGCTGTCGCGTGGCCAAACTCGGCTGCGCAATCCAACACCTCGGGCAGGAGTGACATCGGGATATTAAGCAGGGCGCACAGCTCTGCATCCCATTCGCCCGTATGGATATTGTAAAGCATTGTGCGGGCGGCGTTGGTGGCATCGGTGCGATGCGCTTTGCCATCTGTGAGGCGCCAAATCAGGAAACTGTCAACTGTGCCAAAAGCCAATTCTCCGGCGTTGGCTTTTGCCCGCGCGCCGTCCACATTGTCCAAAATCCAGGCAATTTTAGTGGCCGAAAAGTATGGGTCCAGCAGCAGGCCGGTTTTATTGATGATCATCGGCTCATGGCCAGCCTCACGCAGGGCGGCGCAGGTAGCCTCGGTGCGGCGGTCTTGCCAGACAATGGCGTTATAAACCGGCTCGCCGGTGGCTCGGTCCCAGATAATGGTGGTTTCGCGCTGATTGGTAATGCCAATAGCATCGGGGCGCTCAATCCCTGCCTTTTCCAGCGCAGCTTTTGCCGTGCTCAGGCTGGTGCGCCAAATGTCGGCGGGGTCGTGCTCTACCCAGCCTGATGCCGGAAAATGCTGCGGAAATTCCTCAGCCGCACTGGCGACGGGCTTCATATCACCATCAAATATGATCGCACGGCTGGAGGTCGTGCCTTGGTCCATCGCCAGAATATAGGGCATTATGCGGGCCTCTTTGTTGTTCGGCATGCCGTGTTATTACGGTTTTTGCTCGATTTGCCATAATCTTAACCGCTTTAATGCGCGGCAGGAAACAGAATTCTTGCGGGAATCGCAATATTGCGGCGAACGCTGTGCGGGTTAACTCATATGGTGAGACTTTAGGCAAACCGGAGCAAGCAGGCGGATAACACGGAGGCAATAATAAAATAATTTAACCCAAATCCCGCATGCTGGGTGCAGTGCTAAGCCTTGGCATGGCGGCACTCGCTTTGGCGGCTTTGTGCAGGCCGTAATCGGTGATGTTTCCGAAGTTGTCGGCTTTATCAGATCTGGCGATGTGCGCGTGTTGCTCGTGCTAACTGAAGACCGGCTTCCGGGCGAGTTTAGCAATATCCTAACCGCGGGCGAGCAAGGGGTTGATGTGGTTGCGGGTAACTGGCGCGGGCTTGATGTGCCTAAAGGCATTTCCGGTGAGGAATCTGCGCGCTGGTCAAATGCGGTGCAACCGGTAATCCCCCTATTTTTGATGGGGTCCGCTTGTAGAATTACGCGGCCATTTTCAGTTTCATAGCAGGGGTGATCCCGCC
>NVUX02000071.1 GCA_002402045.2 Paracoccaceae bacterium | reverse complement strand
TTACATTTAGCGACTTCATTGAAGACTCTGAGGTGTCGAATGTTTGGGAGGCGCACATCCATTTGTTTCTCCGCTGGATTGTTGGCTTGGTATAGCACAAATTTATATATATCTTTTCTTTTGAAATAGGTACTGCCGAATTTATCCTGCAATATACGGCACAGTTCACACGCCCCCAAATTCTGGAACCCCCTCATGACCGACAAAAAAACCGCCCTTGTTATTAGCGCCCATTCGGCAGATTTTGTGTGGCGGGCGGGCGGCGCCATCGCGCTGCATCAGAAGCTGGGCTATGATGTAACCGTTGTTTGCTTGTCTTATGGCGAGCGGGGCGAGAGCGCCAAGCTTTGGAAGCTTGACGGCATGACGCTCGACAAAGTCAAAACCGAGCGCCGCAAAGAGGCGGAAAATGCGGCCAAAGCGCTGGATGTACATGACATCCAGTTTTTTGACGTCGGGGATTATCCGCTCGACCTTGGTCGCGAAACCCGAGACCGCATGGTCGATGTTATCCGCGATGTGCAGCCAAAATGGATGATGAGCCATTCAAAATGGGACCCGTATAATACTGACCATATGAACACCACGCAGTTTGCGCTCGAATGCCGGATGATCGCACAGGCATGGGGCCATAACCCCGGGCAAAAAGTGCTTGGCGCGCCGCAAATGTATCTTTTTGAGCCGCATCAAACCGAGCAGATGGAATGGAAGCCTAATGTTTTTCTGGATATCACCGAGGTTTGGGATAAAAAACGGGCCGCCATTGAATGTATGCAGGGGCAAGAACATTTGTGGGATTTTTATACCAACGTGGCCGAAAACCGTGGCAACCATTTCCGCCGCAATTCCGGCGGGCAGGCTGGCGGGCGGTCGGCGCGCCAAGCCGAGGGCTTTCAGGCGATCTTCCCGAGCACCGTGGATGAACTGGCATGAGCGGCGTTGGGCAAAGCGGCTATGTGGTGCAGCATATTGAGCGCGCCGACCAAGCAATAATTGAAGGTTTGGCTGAATGCGGCGTGGCGACGGTGCATGAAGCGCAGGGCCGCAAGGGCTTGCTGGCTGATTATATGCGCCCGATTTATCCCGGCGCGCGGGTCGCGGCTTCGGCGCTCACCATTTTGGCGCCGCCCTGTGATAACTGGATGATTCATGTGGCGATCGAGCAGCTTCAGGCCGGCGATATTCTGGTGCTGGGCACCACGTCACCTTCCAATGCCGGGTATTTCGGAGACCTTCTGGCCACCTCGGCCATGGTGCGCGGCTGCAAGGGTTTGATCATTGATGCCGGCGTGCGCGATGTGCGGGACCTTAAGGAAATGGGCTTTCCGGTTTGGTCCAAAGCGGTGTTTGCCCAAGGCACAATTAAAGAAACCATCGGCTCGGTCAATGTGCCGGTCATGTGCGCTAACCAGTTGATAACCCCCGGAGATATCATCGTAGCCGATGATGACGGCGTCTGTGTTGTCCGCCGTAAAGACGCCGCCAACGTGCTCGAAAAAGCCCGCGCCCGGGAAGCCAACGAAACCGAAAAACGCGCAAAGTTCCAAGCCGGAGAACTCGGTCTCGATATCTACAACATGCGAGATCGCCTCAAAGAAAAAGGCCTCAAATATGTCTGAATATGCAAATTGTATGTGGCCTTAGCCACGCTCCGCCTTGGCGGGGATCGTTAGAGGGGCACGGCTGAGGTGGTTGCTATTTTTGGCGAGTTTGGCCGCCAAACTCACGAATATCTCACGCTCATCAGGCTCCAAACCCGCGAGTATCTCGTTTTGCAACTCCAGAACAATCGGTTTCATGGCTTCCAGCGCGGCCAAGCCCTCTTTGGTAAGCTCCACCTCGCGTGCGCGGCGGTCTCGTTTACTAACCGTTCTTTTAACAAATTTTTTCACCTCTAGCCGGTCTATCACACCACCGATGGTCGCTCGATCATACGCAATAAGACCAGCCAAAGTAGCTTGGTCAATTTTCGGATATTTTTGCAAAGCGTTGAGCGCGGAAAATTGCACGGATGTGGTGTCATATCCGTGTTGGCGCATGTGATCCTGAAACACAGATATCGAAATTTGATGAAGCCGCCTGATAAGGTGGCCAGCCATATTGTGAATCTCCAATTCCATATATTCGGCCTTAACTCCAAGTTTTTTCGGGTGCTGGATCGCTTGATTTTCTATCAACTATTTCCAGTTCGGTAAAGCCAGCATGCTGAAATTAATCCTGCCCGCCTATTGGGTGTTATGCCTATCATAGAGTGGCCAATTAAAAATCAAACGCTCATCTGTGGAGGAACACATGGCGTTTTCGCAAATTGCGAGTTGCGCGCAGGCGGCAAGAGGCTAAAGCAAGCGCTTCTCACTGAGGTGGCCACCTTTAATTTGCGCGGTAAGAATGCTAAATTTCGGCCAGCACCTTATCAAGGACGGTAATAATCATACCTACATCTTGTTGGTTTATTGTTAAGGGCGGGCGGATTTTCAGGATGTTGTCTTTGGGGCCTTCGCTGCCAATAAGAATACGGTGATCCCGCATCCGGTTTTTAACATAGGCACATATTTCGGTGGCCTCAGACCCATCAGGGTTGATCAGTTCTACCCCGATAAATAGCCCCATGCCGCGCACATCGCCCACGCAGGCGTGCTTTTCCTCAAATGTTTTCAAGCTTTCAATTAGGTGTGCGCCCATTATTCTGGCGTTTTCCTGAAGGCCTTCATCATCCAGGATATCCAGCACTTCTTTGCCAATCCGGCACGATAAGGTGGAGCCGCCGAAGGTTGAGAAAAACTCAATGCCGTTGTCAAAGCTTTCCGCTATTTCCTTGGTTGTTACCAGCACAGCCAGCGGATGCCCGTTGCCAATGGGTTTGCCCATGACCACAATATCCGGCTGCGCGCCTTGATGCTCAAAACCGAAGTAATACTCACCAAGCCGCCCTAGCCCTGTTTGCACTTCATCCGCAATACAAACCCCGCCTGCGGCGCGAATTTTCTTGTAAACTGCTGGCAGGTAGCCTTTTGGCGGTATGATTTGCCCGCCGACAGAAGGGAACGTTTCAGCGATAAAGCCCGCCAGCCCATGCCCGCTTTGTTGCAAAGATGCGATGGCCGGATCAATTAGATCTGCAAATTTTTGCGCACGGTCCGGGTCGTCCCTACGGAAAGATCCGCGATAATCATCGGCCACCTCGACCAGTTCAACCCAGTCGGGTTTGCCTCCGCCGCCTGGCTTGTTGAACTTATAAGCCGAGACCCCAATCGCGCCCGTGGTATTGCCGTGATACCCATGATCAGGCGTGACCATGCCCTTTGCGCCAGTATGGGCGCGTGCCAACCGCAATGCCAGCTCGTTGGCCTCGGTGCCAGAGTTCACAAAATAGCAGACCTCAAACTTACTGGGAAGCTTCGAGAGTATCTTTTCCGCAAAAGCGGTTTGGGCCGGATGGAGATAACGGGTGTTTGAGTTCATCCGCTTTAGCTGATCCGCGGCCACCGCTTGAATGCGCGGATGGGCGTGGCCCACATGGGGCACATTGTTATAGGCGTCCAAATATGGCCGGCCCCATTCGTCAAACAAGTGGTGCTTCCAGCCGCGCAGCAACATCACCGGGTCATCATAAGTCAGGCTAAGATTGCCGCCAAAATGTGCTTGGCGGCCTGCCAGCACATCTTGCTTATCGGTGGGGTAGTATCGCACCTTGCTATCGGGCAGGTTCAACAAAGCCGCAGGATTGGGGCAAATTGCGCGCCACAGATACATCTCGTCGGGGTCACCTACTCCCGGCCAATCGGCCTCCATCCCGTCTGTGGTGAGCGCCAGTTGAAAATGGACATGCGGCGCCCAGCCGCCATTCATGCCGGGGGCCCCCAAGCAACAGAATTCTTCGCCCTTTTCAACCACATCTCCGATTTTCAGTCGATCCAGAAACGCGGGGTCCAAATGGCCATACAACGTATAAAACAGATCCCCCTCGGGGGTTTCATGCCGCAGGATTATGACGCCGCCATAATCCAGATGGCCGGCGCGGTATTCCGCCACAAAAACCTCTCCGCGCAGAGGGGCAAATATCGGCGTGGCTGCGGGGGCAAACGCATCAACCGCCAAGTGCACGGTGCGCCTATTGCTGGCTTTCCATGGCCCTTTTTGAAAGGCCGCATCTGTATAAATCAGCCTTGGCTCATGGTAATACCCAAGCCAAATCTCGCCATTATTCTCAAATTCCTCACCAACTTTGGCCGCTTCTTCAATAGGCATATCGAAGGGATTTTGCGGCCAAACAGAATTTTCCACAGAAAGCGACCCCATGGGCGCATCCGAGATATCCTGCCCCATCAACGGCGCAAAATTGCCACGCTCACGCTCCAGCCACGCCAAAACCCGCTCTGCGCCGTCAACAACGGGCAGGCCACAGGCCGCCCGTAGGCGGGCGTTCAACAGGCCCACATTAACGGCGTTGCCCTCCAAAAACCGCCATGCAGGGGCCTGCGAAATGGTGACATATGGGTCATCCGGATTTTCAGCCGCCATCAAGGTTGAATTCACCACACTTACCGCCAAGCGCGTGCGCAGTAACACCCAGATCATGTCGATCTCTGCTGGCGTAAGCGGGTAAACTTGGTGGAAACCAGCAACCAGCGCCGAAAGCGCGGCCTCGGAGTTTTCATGGTCCAGCACAATATAGGCACCGGCAATCGCAAGGTCACAAATCCGCGCGGACGCACACATATCCCCCAAATCAATCAGGCCAGATACCTGACGCGGTGCGCTTAATTCACCCGACACCATTATGTTATAATCATTGGCGTCGTTATGAATGGCTTGCAGCGGCAATTGCGCCAGCTTTGGCTCTAGCTCATCAAAATCTGATGCGATGTCAGCAATTATTTTGCGGCGCGCAAGGTCGGCAATGCAAGCGGCCTGATTTTTTATCCAGCCCGCCTGCATAAGGTTCCACTTAAAATCACGTTGCAATCCATCATGCTGAAAATCGGCCAGCGCCTTCGCAGAGCCAGCAAGTGTAGCACCAATCTCATGTATTAAATTTTGGCTTTTTGGTTCGACTTCAGCATAACACTTGCCCGGCAGCTGGCTAAGCACCCAGACCAAACGGTCTTCGCCATTTTCATCCGTCAGGGTCAGCAGCGGCGCCGCGCCAACAGAGCGAATTATAAGCGGGCAAGGCAGGCCAGGCGCGCGCGATGTTATGTGCTCAAACGCCATCACTTGCATATCGACAAGCCAAGTTTCGCAGCCGGGGCGCATGATTTTCAAAATATAGCCTTGGCCAGAATCAGTCTTCGCAAGGAAATTCAGGTCATATTCGCCATTAAGCGTGCTCAGCGTTGCCTCAATACCCCAATGTTCCCTAAATTTTGCCTGCCAATGGTTGGTTTGGCGTGTTCTGTTTTCAAGGTTTTTCATGGGGTAGCCAGTTCGCTGTTTTTATGTCTTTTGATACTTGATGCCCGCGTCAAAGCATTGTCAATAAACCATTGTCCGTCAAAGGAAATTCACTTCGCAACCGAGTCGATCGAGGCCTGTTTGATCGGGTGGAGAGGACGAATGCTAGGTCAAATTATTTTGCTACGAAAAACTTATCGAAAGGTTTTTGTTCACGGTCTCCAAAAAACGCGCGGCTGCGATGGGCAAGGTGCGGCCACGCAGATGACCGGCAACCAAATTCCCGGCATGAACCCCGCCCATATCCAGCGGCACCGAAATAAGCCGGTCTTTTCCCAAATCGGGCCGCAGATTTATGGCCAAACTAAAGCTCAACGCCTCGCTATCCTGTGACATCAGGCGCAGCAAATTCAGACTGTTGGATTCAAGCGCGGGCTCCAATGTGATCCCGATTTTTCCAGCCGTAGCATCCAGCACCAGGCGGATACCTTCTGGATGTTTGGGCAGCAGCAGCGGAAAATCTATACAGTCATAAATTTTTATACTTTGCCTTTCGGCGAGGGGGTGGTCAGCCGACATGATGCAGAACACCTGTTGCGTGCCAGTATAAACGGTTTGCATCTCTCGTAGGTGAATCGGTTCAAACACGATGGCAATGTCATTTGTGTTATCCAAAAGCGAGATTTCCGCTTCGCCGCGTTCGTAAATATTAACGCCAAAGGTCACGGCGGGAAACTCGGCCAAGTGGCGTTTTATCAGCGCTGGCAGGAAATAAGCGACGGCTTCGCGGGTGGTGGCAATGTTGATATGGCCCGCGCGCATGCCGGACAAATCAGCGATGCGGGATTTTACGCGATCCATATCGGCGATCTGGTCGCGGATGTATTTGAGCAGAATTTCACCGGCGATATTGGGGCGTAATCCGGCGGGGTGGCGCTCAAATATCTCTACGCCCAACTCCTGCTCAATGCCCAAAATTCGGCGATTCAGCGCCGAGGCGGTGATGCCCAATTCCTCGGCTGCACTGCGCAAAGAGCCGGTGCGGGCGATTTTTTCAATGTATTTCAGAACCAGAAGGTGGCGCATCTAGCTGCTTTCATTAGAGAAATTCTGGTGTTGCATTTTTTGCAACACTTTATTGATTTATTAGCAACAGACAGCAACACGTTCAAGCCCTATCAAACAACAAAGCAATCCATACTCATGATGGGGAATATCGTAGCATGTCGCAAAAGCTTGTTGTCATCGGGGCCGGAATGGCCTCGGGGAAAATGCTGGAAGAGCTGTTTGAGCTGGACGCGAGCGCCTATGACGTCACCCTATTTGGGGCTGAACCACGAGGAAATTACAACCGAATTATGTTGTCTCCGGTCTTGTCGGGGGAAAAAGCCTATGAGGATATTATCACCCATGACGCCAACTGGTATCGCGGCCACGGGGTAAATTGCCGGTTTAATGAAGCGGTGATCAAGATTGATCGCAAGCAAAAGCGGGTGATCAGCGCAGGTGGTGTGACGAATTATGACAAACTGGTGATCGCGACAGGCTCTGCCTCGTTTTTTATTCCGGTTGAGGGCAATGATTTGCCCGGCGTGATCAGGTTTCGCGATCTTGATGATGTTGAGGCGATGCTTGTGGCGGCTAAAAAACCGGCTGGCAAGGTTGTCATTATTGGCGGTGGCTTGCTGGGCCTTGAGGCCGCAGCCGCGCTGAATGAGCAAGGCATGAAGGTGACCGTGTTGCACCTGATGGGGCACTTAATGGAGCGGCAACTGGATTCGGCCGCTGGGTATTTGCTGCAAAAAGAGCTGGAGAGCCGTGGCATTCGGATAATCTGTAATGCCCACACCAATGCCATTGTTGGCGGTGATAAGGTCGAAGCCGTGTTGTTGGATGACCAATCAACCCACCTCGCCGACATTGTGGTGATGGCCGCTGGCATTCGTCCAGAGGTCCGCCTCGGAATCGAATCTGGCTTGCATACCGAGCGCGGAATTGTGGTGGATGACACAATGCAAACCTCGGACCCAGATATTTTGGCGGTGGGCGAGTGTGTGGAGCATGACGATACCGTCTATGGTTTGGTTGCGCCGCTCTATGATATGGCCAAGGTTTTGGCCCGCACGCTGCTAGGCGAGGCTGCGGCGTTTAAGGCGCCTGAAGTTTCAACCAAGTTGAAAGTAACGGGTGTGGATCTGTTTTCGGTTGGAGATTTTGGCGAGGATCACGAGGAAATCGTATTCCGCGATCCCGGCCTTGGTGTTTATAAGCGGATCACTCTGAACAACAATCGCATCGTCGGGTTGGTGATGTATGGCGATACCAGTGACAGTTCCTGGTTTTTTGACAAACTGAAATCAGCCGAGGATATCAGCGACATTCGCGGCGCCTTGATTTATGGCTCAGCAGCACAGGGAATTGACCCGCTGACCGCCGTTGCTGCCATGCCAGAAACCGCCGAAATTTGTGGCTGTAACGGGGTGTGCAAAGGCACGATTGTGGCGGCCATCAATGGTGGCGCGACTGATCTTGCCGCGATCAAGGCGGTGACCAAAGCATCGGCCTCTTGTGGGAGCTGCACAGGGTTGGTTGAGCAGGTGTTGGCGGCCACGCTTGGAGATGATTTTGTTGCACCCGCAGCGGCTGGCATCTGCGGCTGCACCGACCTAACTCACGAAGATATTCGCCAGATTATCAAATCGCGCGGCTTGAAATCCATGCCGGCAGCGATGCAGGAAATGGGTTGGAAAACATCCTGTGGCTGCCATGTCTGCCGCCCGGCGCTGAATTATTACATGATTGCGGAATACCCGCTGGACTACGCCGATGACCTACAAAGCCGCTTTGTGAACGAGCGCAACCACGCCAACATCCAAAAAGACGGCACCTATAGCGTGATGCCGCGGATGTGGGGCGGGATGACCACACCGGATGAATTGCGCGCCATTGCCGATGCCGCCGACAAATACAACGTGCCTGCGGTGCATGTAACGGGCGGGCAGCGGATTGACCTGCTGGGCGTAAAACGAGAGGATTTGCCTGCGATGTGGGCAGACCTGAACGCGGCGGGCATGGTTTCGGGGCATGCTTATTCCAAGGGGGTGCGCACGGTAAAAACCTGCGTCGGCACAGACTTTTGCCGCTTTGGCACGCAAGATAGCACCGGCCTCGGGATTACGCTGGAGAAAATTCTCTGGGGCAGCTGGACCCCGCATAAAGTTAAGCTGGGGGTTTCAGGCTGCCCGCGCAATTGTGCCGAGGCAACTTGCAAGGATGTCGGCATTATTTGTGTGGATAGCGGATACGAGGTGTCGGTTGCGGGGGCTGCCGGCATGGAGCTAAAGCAGACAGTAGCCTTGGCCAAGGCCAGCACCGAGCAAGAAGTGATCGACCTGACCGTGGCATTTATTCAGCTCTACCGTGAAAGCGCGGCCTATCTGGACCGCCCCTATAAATGGGTTGCCAAGGTCGGCATTGCTTGGGTGATTGAGCAGGTGGTTGATGATGCGGTTAACCGCGCCGCTCTGTGTGAGCGGTTTGAAATTTCGCAATCGGTTTACCGTAAAGACCCGTGGGCGGAGCAGGCTAAGCCTGAATACCAGCCCCGTAAATGGGCTGCCTTGGCAGATTTAACATTGGAGGCTGCGCAATGAGCAACTGGATTGATATTGCCGCCCTAGACGACATCCCGCCGCGCGGAGCGCGGGTGGTTAAAACCCGCCTTGGCTGTGTTGCGATTTTCCGCACCATTGATGATCAGGTTTTTGCCATTGATGACGCCTGCCCGCATAAAAAGGGGCCGCTATCTGAGGGCATTGTGCATGGCAACGCGGTAACCTGCCCGCTGCATAACTGGGTTATTGATTTGGAAACCGGCATGGCAAAGGGCGCCGATAAGGGCCGCGTGAATACTTATGAAATTAGGGTCGAAAACGGCCGCATCTTGCTGGACGGGTCGCGCTTGCTTGCCCGTTCAGTTGCCTAAACCAAAGGGGATAATATGGCTTATCTACAACCATCAGAATTCGTTACAAAAATGATCGACGCGGGGGAATCCAAAGTCTTTATGTCGACCAAAGACACCCTTATCCGCTCCTTCATGGCAGGGGCCATTTTGGCACTGGCCGCTGCGTTTGCGATCAGCATCAACGTTAATACCGGCCAACCTCTGGCTGGCGCGGTTTTGTTTCCCGTCGGCTTTTGCCTGTTGTATCTGCTGGGGTTTGACCTGCTAACAGGTGTGTTCATGCTTACCCCGCTTGCGCTGATCGACAAACGGCCCGGTGTGACCCTTGGTGGTATTTTCCGAAACTGGGGGCTGGTTTTTGTTGGTAACTTTGGTGGGGCTTTCACGGTGGCCGTATTTATGGTTATCACCTTTACCTATGGCTGGTCAGTGGAGCCAAATGCGATCGGCCAAAAAATCGGCCTTATCGGCGAGGGCCGCACGGTTGGCTATGCAGAACATGGTGCCGCTGGCATGCTGACGCTGTTTATCCGCGGGGTGCTTTGCAACTGGATGGTGTCTACTGGTGTGGTTGCCGCGTTCATATCGACCCAAGTGTCGGGCAAGGTGATCGTCATGTGGATGCCGATTATGCTGTTCTTTTACATGGGGTTTGAGCACTCGGTCGTAAACATGTTCCTCTTCCCCTCGGGCCTGCTGCTGGGCGGCGAATTCACCATCATGGATTACCTGATCTGGAATGAAATTCCCACGGTTCTTGGTAATCTTGTTGGTGGCCTGACCTTTGTTGGCCTGACGCTCTATTCCACTCACATCAAAACCGGCGCGAAACGTGGCATTGCTACAATTCCTGCCGAATAAAAGGATAGCCTCGCCATATTTGGCGGGGCGTATATGATGGGAAAAGACCTCACAATATCTATCGGGCAATGCTCCGAGGCAGGGCGCAAGGAGATCAATCAGGATTTCCATGGCGCCCTGATCCCCGTTCAACCAACGCTTTCCCTGAAAGGGATTGCCGTGGTGTTGGCGGACGGGATCAGCTCTAGCAAAGTTAGTCAGGTTGCTGCGGAATCAACGGTCAAAAGCTTCATGACCGATTACTACTGCACGTCTGATACGTGGTCCGTCAAAACCTCGGCGGTGCGGGTGATCCGGGCGGTTAATTCATGGCTGTTTGCTGAAACCAAGCGCAATATTGATGCCTATGATATGGATCGCGGCTATGTTTGCACCCTGTCCGCGCTGGTGCTTAAATCGCATATGGCGCATTTGTTTCATGTTGGAGACAGTCGGATTTATCGGCTGGAAGGCGAAAGCTTGGAGCAGCTAACCGAAGATCACCGCACGGTGGTTTCGTCAGTACAAAGCTATCTGGCGCGCGCCATTGGCATGGCGCAATCGGTAGATGTGGATTATCGCGCTGTGCCGATAAAAGTGGGGGATGTGTTCATTCTGGCCACCGATGGCGTTTACGAGCATATCAGCCCTAAAGACATCATCCAGACCATTCGCCAACATAGCGATGACCTCGACAGGGCGGCAAAATCGATTGTTAAAGCGGCTTTTGACAACGACAGCCCAGATAATTTAACGGTCCAGATTGTGCGGATTGAGACCCTGCCCGAGGGCGATGCACATCATGCATATGAGCAATCCAAAACCTTACCCGCGCCGCCTCTGCTGGACGCGGGGCAGGTATTTGAAGGATACAAGGTGTTACGCTCGCTGCATGCCAACCATCGCAGCCATATCTACCTTGCCGAGGATATGGAAAGCGGTGAGAATGTTGCCCTGAAAATCCCATCCGTTAGCCTGCGGGATGATGCAGATTACCTGCGCCGTTTTATGATGGAAGACTGGGTGGCGCGGCGGATCAATAGCGCCCATGTGATGAAGGCGGCGCCCCAGAGCCGTGCGCGCAATTACATTTATACCGTTACCGAATATATTGAGGGCCAGACATTGGCGCAATGGATGGTTGACCATCCGAAATGTGATCTGGAAACCATGCGGGGTATTATTGAACAAATCACCAAAGGTTTGCGCGCATTTCACCGAAAGGAAATGTTGCATCAGGATCTGCGCCCTGAAAACATTATGATTGATGGCGCTGGCACAGTAAAAATCATTGATTTTGGCTCTACCAGAGTTGCCGGTGTATTTGAGGCAAACCCGGATATTGAAAAAGGGGATGTTCTTGGAACGCTGCAATACGCGGCCCCAGAATACTTTGTTGGCGAGGTCGGACAAAGGCGGTCTGACTACTTTTCGCTTGGTGTGATCGCCTATCAAATGCTGACAGGAAAGCTGCCTTACGGGACACATGTTTCCAAAATTCGCACACCGGCGCAGCAAAAGAAGCTAAAATATATCAGCACACAGGTTTACAGCCCACAAGTTCCTGACTGGATTGATGAGGTGCTGAAAAAGGCGACGCATCCAGAGCCGCACAAGCGCTATGAATCCTTGTCGGAATTCACGGCTGATTTGCGCACCCCAAACAAGAATGCAATGCCCAAAGTACGGGTGCCAATCGCTCAGCGTAACCCTGTGGTTTTTTGGCAGTGGATAGCGACATTTCTTGCAATCCTTGTGTTAATACTGGCCACCAAACTGGCCTCATAGGCCCAGGGTTTTTGCACATAAATTCAGCGGCGTCTGCCCGAGACATCGGGCAGACGCGACTAGAAAATCTTCATCTTTACGGCACGATCGGACTAACAAATAATTTCGGAATCCGTTTGGCGATGCGAGTTGTATCCTCTGATACGCTCACCAATAAGGGCACAAGAAACAGTGTGAAAACCGTTGCAAACAAGATACCAAACCCGAGCGAAATACCCATTGGAATAATAAAGGCTGCCTGTGCGCTGGTTTCAAGCAACAGTGGGACCAAGCCCATAAATGTTGTGAGTGAGGTCAATAATACAGGGCGAAACCGGCTCGAACCCGCAATTACTATGGCTTCTTCCGGTGAGATCCCGTCTTCTTCAACCATGCGGTTCATGGTGGTAATGAGCACCAAACTGTCGTTAATCACCACCCCCATCAACGCAATTATCCCGAGGAACGAGGGCAAGCTTAGCGCCGCACCCATGAAATAATGGCCCCATAATACGCCCACAAAACTGAACGGAACCACTGCGAAAATCACAAAAGGCTGAACGTATGATTTTAGGGGAATCGCCAACAGCGCATAGATGGTAAACAGGGCAAACGTTGCGCCAAGCATCATGGAACTGATGGCAGATTGCTGGTTTCTCTGCTCACCAGAAAAGGTCACTTCGACCCCGGGGTAATCCAGCATGATCTCGGCCAAGCTTTCCCTGAGTTGCGCCACAACACGCGAGGATGACACCAGAGCTTTGTCAACATTGGCCGTAACATCCGACACGCGCTGCCCGTCTCGTCGAACGATCTGTGTCACTGTCGGGTGATATTCGAGGTGCACCAGCTGGCTTGCCGGCACCAGCACATTGGGCGAAACTTCTATCAGTAGCTTTGCCAGAAAACCGGAGATATCCGACCCGTCTTGTGACAACCTAACGACAACCTTAACGTCCTCACCATCGCGCAGGAATTGATAGACATCCTGTCCACTCAAGGCGCTGCGTATCTGGGATGTCACCTCGGCATTTGTCAGGCCAAGCGCGCGGCCTTCTTCGGTTAGGCTGAACACGACCTCGGGCTGAAGCCGCAATATGTCACTTTCAATTTCACTGACTCCGGCAATCGTGTTTAGCTCGGCCATAACCGCGATCGTGGCGTTTTGTAACATCTCGTTTTGGCGCCCGATCAAGCGGACATTTACATCAGACCCACCGCGAGGCCCGGACCTGACGGATACGGATTCAATCATTGGCAGCGCCGGAATGGCCGCACTGAAGGCATTCGCAAATTCGACATTGGTAAATTCGCGGGCGACGTCTGGTTTCAGCGTGATTGTAAATGACAATACCGTGCTGGAGCGTGCCGACAAGCTGAAATGTTCGACCGTTGTTTCCGAGAGCGCAATGCTCATATTTTGGTTGGTGTTTTCAAGCGCCGCCTCAAGGGCATCGGCGACCAAAATTAGAGACGTTTCAGGGGTTCCTGGCTTTAGTTGAACACTGCCCGCGATCGTGTCGCCCTCGATATCAGGGAAAAACACCATGCGCACTTTGCCGTTCACAACCAAACCGGCAGACATAACGGCAAAGGCAACAAAGAATACAAAAGTTACCAACCGAAACCGCAATGTCAGGTTCAATAACGGCTTGTAAATCAGCCTGATGAAAAACTGTAGCCCCGCGTCAACGCCATTTCGGATGATGACCAACAGGTTCGTAGTGTTGCCCTTTGTTGCCTTAAGATGTGACAAATGTGAGGGCAGGATCAATTTGCTTTCAATCAGGGAAAACGCTAAAATCAGGATGACAACCAGCGCCATCGTGCCCATGGCCTCCCCCAGAAACCCATCCACAAACAGCAGCGAGCCAAATCCGGCCATTGTTGTTAAAACACCAAATGTTGTGGCTGTTGCCACCTTTTGCGAGCCGATAATAGCCGCCATTTTGCCTTTATGCAGCCCCATCTCAACTTCGGTATAGACACTTTCTCCAACAACAATTGCATCATCAACAACGATACCAAGGGCAATGATAAATCCAAATGTCGAGATGAAATTCAGCGATACATTAATCGAGTCAAGCGGCATTAAGGCCAAGGCCCCGAGAAAGGATACCGGAATGCCGACGGCCACCCAAAAGGCTAGTTTCAGGTCCAGAAATAACGTGAGCAAAATTAGCACAAGCACCAAACCGGAAAGCAAGTTATCTTGCACAAGGCCAAATCGGGCATCCAGCCAAACGGTCTCGTCCTGCCAAAGCGTCAGTGAAAAATCCGGGTCTATTGTGTTGGCTTTCTGCTCCACATATGCGCGCACCTGCGTAACGATATCGGCCGGATTCTTAACCCCGCCTGAAAGGATAGACATCGTTATGGAGCGGTCTCCATCAAATCGATTTACATCAGGTGAGCCAGAATAAATATCACGCACCTGCGCAATCTGACCCAGTTCAACTATTTGCCCTGACGTTGTGCGGATGATGGCAATTTTTGCGATGTCCTCCGCGCTGCGTTTATCTTCGCTAATCCGAAATGCAAGAGTTGCCCCGGGCCCGTCTAGCGAACCGGCGCCGCGATTTACCGATGTGTCACCAATGGCAACTGAAATATCCCGAATGGTAATTCCGTAGCGGCGCAAGGTGTCTTGGTCGACCGAAATTTCGATCTCTCTAGACCGAATGCCCGACACGGTTATCCGCGAAACGTTATCTAATTCCAGAAGCTCGTTTTTGATAGTTCCCGCGGCCTCAACAAGGCTCCGCTCATCACTATTACTCGAAATAGTGAGCACAATAACGGTGCCTTCGCGCGTGGCCGAGGACACTGTGTATTGCTCTGCATCCTCCGGAAACCTTATGCCCGATACAACGCGCTCAATTTCAGTCCTGACCTCATCAAGATCAAAACCGCTTTTTATCGTGGCCACCACCGATCCGGCGGACCTTGTTGCGGTTGCTCTGGTTTCCTCAATACCGTTAACGCCCGCCAGCTCAGCTTCAATCGCCTGAACAATGCTGGCTTCAACTTCTTCCAACGCACCAGCGCTGATCGGGACCTTGACGGAAACGGTGTTTGAGGTGAACGATGGAAAAACCTGCCGCTGTACGTTCTGCAAGCCGAAAAACCCTGCGGCGATGATGGCAAGCATTGCCAAATTTGCAGCCACAGGATTGTTGACGCACCAAGCAATAATGCCCTTGTTAGCCGCTCGTTCATTCATGGGTTTGCTCCACAACAATTTGGCCCTCGCGCAAACCAAGAACACCCTGCTCGACGATCGTCAGTGCTGTGTCCGATGCAACATAGGCGTTGGTCTGATCGCGAAATACCGGCACCAACAGGTGGCGCAGCAAAATCATTTCATCGCTGATTTCAAAGAAATACCCTTCATTTGTTATAGCGGTAAGCGGGATGGCCAGAACATCAGTGATCTCGGGGGCCGCAATCGCACCGCGCAGATAACTGCCAATGCGCAAAGGCGTCCCGGATAGCGGGTCTCGGACCTCGACAATGACCGAATTTAGCAGCGTGTACGGGTCAAGTTTCAAATCAATTGAAACAACTTTTCCGTGGCGCATTTCAGAGCCATTGGTCGGGGTTAACGCCACATTCTGGCCCGGGCTGATAAAACCGATTTGGCTATCCAACACAGATAAAACCAGCTTAAAGCGTGTCGTTCCCGTGATTTCACCCATAGACATACCGGCGTTTATCTGGTCACCGATGCTCACATCACGGTTGGTAATTGTACCATCGTAAGGCATACGAATTTCTGTATCCTCCAATGCATCTTGGGTGATTTCAAGTTCAAGTTCTGCCATTTTCACCGAAAGTTCAGCGGCTTCCAGTTCCGCAAGCTTAAGGGCTTGGCGCGTTGGCTCGCCTATATTCAGGCTTTCGAACTCAATGCGTGCTTGCTCTGTGTCGGCTTGCGCATCCAGAAAGGCCTCTTGCGCTTTATTCAGGCTGCTTTGTGCCACCAGCTCATCCCGACGAAACGAGAGCGTATTTAGGCGTACCAAAGCGGTGCCTTCCTGCATTGAAATACCGTCTTCAAATTGCGGGTTAACCCAAATAACGCGACCGGAAGTTTCAGAGGAAATCATGCTTTCTTGCCAAGCCGTAACCTGACCGAGCGCAACTATATTTGGCGTTACGCTGGTGGGTTGCAATGTTACCATTGCAACAAGTGTGGAAACGGGCTCTGTTTGCGCTTCCGGCCCCATGCCAACTGGGCGGCCCTCTCCACCCTGATCGCCCGCGGCGGCAGGGCCTTCCGGGCCACCTTTGCCGCCTCCAGTTAAAACCTGAAATGCAGCAAAACAAACCGCGACTATGAGCGCGGCCTGTATACTCAAGCTCAAAAATCGTTTCATTATTCGCTCTCTAAAAAGTAGCTATCGCCAAGGGAGACATAAAGCGCCAAGCGATTGGTTAGAATTTGACTGCGCAAATTCAATATCTGAATCTCTGCATCATACAGCCGCACCGCGTTTGCTGTCACAACACTTGTGCTGACCGCACCATTTCGCAAAGACTCGATATTGCGATCCAGCTGTTCTCTTGAGATCCCGCTTGATTGTTTTTGCAAAGCGATACGCCGTTTTAATGACAATTCGCGCGACAATAACTGATCAACCTCCAACAAAGCGTCAAGCACGGTGCTGCTGTAATTGAGAAGGGAAATTTCCGCATTTGCAACGGCGGCCTCTACGTCGCGCAATTGCTTTCCCTGATCCAGCAACTTGGTTGATACCGAAGCAATAATTGACACCACCAACTGGTCCAGTGCCAAAACCCCCTGCAAACTGTTTGATGATTGTCCCGTATTGCCGGTCAGCGAAACATTGGGCAGAACCCCACGCCGGGTTGCCTGAAAGCTTTGCTCAGCGGCCTGAACCCGCAGCCATGCCGCCTGAATATCGGGACGTCGAGAAAGAACCTCAGCTGGCGTGCCGGTTTGCGGTGCCTCAGGAAATCTTGACAGGGTACTGGTGGCCAAATACATGCCATCGCCAATATTTCGGCCCAATAACCGTTTCAACGCTTGCTCTGCTTCGCGCACGATCTGCCTTTGCTGCTCTGTTGTGGCACGCGCCGACACAAAATCTGAAAGTGAAGATTGCACTGCGGCGGCACTGCCCCTGCCAGAACGCACAGCGTCTTCTGATGCTGACTGGATCGACTTATAAGAGGCTTCAGCGTTTCGCCGAAGCGAAAGAACGCGGCGAGAAAGAATTAGCCCGCTCCAGCTTTTCACCACCGCCATTTCCAAGTTCAAATGTGCGGTCCTAAGATCAAGCACCGAAGCATTATTGCTCAAAACGCCCGATTGGATACTGGCCGCCGTTGCGCCCCAAATATCCAGCATGGGGTTGAAACTCAGGGTTAAGCTTGCAGATAAAGCACCGCCGCTATTTGCCAAACGGAAGGTATCATTCAGGGAAAGTGTAGATGTTGGCAAAGCCTGCGCCCTAAAGCCATTGGCTGAGCGCAGCTTCTGCAAAACCTGAGCATGTAAAACCTGAAAATCAGGGTTGTTGGCTGTTGCTTCCTCGATCAGCGCGTTTAACTCGGTTGAGCGGAATGCCTGCCCGTATCCACGGTAAGTGTATGCGAATGCACCACTGGAAAACGCGTCGGGTATGCTAACGGAGGGGGACAAATTAGGGGCGGCGACCTGCAAAGCATTGCAAGCCATCAGAAGCGTTGAACTTAATAATAAGATCCCCGCACGGTTGCTCATCAGGAATTGTTTCACAAAAATTGATCCTTAGCGCGGGGAGTGGGCCATTACTTTATGGTAGTAAAGTTTTAAACGTATTGAAATGGCTTTTCCGTCGCACCACCCCGCTTGTTTTTCAAATCGTTTTTACATGCGCCTTTCTGAGCGGCCATTCACGCCCTCAATTGGCATGAAAAACAAAAGACCGCATGGAGACCGAACCAAGGTCAATTGAATCTGTCATAAAGCTCAATTCATCTCGCGAGTCAGAGGCCCCGGCGATGGTAAGGGCCGGCAGGTAGTGCTCGACCGTGGGGTGGGCCTTTTGCAGGAGTGACCCGAGACTCTTCTGATCAGAAAGCGCAGTAAAATTTCGTTCGGTCAGCCGGTCGGCGAAAAGGCTGTCAAACTCCAGCGCAAAATCCTGCGGTTTTCCGCCGGGGCTTAGCGCGTGCAAATTGTGCACAACATTCCCCGAACCCAGTATCAAAACGCCTCGGTTTCGAAGCTCTGATAATACGCGGCCAATTTCAAGTTGGTAGCCAAGCCCGCGCGTCATGTCGATTGATATCTGAAAGACCGGCACATCCGCGTTAGGATATAAAAACTTCAGCACAGTCCACGCGCCATGATCAAGCCCCCAGGTGTCGTCTTCCTGTGCGCGGTGGCTGGAAAGCAGCGTGACCACTTCACGGGCAAGGTCTGGTTGGCCCTTCGCCGGGTATTGTTGCGCAAAAAGTTCAGCCGGGAACCCGCCAAAATCATGGATTGTTTTTGGCAGTGCCGAGACATCAACCAGCGTTGTGCCTCGGGTTGTCCAATGAGCCGAAACAACAAGAATCGCCTCGGGATGAGGGAGGCGACGGCCTAGATCGGACCATGCGCGGCTGTATTCGGTATCTTCGATCGCGTTCATTGGGCTGCCGTGCCCAAGGAAAACCAACGGCATACGCTCAGATCGGGGCAGCATACCGTGCAGATTACCAAGGGTTTGTTCGGTGATCATAATATACCTCAATTGCGATTTTTGGCCGCGCGTTGGCGGATTTAATTAGGCGAATCGGCCCAGAATTTTTTGCAAAGCTGGAATGCGAAGACTAAAGGCACCGTTGCCCAAAAGAGCAAGTGAGGCTTGCGCTGCGGTCCAGAATAGCGGGTATTCCCAGCCACCACCTGCCGCCGAAAAGCTCCAGCCGTTGCCTGAATGCACCCATGTTGCGCCAATTAGAACCGGAATCAAAGCCAGCGAAACCACTCGGATTGCTACGCCCGCTATTAGTGCAGCCCCGCCGACCAGCTCGGCAAAAATTGTAATATAGGCGAAAAAGCCGGGCAATCCTAGGCTTTCAAAAAAACCAACGGTGCCCGGAATGGTGAAAACTAGAACCTTAGTAAGGCCGTGCGCGATAAAAAGGCTCCCGCTGCTGACCCGTAGAACCAGTGCTGCGTAGTCGGAATTTGGAGTGGGTGTCATGTCATGTTTCCTCAGAAAGTTTAAATAGTGCGCGTTGCCAATACACAGCCAACAGTTTGTGTACCTTGTTCAAACCCTAACTAAGACTTGCTTACCTCCAACAAAATGGCGATGTTATGGAATGATTATCGCTATTACGTTCCTAATCGAGGCCAAATGGATATTGTCGATCAGCTAAAATCCTTTGTTGCCACCGCCCAAACGGGCTCCTTCACGGCGGCAGCAGACCAACTCGGGGTTTCTAACCGGCTTACGTCAAAATATGTGGCCGAGCTTGAAGCGCGCTTGGGCGTCAGGTTGTTCCAACGCACAACCCGTAAAGTTGGCCTAACGCCGGCAGGTGAGAACCTACTGTCTCGCGCGCCTGCTTTGCTTGATGATCTTGACGACTTACTTGCTGAGGTTGGCGAAGGGTCTAGCGGCATGTCCGGGCTTATTCGCGTTTCGGCTCCGGTTACGTTTGGCGAAGTATATGTGAACCAGATGCTCGGTCGCTTCGCGCGGCAAAACCCAGGCTTAAGCTTTGATCTGCGTTTAAGTGATCGTTTTGTAGATTTAGCGGCAGATGGAATTGACATTGCATTTCGCATTGGCACGTCAAATATGCTGTCTCTCAAATCAAAAAAACTCGGGTCCATTAGCTCGGCTCTTGTTGCCAGCCCTAAATATATTGAACAATTCGGCACACCGAAAACATTTGCCGATCTATCAGATCATAGCTGCATTATTGATACCAACCGCCGGTCTCCAAGGCGATGGGTTTTCCAAGAAAACGGTTCGGAGGTTGTTGTGAATGTGCAAGGGCGGTTCCATGTCAACTCAGCCAACGCCGCTGTTTGTTTGGCCACCGATGGCTTGGGTATCGCTTATGCTCCCCATTTTGCGCTCATTCATGAACTTGAGTCAGGGGAGCTGATATCGCTTTTTGAAGATTTTAATGGCGATAGCTCATCCCTGAGCGCGGTGTATCTCGAAGGGCGGATTTTGCCTCTTAAAATCCGAGCACTCATTGATTTTGCGGTGAAGGATGCCAAGACGGCGGGTATCTTTTGAGGTAAGCGCATTGCCTGCACGCACAGCGCAGCCAATGCATAATCGCTAAATATCAGACACACTCAAGCAGCATCGTCCCGGCTCCGGTGTTTGAAATCGGAATATGATAATTCTGGTTCAGCAGTTTAACATTATCCCCCAATGCGCCGCGCATCATCATCCACATTAAGAACTCGGTGCCCTGCGCGCCGGCTTGTCGCACCAGCTCATGGCGGGAAATCTTTGTCAGTGCTTCCGGGTCCGACACGATTTTTTCCATGCACATCAGGTCAAATTCTTTATTGATGAAACCCGCGCGCTCGCCATCAAGCTGATGGGACAAACCACCAGTGCCCAGCACAACAACTTTTACATCGTCAGGGTAGCTTTCGATGGATTTGCGCAGGGCTTTGCCAAAATCCAGCGCTCTTTTTAAGGTCGGGATCGGATGTTGCACCGTATTGGCGCTGATGGGAATTGCGCGGGGCATATCGGGGTTGTCGCCCAGACCCGGCCAGAAAAGCTGCATTGGCACGGTAAAGCCGTGATCGACCGCGAGTTCCTGACATGAGGTTATGTCAAACTCCTGCTTAACCATACCTTCGATAATGTGCCAAGACATTTTGGCATCACCAGGGAAAGGCGGTAGCGGCTTCAGGCCCCAACCCTCATCTTCGTTTTTGTATTCGTGCGCTGCCCCAATGGCAAAAGTTGGCATTTGGTCTAGAAAAAACCCGAGCCCGTGATCGTTATAGATATTTATAACCACATCGGGTTTTACCTTTGCCAGCCATTCATGGATCGGCGGATAGGCATCAAAAAACGGTTTCCAGTAGGGGTCTTCCTGCAATCCGTTTGCGATTGCATTGCCAACAGCAGGGATGTGAGACGTGGTTATGCCACCAAGTATTTTTGCCATGATTAATCTCCTGCCCGCAGTAATTTTTCTTTGAACTCTTCGGTTGTCATGCCGGTTTGCTGGGCGCCGACATCCTGAACCGAAAGCATAAAAATACCGGCAAATTTGGCGAGGTAATAGATGTTTCCGCCTGCGGCAATCAGCTCCAGCACATTCTTGTTTTCGCAGGCCTGAATTTGCGTGTCGGTTAGCTCGAACTTGGCGTAATAAGCGGCCGGGTCTTGCAGGTATTCTGCGCGCGCCTCAGCCGCGTTAAACGAATAGCACATCTTGTTGAGGGCGTAGCCTTTCATCGCCATTTCGCCATTAAATATGGTTGTACCGGGTATGGGAGTGTGGTGGTCGAATTCTTCAAGAGACATTGTCTACCTCATTTCTGTGGCCAATAAAGCCGCATAGGGTTGTCCACGAGCAGCTTTTGCCGCTGCGCTTCAGCGGGGGCTATTCGTGAAATATGGTCAACCAATATGCCATCGTCTGGCACATGGGATTTCATGTTCGGATGTGGCCAATCAGTTCCCCAGATCACCCGATCCGGAAAACGCGCAACAATTTCTGCGCCAAAATCAACAACATCGTCGTAAGGTGGCCCCTGAACCGAGAGCCGTTCCGGACAGGTTACTTTTGCCCAGATATTTTTATTCTCTTCCATCAGCCGAATAAAGCTTTGAAAGTCGGGGTGGTTCACCCCTTTTGCCACGTCTGGCCTCCCCATATGGTCCACAACAATGGTGGTTGGGAGCTCTTTTAGAAAGGGCTCCAGGTCTTTCAGGTCCTGTGCTTCAAAATACACAACAATATGCCAGCCAAGGGTTTTGATCTTGTTGGCAATGTTCAGGAATACTTCTTTTGGCGTATCGTCCACCAAGCGTTTAACAAAGTTAAACCGAACACCACGGACGCCGGCCTCGTGCATTTCTTTTAGCTCGTCCATGGTGATATTCGGGCCGACAGTGGCAATTCCACGCGCTTTGCCATTTGAGGCGCGGAGCGCATCAATGAGCGCACTGTTATCTTTGCCGTGGCAGGTGGCTTGCACAATTACATTTCGCTCAAACCCCAAAAAATCGCGCAGTTCAAAAAGCTTGTCTTTGCCCGCGTCACAGGGGGTATATTTGCGCTCCGGCGCAAACGGAAAGGTATCAGCGGGGCCGAAAATATGGCAATGCGCGTCTACAGCACCAGCCGGTAGCTTCAGGTCCGGCTTCTTTGGGTTCGGGTGAAAGATTAACCAGTCGGCGTCCATACTACTCTCCTATTTCGAAAAAACTTTGCCGTCCATAAGCTTACGGGCGGTGCGTAGAATGGCCGCCGAAGCAACCATACCCGCGCTATCAAGTGTGGCCACAACGGTCATCTGGCCCGAAGGATGCTCAATCGCCAGATTGCGCTCGGCCCCTTCGCCGACGTTGGCCATTGTGTTAGCCGGGCTGCCTGGTAGCAGGCACGCGGTGGCCACACTTACGGCCCCCAAAACGCCTATGGTTTTGTGGCAACGGTGCGGGATAAAGGTGCGGGTAGAAATTGCGCCCCCTTGGGTTGCCGCAGAAATCATCGTCATCTTTGGCACGGTTTTATGCGTGACATCGCCAAGGTTCATCAGGAGGCCACACGCCAAGCGGAGGTCCTCCAGCTTGGCGCGCAATTGTACATTGGCCTCAAGCTCCTCAGGTGTTTCCCGCCCCGAAATCCCCATATCACTGGCCTGTATTACCACGCATGGCATGCCGTTATCTATCATCGTGAGCTGAATACCCTTAACGGTGTCTACCGGATTGCCGGTTGGTAAAAGGGCCCCACAAGATGACCCCGCCGTGTCTTTGAACTCAATCGGAATGGCGGCAGATGTGCCCGGAACACCATCAATCGCCGCTGTGCCGCGATACGAGACCTCACCCTTAGGCGTGGTGATTGTGGCAACGGCGATTTGGCCCGTGTTTTCCATATATATCGTCACGCGCGTTTGCGGGTCGCTGGCGGCCACAAGCCCGCGCTCGATCGCAAATGGCCCAACACCTGCAAGAATATTCCCGCAATTCTGAGCATCGGTTACGATGGCCTGATCCACAACCACTTGCAAAAACAGATAGTCTACATCCACCCCTTCGCGATCAGATTTCCGGACAACCGCAACCTTGGAGGTCAGCGGATCCGCCCCCCCCATACCATCAATTTGGCGTAAATCCGGCGAGCCCATAATGCTAAGCAAAAAGGCATCCCGTGCTTTTATATCTGCTGGCAGATCTTCCGTCAGGAAATACCCGCCCTTTGAGGTTCCGGCTCTAATCCACATACAATTTGCGTATTCAGACATATTTGAGGCCTTTTTCTTTGAGGCGATCTCGCATGTTGTAGATATCGAGACCGAGTTCTCCGGCTTGGAACTTTGCGCGTTTTTCGGTTTCGTTGGCTTCGCGGGCGCGGGCTTTTTCGAGCACGTTGGCGGCGTCTTTACGGCGGACAACACAGACGCCGTCATCATCGGCCACGATGATATCTCCGGGGGTTAT
>NVUX02000070.1 GCA_002402045.2 Paracoccaceae bacterium | reverse complement strand
TGCACTTTCCATTAATATCACCTGCTCATTCTCCGCGCTCAAATACGCGGATGTTAACAAAACAAGTGGGTCAATTTTAAACGCCAATTACCCACCCAAGTGGGTCAATTTTGCATGCCTATTCACACTTATACCTATTGGAGGGGAGGTAGCGATCACCCCCTTCAGCATCCTCCATTGGTCTTATTCTTAAGGGTGTAGAGAGCCCCGAGGAGGCCCAAGAAGGTGCTTCACTGGGGGATGGTAATGACCACGGCCAACATGCCTGCCAGCGGTTTACTCTGGGGCACCGTCTGGGGCATTCGAGAGCCAATGGCGCTGGTGAGCCAGCAACTAGCGATGATTTGAATGGTACTGGTTGGGACGGTAGGATTCGAACCTACGATCTGCGCTACCAAAAAGCGTTGCCCTACCACTAGGCCACGTCCCAACACAGGGCTTATTTAGTCTGGCCAGCTAAGGTCTGCAAGAGGTATTTTGGAAATTTTAGCTATCCATTTTGGAATAACTGCGCCACATTGCTGCGCAGCTAGAACGGGGTGAATATGGACAAGCGGGATGTTGTGATAATTGGTGCCGGGGCGGCGGGGATGATGTGTGGCATCATGGCGCTTCGGCGCGGGCGCTCGGTGCTGATTATTGATCATGCACATAAGATCGGTGAGAAAATACGGATTTCGGGCGGGGGGCGATGCAACTTTACCAACCTTGGCACGCAGGCGGCGCATTTTTTATGTAGCAACCCGCATTTTGTGAAGTCGGCGCTGGGGCGGTATCGCCCGCAGGATTTTGTGGATTTAGTGGAAAGCCACGGAATCACTTGGCATGAAAAGGCACAAGGGCAGCTTTTTTGTGATGGTAAGGCCACTCAGATTGTGGAGATGCTGAAGGCTGAATTGGCGGGCGCTGAGATTTGGAGCGGGACGAAGGTCGAAAGCGTGGAAGACGGATTCGTGGTGCAGACGTCAAAAGGCGCGGTGCGGGCGAGCTCGCTTGTGATCGCGAGTGGTGGGAAATCTATCCCCAAGATCGGCGCGAGCGGGTTTGGCTTTGATGTAGCGCAGCAGTTTGGGCTGAAGGTTTTGGACACACGGGCAGGGCTGGTGCCACTGACTTTTGGCGCGCAAGACCTAGTAGATTTTCGCGAGATGGCAGGGGTGGCAGTGCCTGTTTCTGTGAGCTGTGGCGCGGGGCGATTCGCGGATGATTTGCTGTTTACCCATCGCGGGCTTTCTGGGCCGGCAATTTTGCAGATCAGCTCTTTTTGGCGCGAGGGGATGGCGCTGGAGATAGACCTATTGCCCTCTGGCGGGCTGCAAGAGGCCTTAATGGATGCACGGGTAGAGGCGGGCGGGCAGGCGGTGCAAACCATGCTGGCGCGGTTGTTTCCGAAGAAGTTGGCGCGGTTTATTGCTGGCAGATATGGCTTTAAGGGGACGATCTCGGACCTTTCAAAGGCGGATATTTCGGCGCTGGAAGCGCTTGTGCGGGCGTGGAACGTGCACCCGATTGGCACCGAAGGGTATCGGACAGCGGAGGTAACGCTGGGGGGGGTGTGCAGCGACGAGCTAGACGCCAAAACCATGCAGGCCCGCAACGTTCCGGGGTTGTTTTTTATTGGTGAGGTTGTGGATGTGACCGGCTGGCTTGGCGGGTATAATTTCCAGTGGGCGTGGGCCTCGGGGGCCGCGGCGGGGCAGGTGGTTTAACCTGCCGCGCGCGCTAAGACCCGATTTGCTCTCGTAAAATGGCCACTGTCAGCGATAGGAAAATATATATTCCGAAAAACAAAGTCAGCGCCAAGAGGGTGTTTTCAAGCGATTTTGGATGAGTTGGAACATCGGGCGCGATGGGAGCTACCGCGAGGCTAAGGTAACGGGTTTGCCGGATGGTCTCTATACGAGCGGCTTCAAGGGACGACAGCGATTGCTGGAGCAACATTTGGCGCATTTCAAGATTGGTGCGCGCGATGCTCAATTCGCCACTTACCCGCGCTAAAGAGGCGTTGGTATCATTGCTGGTAAACATAGCGGCACGGCGCGCGGAAATTCGTGCTGATAGCCCCGAAATATCTAGCTCAATAGCGCGGACCTGCGCCAAATTTGGCGCTTCGTTACGGTTAATTTCTTCTAGGGCGAGGCGGCGCTGGTCGAGCTGGGCCTCTAGATTGTTAACGATGGTCATTTGGCCAGTGGCATCGGCATCGGGGCTAATAACGCCCGCAGATTGCTGCAATAGCAGCACACGTTCGGCGGCATCCAGCACGGCTTGTTCGGCGTCATCATAGTTATTTCTGGCAACGGTAAGCTGGTCTCTGCGCACAGGGGCGGCAAGTTGATCCACGCGTTCTTCGGCGAAAGCGATAAGGGCGCGCGAAAATTCAGTGGCTTTTTGCGGCGTAAGGGCAATGACCGACATCCGAATAACGCCCTCGGTGGGATCATAGCCGATTTGCACGTATTTCTCGTATTTGGCATATGCAGCTTCGTTAGAGATATCGGATGGCATGCGCTGAATATCATCGACAAAATCTTGCTGAAAATGTGCGATAAACCCATTTTCATCATTCAGCCTTAACATAGCCTCTCGGGAGTTAAGATAGCCCTGAACGATGACCGAATCTTCAAGGTTTGAAAGGCCGCCGCCCCCAAGCAGCCCACCAAGACCACCGGAAGAAGAGCCACCGCTATCAGGTTTTTGAATAACCATCTGGCTATCAACCTGATACATCGGTGTTGCCACGACGTAAAAGTAATATCCGGCGAGCCATGTCGGGAAGGCAACAAAAATCAGCAGTCGTAAGCCGATCAGGAAAAACCGGGCTTGGCGACGCCGGGCAATGGACTTTTGAATTTTTTTAATGTCGGCTTGCCGCTGTTCTTCCGTAATAACATCAGGGCTGGCAGCTGGCGCTTTGCCGGCGGCGCCACCAGGTATCGGGTTTTGCGAGGCGGCCGTGGTGTCCAGCATTGTCACACGGTCACGCGTTACGTCAAAGCCGCGTTCTTGCAGCATTTTGGCGGCGTCCTCACCGCTGGAGGGGCTAAGCCCCATGCGCACAGCTTTGCGCCGCGCCATACGGAAATACGCTGGTGTGCCGGGCTTGGGCCCCCCGTCTTGCTTTTGCGCGGGCATTGGCGAGACGGTTATATTCTGGTTACTGCTGGTCATAGTCATACAACGCTTTAGCTTTTTCTAAACTGTCAAACATATGCAAATGCCCGTCCTTTAACACCGCGGCCCTTGAGCAGTATCGCTCCAAAATAAAAGCCGAATGTGATACGATTACCACGGTCGATTTGGTTAGTCTTTCATGCAGGACATTCCCTGCTTTTCGGTTAAAATCGGCATCAGTGCTGCTCGGCATGCCCTCATCTATCAAATATATATCAAATTCCAGCGCCAAGAGCAACGCAAACGACACGCGAGAAGACATGCCTTGGGAATAGGTACTCATCGGCATATCGAAATATTCGTCAATGTTTACAAGGTACCGGCAGAAGGCTTCAATGTAATCGGGGTCTAAACCATAGAGCCGCGCAATGTAACGGGCGTTTTCAGAGGCCGAGTGATCCGGCACAATGCCGCCCATAAAACCGAGCGGAAAAGAGATGCGCGACGTGCGGGTGATTTTTCCATCATCAGGCTTCTCTAGGCCGGCCATCATGTTGATCAACGTGGTTTTGCCCGTGCCATTGGCCGCCAAAATTCCGAGCGACTGGCCGGTTTCCACGGTGAAGCTCGCACGGTCAAGAATGACTTTACGCTGGGTGCCTGTCCAAAAAGACTTGCTGACATTTTCAAATTTTAGCATTGTGAACCACTTATCTGCCGAGGCTACCAGAGCTTACTGCCATTACATTAACAGAACAAAAAGTGATTGATAGGGGTTTGCCTAATTGCTCTTTTTCTCCACCCTAAACAGTATGCCCACAATGAGTGATACCCCCGCCGCCGCGAAGCTAAACAGCGCGCCCATTTTAGCGGCGTCCTGAACATCACCCGCCGGAAAGGCGACCGAAGCCACAAACAGCGCCACCGTAAAGCCGATGGCGGCGACACAGCCCAGCACAAACAGATCTGAGGTTTTCATGCCTTCCGGAAGGCCAAAGCCCATGGGGTGTGCCCCGAGCCAGCCAAATACGAAAATACCGAGCGGCTTGCCAATGAGCAGGCCCGCAAGCACCAGCCAAGTGGCCTCTCCCATAGCTGAAAACTGCACACCGGCATTAAACAGGCCAAAGAAAAACAGCACGATTTCTACGGGGTGCTTTAGCCCGTGCTCAATGGTGTTGAGCATGTCTTTCAGGTGGACCTCGGCGGCCGAAAATATGCCATATGCGCGGTCGGCGTGCGGAATAGTTGGCACAATGAACAGCAGGCCAAGGGCCGGATGAATACCCGAGCGCATAAACGCATACCAAGAAATGCAGCCAGCAAGCAGGTAGGGCCAAAAGGTTGCATATTTGCGCATCCATGTGGAGTAAGGGCGGGCTTCGTTGCCTCTATCCATGCGGCGGGGCAGCCTGTTAGCAAGCACATAAACCAGTATAGCCGCACCGGCGGATACAAAAATCCAGTAAGGGGCCAGCTCGCTTGAGGGGTAAAATATGGCCAGAATAACAAGGCCGATGGCATCGTCAGCGATGGCGAGCAGCAGCAAGAAGCGCACGGCAGGGTGGCCAGCGCCAAATACCATGCGGCCAATGAGGTAGGAAAACGCGATATCGGTTGCGGTGGGGACGGCCCAGCCATTGGCCACGGCATCAAACGTGGTTGAGCCAAGGAAATAGGCAATGCCAAGGTAAACCGCGATCGGCCCGACCATGCCGCCAACCGTGGCGATCAGCGGCGTAACCGCTTTTTTGCCCCGCAGCGAGCCGGATTTTAGCGCCACGGCTTCCCAAACCTCTTTACCGGCGATGGCAAAAAACAGCGCCATAAGGAGGTCATTTATAAGATAATGCGGCGTGAGGGTGCGCATCCCGTCTTTAAGAGCGCCTATGGGCGCGTCTTCCCAGAGATGGAAATCAACCATGTGATGATAAAGATTGAAATAATAATGCGGGTCGCCCGCCACCGGCATTATTAGATCAAGGTTGGCCCAGAACAGGGCTATAATCGCGCCGAAAATCAGCAATAGCGAGTAAGAAGTTAGAAAATTCCAGACGCGATACATGGGGGATCCTTTTTTGCACTTTGAGCATAGATAGGATAGACCCGCGCCCAGAACAATGTCTGAGTCGTAGAAAACTGCTTGCAGCAGCAGTTTTTCTCCAGAAAGGAACACAAATGGATACCTCACTGGATTTGGCCTATGTGGCCATGCAAAAAGATGAGGCGCAGGCACCAGCTTTTTATGCGCGTTTTCTGGAAACGGAGCTTTTTTTATTGCTTGAAACCGAGATCGCAGGCGATGAAGCGAAGCCCATGGTGATGGAAACTTCCGACGGCCCGCTGGTGCTGGTGTTTGATCTAGAGGCGCGGATGGCGGCGTTCAGCGAAGTTCCCAGCGATTATGTGGCGCTTTCAGGGCGCCGGATAGCCCGGATGCTGGCGGGGCAGGAGGTTTCAATTGGGTTAAATCTTGGTGAATCTCCCAGTGCAATGGTTATGCCCATCGACGCGGTAAGTTGGCTGGCAGGGGCTGCAATAGGAGAGGATGAGGCGATCGAAGCCAAACCGGTTGAGATCAACAAACCAACGGGTGTGCCGGAAGCCCTGATCGTGGCGCTAGATGGCAAACTCGCCAATATGGGAGGCGTTGTGGGCGCAGCGCATTTGGTATCCGTGCGCTATAAGGGAGGCGAGCAGGGGCATATGCTGGCGCTGGTTAATGTGCCCGAAGCGGCCAAACCGGGGGTCTCAGAAGCGCTCTCTGAAGCGGTGCGCTTCAGCGGCATAGAAGCAGGTCAGCTGGATTTGGCGTTTCTAGAAGCGGATGACCCGCATTTGGCAAGCTTCGCACGGGCAGGGCTGGCGTTTGAAATTCCCGAGCTAATTCTGCCCAAAAAGCTGGCACCCCTTGCGCCGGGCATGGACCCGGATAAGCCACCAATATTGAGATAATGCGCCGCGCGCATCAGGGGGGAGCGTGTGTACGCGAGGGGGCGGAACGCCTCCATTTGCCGAGCGAAGCGAGGCCAAGCCCAACGGGAGGCGCCTTGCAGCCCTTGCTGCACGGCGTCCGACAGGCGGGAGCCGCTGGGGGCGTTAGTCCGATATGTTACCCGCAGGCTGCACCCCTTCGGCATCCCATACCACATCAACAGCTTTGGTTTTTCGCGCCAGTTTTCGCAGGCGGCGGTCTGCGGCAACTCGGCTTCGCCGTTTTACCAGTGCCGTGAAACCGCCCAAAGTGCCGTATGCACCACGAGATATCCAGATGGGTAAAGAAAGCATGGCGGGCGTAATGACGAGGGTCAGCACGGTGGCAATACCAAGGCCAAAAACCACCGCCGTAGCGAGCTGTTTCCACCAGAGCGCCGTGGGGGCATCAATGCTGTAGCCGCCATTGATAAAATCTAGCGACAGGCCAAACATCATAGGGGCAAGCCCCGCCATTGTTGTAATGGTTGTTAGCAGCACAGGCCGAATACGGGCTTCTGCGGTGCGGGTTATCGCCTCCAGGTTCGGCAGATATTGCTTAAATTCATCGTAAGTGTCTATCAACACAATATTATTATTCACCACAATTCCCGCCAGCGCCACCACGCCGGTACCTGTCATAATCATCGAAAACGCTTGGTCCATAACCAGCATACCGATGAGCACACCCGTGGTGGAAAGCACCACGGCAAGCAGCACCAGGCTGGAGTTGTAAAACGAATTAAACTGCGCCAACAGGATGATAAACATTAGCCCTAGCGCACCAAGAAAGGCCGAGCCAAGAAAAGCCTGCGTTTCGGCTTGGTCTTCGGTATCACCGGTGAATTTCCATGTAATGCTATCAGGCAGCTCAGCTTCATTTTCCAGCCATTCAATCAGCTTGGCGGTTTCTGCTTGGGCATTTACCCCTTCAGCTACGCCCGCCAACACACGGAAATATCGAGATTTATCGACACGGTCTATTTGTCCTAGCTTAGGCACAGGGGAGCGGGTTACAAAATTGCTAAGCGGCACCAGCGCTTGCTGGGTGCGCACGCGCAAGGTGTCCAGCGTGCTGAGCAGGCGGTCGTTTTCGGGGAAGCGCACGCGGATGTCTATTTCATCATCCGAGCTGCTGGTGCGCATAGTGCCGATGGTGAGCCCGCGGGTAACGAGCTGCACCATGCCACCCACCGAAGCAACATCGGTGCCAAAGCGGCCGGCCTCTTCCACGTCTACATCCAGTTGCCAATCAATGCCGGGCAGGGGGCGCGTATCCTCCACGTCAACCAATTCAGGCAAAGATGTGAAATATTCATTGATATAAGCGGTTACCGTTTGCAACTCGTCCCAATTATCGCCCGAGATTTGCAGATTAATGGCCTTGGCGGCGGCAGGCCCCATGCTTTGCTCTATAATCTGGGCGCGGATACCGGGAATGGCAGCGAGGCGCTCGTTTAGCTCTGCGATGATGAGCTTACCTTTACGGCGCTCATCCCATGGAGCCAGCTCTATCTGAATTTCGCCAATGGTGTCTATCGGCTTTACCGCGCCACCAGTGTTGGTATTTAGTCCGCCTGAGCCTGCGAAGGCAAACACGTATTCCACCCCATCAACCGAGGAAATAGCGGCTTCGGCAAGCTTTACCAAACGGTCTTTCTCAAGGATCGAAAGGTTGCCCCGCGCTTGCACATAAGCCACCGCGCGCTCTGGTTCGGTCGTGACGAAAAACTCGAAGCCATTATTATTTTCTTGGTAAATTGTAAAAACGGTAGAGACGAAAAAGCCGACCAGCACCAGTGACACAACCGGCATGATAGGATTGCCGGAAATAAAGTGGATGAACCGCCCAAAGAGCGAGCGGCGGTAGCCAGCCTTTTCAACCTTATCACGTTTTGGGCGCTTGAGGCTGCCCATGAAAATGGAGATAAGCATTGCCCCAATCGTAAACCCGACAGCGCCCAAGCCCATTTGCCCGCGCAATACGGTAATGACTGATTGGTAAGCCAGCGCCATCGCGCCGAGCAGGAGGGCAATGCGGATAAGAAAATGGAAGTGGTCGCGGAAAAAGCGGGCGGCATGGTCCATTAGGGCGGCCACGCGGCCTGCCATGCCGCCAACCACGGGCAGGTAAACCAGCGCCACAAGTAGCGAGGCGCTTAGCACGATGATGATGGTAACGGGGAGCTTGCTCATAAATTGCCCCGCAACACCGGGCCAAAACAGGAAGGGCAAGAAGGCGCAAAGGGTGGTGGCGGTGGAGGAGATGATCGGCCAAAACATGCGTTTGGCAGCCATGCCGTAAGCCGTCATCGGGCCGATACCCTCAGAGACCTTTTTGTCGGCGTATTCCACCACCACAATCGCACCGTCTACCAGCATGCCCACGGCGAGGATGAGGCCAAACATCACGATGTTGGAAATGGGGATACCCATGACGGAGAGGATGGCGAAGGTCAGCAAAAAACTGGTGGGAATGGCAAAGCCAACCAGCAAGGATGAACGCACGCCGAGGCTGGCCAGCACCACAATCATCACCAGCGCAATCGCGGTGAGCACGGAAGCGAGCAGCTGGTTAACCATGTTATTAACCTGGATAGAGTTGTCCAAGCTGAAGTTGACCTCAACGGCTTGGCGCAAATCCTCGGGCCATTTTGCCATCTCTATGGCCATGGTTGCGCGCACCAATGCCACGGTATCAATGGCGTTGGCGCCTTTGCGTTTGATCACCTGAAGCGCCACGGTGTCTTCTCCGTTAAAACGGGCGGTGCCTTGGCGGTCTTCAAAAGTGAGGCGGATATCGGCGATATCTGCCAGCGTAATTATCCGGTCGCCATTGCGCTTAACCGGAAGGTTATAAACATCTTGCGCCTCGTTAAACGCCGAGGGGATTTTGATGGAATATGAGGCCGTGCCGATCTCGATTTCACCGGCAGCAATCAGGCGGTTATTGTTGTTAACCGCGCTAATCAGTTCACCCGCCGTGACGTTATACGCCTCCAGCTTGAGAGGGTCGATCAGGACTTCCATCATTTCGTCACGCTGGCCTGCGATGCCGACTTCCAGCACGGGGGGCAGGCCCTCAAGGGCCGCTTGCAAGTCTTTGGCGACGCGCAAAAGCGTGCGCTCCGGCACCGCGCCTGAAAGCGCCAAAATGATGATCGGGAATTCGGAGAAGTTGATTTCGTTAATTGCAGTGCTGGCAATACCATCGGGCATTTTGGCTTCGGCGTCTTTGAGCTTGGCGCGCACATTGGCCAGCGCGGCGGCGCGGTCCCAGCCGAACTCGAATTCAAGCGCCACGCCGCCAAACCCTTCGGCGGCGGTGCCTGAAATGGTTTTCACGCCGGTTACATCGCTCATGGCGGCTTCAAGCGGCTTTACCAGTAGGCGCTCAGAATCCTCGGCCGAAATACCGGGATAGATGACCGAGACAAACAGCGCGGGAATGTCGATATCTGGTGCGCCCTCTTTGGGGAGGGTGCTGTAGGAATAGATACCTGCGATGAGGGAAAGCGCAATAAACGCGAGGATCATTCGCGCCCGGCCTGTGGCCCAATCAACAATACCAACCATTATTCTGTTTCCTGCTTGGTCACGGCAATCGCCCGGCCATCGGTAACGTATTCCTGACCTGTCACAATCACGTCAACCTCGGGCGGCAGGCCCGTGAGCCAAAAGCCCTCGGGGGCATCGCGGATGATATCAACCGCTACAAAGCGGGCCGTGTTATGATCATCTATCCGTACGCCAAGCGCGCCTTCGTCGTTAAGCGTCAGAACGTGCTGGGGCAATAGATGGGCCTTTTCCCCCGCATAGGCGATGCCAATTTCGGCGGATTGGCCGTCAAGAATGCTAAGGTCTGCGTTATCTACCGTGACCTCAAGCCGGAAGGTGCGGGTTAACGGGTCTGCGCTGCGGGCAATGAAGGTGACTTGGCCAACAACCTCGCGGCCAGATAGCAGCCGCGCGCCAGCAAGCTGGCCAACGCTGAGGTTTACGATATCAATTTCAGGCACATAGCCCACCATTTTTACGCTATCGAGCGCCAAAATGGTGGCGCAAAGGCCACCAGGCTGCAAGAGCGAGCCGATTTCGGCACTGTCATTTTCCAACACGCCTGCAAAAGGCGCCGTGATGCGAAGCTGGCTGAGCAGCCGCTCAACGCTTAGCACCCGTGCGCGCGCACTTTCCAGCGCGGCAGAGGCCGAAATGGCGCTGTTTTCCGCACCAAAGCCGCTTTCGGCCAAGCGGCTGGCGACGTTGTTATTGGCTTCGGCATTGGCGAGCTGGGCATGAGCCTCGGCCAACTGGGCCTCCAGCACGCCGGCATCCAGCTCGCACAGCACTTGGCCTTCATGAATGGCGGTGCCACTGGGGAGCGGCTGAGACACCACACGCCCCGTGGATTCGGCCCGCATTTCAATGCGCCGTGCAGCTTGCGTGGTGCCGCGTAGCACAATGCCGGATTGCACTTCGCGTGCGACCGAATGCATGGTCACAACCGGCACTGCTTTGGGGGCGTTGTTCTCGGCCACATCCTCTGTGGTTTCAGCTTTTGGTTCGACACCAGCAAAGGACAGCAGGGCGTCTCGCTCCATTACAATGGCATATAAAAAGGCCGAAACCAAAAGGGCTGTAAAGACATGAATAAATTTCATCGGGTGCGCTCCGCTTGCTTTTTTTCCGGTTCACCCCGTAAAGAGCGCCGTTTTTGGCTAGATACGCCCCAATATGCGCTGAAACAAGACAGGCCAGCTCAATTTCGGGTATTCCCGCAAGGAATATCCTTTGTCTTTGCATGTGGCTGGCTTTAACGCTAAGTTCCGCGCAAAGTTTTTCAGGAGAAGTTACGTGAGCGAATCAGAATCCTTTATCGAAGAGGTAAGTGACGAAGTCCGCCGGGATAAGCTGTTTAAGCTATTCAAAAAATACGGCTGGATACTTGGGCTTGTGGTGCTCGTGATTGTGGGCGGAACCGCCTATAATGAATGGAATAAATCCACGCAGGAAACCGCGGCAAGGCTTAGCGGTGACCTGATGCTGGCGGCACGGGCGACCGGCAATGCGGAGGCGCTAAGCACCCTTACTGCGGGCGAAGCACCGCTGGCGGTATTGGCGAAATTTGAGCGCGCAAATCTATTGCTTGATGGCGGGGATACCGCCGGAGCGCTTGACGCTTTGCGTGCCGTGACCACCGATATGAGCGCGCCGCTGATTTATGCAGACCTGGCTTGGCTGAAAATCGTAATGTTAGACGGGGCAAATATGCCCGAAAATGAGCGAAATGGTGCTTATGAGCGGCTAATGGTCCAGGGTGCCCCCTATCGCCTACTGGCGCAGGAGCAGCTCGCCATGCAATATGTGCGTGACGGTGATATCGAGGCGGCAAAAACTGAATTGGCCGCAATTTTGGTAGATCCGAGCGTAACGCCGGGCTTGCGCAGCCGCGCACAACAGTTAATGGTGGCGCTGGGCGGAGACACTGAGGCGGATACGGCCAACGGGTAATTTGAGCAGGTTTTTAAAGATGGCAAAAACACGAACATGGCAGAAACTCGGCTTTCTAGTGCTGGCAATGGGGGCTTTGGCCGCGTGCAAGGGCAATAATAATACCATTCTGCCGGGGGAGCGGGTTTCTATTCGCCCCCAACTGCAAGCCGAAAACGTGGCGGCGGCAATCTCGCTGGGCGCCCCCGTAAGCAATGCCAACTGGCTGCAAGACGGTTTTGGCGCTAACCATGTCGTGCCGCATCTGGCGCTTTCAGCCAATCCTACTTTGCGCTGGAGCGCTGATATTGGCCGTGGCAATAGCGACCGTTCGCGCATTACCTCTAGCCCGGTTTTGGCCCATGGCGTGATTTATACATTAGATGCGGGCGGCAATGTGCAGGCCAGCGCCACCAATAGTGGCGCGATGATTTGGCAGGCCGATATTACCCCCATTGGCGAGGCCAGCGGGGCCGAGGGCTTTGGCGGTGGCTTGGCGCTAGATGGTGGCAGTCTTTATGTGACCACCGGATTTGGCGAACTTTTATCACTTGAAGCGGGCAGTGGTGCTGTAAATTGGCGCTATGAATTTGATGCGCCTTTGCGTGGTGCGCCAACGGTTTCAGCCGGGCGCGTATTTGTGGTGGCGGCCAATGATGTAGCCTATGCGATTGACGGCGCGCACGGCAAGCTGAGCTGGAGCCTGCGTGGCCCGCAAGGCACGGGGCCTGTGGCAATGGGCGGCTCAAACCCTGCGGTCTCTGGCACAAACGTGGTGCTGCCATTTAGCTCTGGCCGTAGCTTAGGCGCGACCACTGGCGGCACCGGCCGCTGGAATGGGGACGTAAATGCAGTGCGGCTTTCGGATGTGCGCGCTATGATTGGCGGCTTTCCCGGCGCGCCTGTTATTGCTGGTGGGCGGGTTTATTTGGCCAATGCCGGTGGTGAAATTGCGGCTTTGCGGGTGACCAATGGTTCTGAGCTTTGGTCCGTGCCTGCGGGCGCAACCGATGCACCAACGGTGATTGGCGGCTCGGTGTTTATCATGAGTGATGCCTCGCAATTGCTGCGGATTGATGCTGCTTCGGGGCGTGTGCTTTGGGCGACGCAACTGCCAGAATTTACAAAACCCAATAAGCGCAAAGGCTTTATCGCCCATTTCGGGCCGCTTATCGCTGGTGGGCAGGTTGTTGTGGCGGGCACCGATGGGCGCTTACGCTTCTTTGATCCGGTCAGCGGCGCTGAAACCTATAGCGTGGCTTTGCCCAATGGCGCGGCTACGGCCCCGATTGTGGCTGCGGGCGTTTTATATGTGCTTAACCAAAAAGGTAAACTTCTCGCTTTCCAATAGGGGCGCGAGGGGCTACTAGCTAGCGTTTGGGGCTGCGTGCCCCCAAACCTGTTTCCAGAGGCAGAAACCATGACGTTTTCAATGGCCCTTGTTGGCCGCCCTAATGTTGGCAAATCAACCCTGTTTAATCGCTTGGTCGGCAAAAAGCTGGCCTTGGTAGATGACACCCCGGGCGTAACCCGCGACCTACGCGAAGGCGAGGCCCGCTTGGGCGATTTGCGCTTTACCGTGATTGACACCGCCGGGCTTGAGCAAGCAACCGATGAAAGCCTGCAGGGCCGGATGCGAGCGCTGACCGAGCGTGCCGTGGAAATGGCCGATGTGTGTCTGTTTATGCTGGATGCCCGCGTGGGCGTTACGGCTGACGACGAGGTTTTTGCCAATATCTTGCGTAAGAAAAACGCACGGGTGATTTTGGCGGTGAATAAGGCCGAGGGTAAAGCTGGCGAATCTGGCTATTACGAGGCGTTTAACCTTGGATTGGGCGAGCCTATCCAGCTTTCGGGCGAGCATGGCGAGGGGATGGAAGACCTTTACCGCCTTCTGATGCCGATCCATGATGAATTTGAAGCCTCAGATGGGTTTGAGCCGGAGACGGAGCTTGAGGTTTCTGACGAGGTGGACGAATTTGGCGAGGCCGCGGTTATCCCGAATGATCGTCCGCTACAAATTGCCGTTGTGGGCCGCCCGAATGCGGGTAAATCTACGCTGATCAACCAGATTTTGGGTGAAGAGCGCCTGCTAACGGGGCCAGAGGCGGGCATCACGCGGGATTCGATTTCGGTCCGTACCAAGTGGGACGGCCGCGAGTTCAGGATTTTTGATACCGCTGGGATGCGTAAAAAGGCCAAGGTGCAGGAAAAACTGGAGAAGCTTTCTGTGTCTGACGGCCTCCGCGCGGTTAAATTTGCCGAGGTTGTGGTGGTGCTACTGGATGTGCAGGTGCCCTTTGAGCAGCAAGATTTGCGGATCGCGGACCTTGCCGAGCGCGAAGGCCGCGCCGTGGTTGTGGCCGTGAATAAGTGGGACCTCGAAGACGAGAAAAACCAGAAACTTCTGGACCTGAGAGAAAAATTCGGGCGCTTGCTGCCGCAACTTCGCGGCGCGCCGATGGTGATGGTTTCGGCCCTTACCGGCAAGGGCGTAGACCGCCTGCATGATGCGATTATCAAAGCGCACGACACGTGGAATACACGGATTTCGACCGCGAAGCTGAACCGTTGGCTGAAGGCGATGATCGAGGGCCATCCCCCGCCCGCGCCATCTGGCCGCCGGATTAAAATGCGGTATATGACGCAGGTGAAAACCCGGCCGCCGACATTTGTGGTGTTTACCTCGGTGCCTGATAAAGTGCCAGAAAGCTATAAGCGTTTTCTAGTCAATGGCTTACGTGTGGATTTTGATATGCCCGGCACGCCGATACGGATATTTTTGCGCGGTGGGGATAACCCGTTCGCAGCCAAAGCGGCAAAGCGGAAAATCCACTAGGTGGTGGGGGAAACCCCACCCTTACAAATACATCTCGATCATCCGTTTGGCTTCATCGGCAGGGCTGGCCAGTGCTGATTTATCCTCACCGGGGTGAAAACGTGCGCGGGTGGCCGTGGGCATCGGCGCAGGTTCGTGCAGAATCACGCGCGGCTTAAGGTTGGCTGTTTCGGCCTGATAGCTTAGCACCATCGAGCGCGCGGCGGCTTTGGACGCGGCATAGGAGGCGAAGAACTTTTCGCCGTCGTGTTTATCATCCATGAAAATGGCAGTGCCATCAGCCACGCGCAGGAGCGGCTCAGTGAGGGTGATAATGCGCGCAGTCGCGCGGGCATTTACATTCATGGTTTTGTCGTAGTCTTTATCAATCAGCCCATCCATTGGCGTAAGCAGCGGGGCTTGCACGGCGCAATGCACCAACAAATCCAGGCCCTTCCAGCGCTCAAAAATGCTGAGGCACAGGCGCTGAAGGCCGCCTTCATCGGTGATATCAAGCGGCACAAGGGTAATGCCATGGCCTTTGGGCTCAATCACATCGGCCAGCTCTTCCAACCCGCCAACAGTGCGTGCGAGTGCAATTATATGGTAGCCTTTATCGGCCAGCGTGAGCGCGGTGGCATAGCCAAGCCCGCGAGAGGCGCCGGTGACCAGCGCGGTTTTTTGTGCGTGTTCCATGTGGTGGATTTAGGCGCTGGGGCGCAGAAAAACCAGAGGAAAAGATGCCGCGCTGCTGATCGTGCTTGAAATTACCGTAAATGCAGGCCAAAAAGGGGCAAGCCATTAAACTTATCAACAAGGATATGCTGATGACACCGAATATTTCCCTTTCAAACGCCCTTTGGGGCAGCAACTCCGCCTTGCGCCACGGCGCTCTTGTGGCAGGCGGCATTGCGATGCTGGCGCTTTCCGCCAAGGTGGCTGTGCCTATGTGGCCGGTGCCAATTACCATGGGCACCTTTGCTGTGCTGGCTTTGGGCGCTGCCTATGGGCCTCGGCTTGGGTTGGCAACGATATTGGGCTATATGTTGCTCGGTGCGCTTGGCTTTAACGTGTTTGCAGGCAGCGGTGACGTGAGCGGGCTGGCCTATATGATGGGCGGTACGGGCGGCTATTTGCTGGGCTTTGTGCTGGCCACGGTGCTTTTGGGCTACGGCGCAACTAAGGGCTGGGACCGCTCAGTGCTGAAAATGGCTGGGCTACTACTGGCGGCGAATGTGCTGATTTATCTGCCGGGCTTGGCGTGGTTGACCGTGCTATATGATATGAGCGCTGTGAAAGCGATTGAGGTCGGCATGGTGCCGTACCTGATTGGTGACGCGGTTAAGCTGGCGCTGGTGGCGCTGCTGCTGCCGATGGCATGGAAGCTGCTTAAGCGCAAGTAAGTTAACGCAAATATTTAAAAAGCCCCACCTTTGTGCGGGGCTTTTTTTTATGCGCAGGAAACGGGCTGGCAACGCAAGTTGGTGCTGGTAGGAGTGGGAAAACGGAGCCGTCCATGACCCTTACTTTGCTGATATTTCTGTTTCCGCTCGCCTACAGCCCCGGCCCGGGAAACCTATTTTTTGCCGCCAACGGGGCGCGATTCGGGTTTTGGGCGACGGTGCCGGCCAATATTGGCTACCATATTGCAACATGGTTCATTACGCTCGCGGTTGGGGCGGGGCTGCTGGCGGTGTTTACGAGCTATCCGCATATTTTCACGGCCATTAAAGTTTTGGGTGTCACCTATATTTTGTGGCTGGCATGGAAGCTTTATGGCGCGGGCGCACAGGCGGGGCAGGCCGCGCGGGTGGCGGGGTTTTGGGATGGGGTGGTTTTGCTGGTGCTAAACCCCAAAGCCTATGTGCTTATGGGTTTGATGTATTCCCAATTTGGGCAGGCAGATACGCTGGTTTGGGTGGCAACGGTATTTACGCTGAATAACATTGTGGCCTTTTGCCTGTTTGCCATGCTTGGAGACAGGGTTGCCGCCCGTTTTGCGCGCGGGCAAAACGGGGAGAGGGCCAACAAGGTGATGGCGGTTATGTTGGCTGCTGTGGCCATTTGGATGCTGTTTTTATAGCGGCAGCGGGGCTTGTTTTCCGGGCTTTAGCTCAATCTCTTTGGCGTTTATTTTGTCTGACGGGGGAATGGGGTAATCGCCGCTGAAACAGGCATCACAATATTGCGGCTGCTCGTTGTTGCGGGGCTGGCCGTTTGAAACGGCGCGGTAGAGGCCGTCTATGCTGATAAAGCGCAGGCTATCCACAGCGAGGTGCTTTTGCATTTGGGCTTGAGTCATGTTGCTGGCGAGCAGCTTGCCGCGCTCGGGGGTATCTACGCCATAAAAACACGGCCATTGGGTGGGCGGGCTAGCAATGCGGAAGTGAACTTCCTTGGCGCCGGCATCCTCAAACATCTCGCGAATTTTAACGGTGGTGGTGCCGCGCACAACGCTGTCATCCACCAAAATCACCCGTTTACCCTTGATCAGGGCGCGGTTTACGTTGAGCTTCAGGCGTACACCCATATTCCGGATCTGGTCGGTAGGCTCGATAAATGTGCGGCCCATATACTGGTTGCGGATAATGCCCATGGCATAAGGAATGCCGCTTTCTTGCGAATAGCCAATGGCGGCGGGGGTGCCGCTATCAGGCACGGGGCAAACCATGTCTGCGTCTACGGGGGCCTCTTTGGCAAGTTCTACGCCAATGCGGCGGCGGGTTTCATAAACCGAGCGGCCACCCAAAATGCTATCTGGGCGGCTGAAATAAACGTGCTCAAAAATGCAGAAACGCGAGGGGACTTTGGCGAAGGGGAAGCTGCTGACCAGCTTGCTGCCGGTAATGACCACCATTTCGCCCGGCTCAATCTCGCGAATAAACGCGGCGCCGATGATATCAAACGCGCAGGTTTCGGAGGCAAGCACGTAGCTGTCGCCGATTTTGCCAAGCATAAGCGGGCGCACGCCAAGGGCATCGCGCACACCAATAAGCTTGGTGCGGGTCATGGCGATGACACTAAACGCGCCTTCAACGCGGCGCAGGGCGTCTTTAAGGCGCTCTGGGATGTTGGCTTGGAAGCTGCGGGCCATCAGGTGCACGATGCACTCAGAATCAGAGCTGCTTTGGAAAATGGAGCCGTGCTGGATAAGCTCTTTGCGCAGCGCATTGGCGTTGGTGAGGTTACCATTATGGGCAATCGCCACGCCGCCCATGGAAAGCTCGGCAAACAAAGGCTGCACATCGCGAATCGCGGTTTGGCCTTTGGAGCCGCTGGTAGAGTAGCGCACATGGCCGATCGCCAGCTCTCCGGGGAGGGTTTCCATTAGGCTGGCTTTGGTGAAGTTATCACGGACATAGCCAAAGCGGCGCACCGAGCTAAAACCGGCCTCAGGGGCGTAGGAAACGATGCCACCGGCCTCTTGGCCGCGATGCTGGAGCGCATGCAGGCCGAGCGCCACAAAGTTGGCAGCTTCGGCGACGCCGTTCAGCCCGAATATTCCGCACTCCTCCTTCAGCTTATCGTCGTCAAACGGGTTTGAAGGGAGTCTCGGGAATTTCAGGTTGGTCATGGACGCGGCCTTGTTTCAAAGGGGAACCTTGCGCGCCTTATAGACGCGCAAAGCCGATCTGTCACCCGCGTTTATTTAGTTATTTATTGTTGGGATTGAGCTGTCGGCGGAAACCACACAAACACTGGTGATTTCATCAAATTTGGAGATGAACCAGCCAGGAACGGAAGAGGTTTCAACCTCGGCCGTAAGGCGCGCTTGCGATTCAGCCAATAGAGCTTTGGTTCTGGAGTCTTCAATGATATCAATGCCCTCGCCGGTCGCGATGAATTGGTCATACACAAACAGGCCGACAACAATAAGCAACACACCGCGGGCGAGCCCAAAGATGAAACCAAGGGCACGGTCAATAACGCCCAGTGCGGATTTCGAGACGATGCCTGCCAATAGCGGGGTGAAAAGCGAAATCACAACCAAAGCCACAATGAAAATCAGTATGAAGGAGACGATAAGCGCTATTTCGCAGCTATCTCCGACAAGACCGTTAACAAACGGGATTTCGTAAACCAGATCTTTACCTTGAGGGGCGAAGATAAAGGCGATAACTGCCGCGCCGCCCCAGCCAACGATGGAAAGTGTTTCGCGCACGAGCCCGCGGGCATAGGCCAAGAAGCCTGAAATCAGGATGATTGCCGCCGCCACGCCGTCTATGATTGTTAGGTCTTCCATTGCCTATATCCCTTTACTATTCGTCTATGTGCCCAAAATAAGAGCCGATGAAACTGGTTATATCGTCGAACTTTTGCACGCTTATGCCTGATTCGCCCACAGTCTTCATCAAAGAAGGTGCAAATGCCGCGGAAAAACCGAGCTTTTCGGCTTCTTTTAGCCGATTATCGGGCTGAGAGATGGGGCGGAGCGCGCCTGAAAGGCTAATTTCGCCAAAACAGACCGAATCAGGTGGCATGGCTTTGTCTTTGAGGGCCGAGACAAGAGCGGCTGCAACCGCAAGGTCAGCGGCTGGCTCTGATATCCGCATACCGCCTGCGATGTTGAGGTAAACATCCATACCGGCAAAGCTGATGCCGACGCGGGCATCGAGCACAGCTAGGATCATGGAAAGGCGGGCGCTATCCCAGCCGACGACCGCGCGGCGGGGGGTGGCCAAAGGGGAGGGCGCAACAAGCGCTTGGATTTCGACAAGTACGGGGCGGGTGCCTTCAATGCCTGCAAAAACCACCGCACCGGGGGCGGGGTTATCACGCTCACTCAAAAATAGCGCCGAGGGGTTGGTAACTTCGCCAAGGCCGGTGCCTGTCATCTCAAACACACCAATTTCATCAGCCGGGCCAAAGCGGTTTTTAACCGCACGCAAAATGCGGAACTGGTGGCCACGCTCGCCTTCAAAGTAAAGCACGGTATCAACCATGTGCTCCACCACGCGGGGGCCAGCGATTTGGCCATCTTTGGTAACATGGCCCACGAGCACCACAGAAACGCCGCGTTTTTTGGCAAATGTCGTAAGCTCATGTGCACAGGCCCGCACTTGCGAGACCGAGCCGGGGGCGCTGGCAACATGGTCAGCCCACATGGTCTGGATCGAGTCGATGATCGCTAGCGCCGGCCGCTCGGCGTCTAGCGTGGTGATAATATCACGCAGATTGGTTTCAGCGGCGAGCTGCACGGGCGAATCAGTCGCACCAAGGCGGCGGGCGCGCATGCGGATTTGGCTGGCAGATTCTTCACCGGAAATATAGATAACCTTTTGGCCAGCGCGCCCAAAGGCAGCGGCGACTTGTAACATCAGGGTGGATTTGCCGATGCCCGGATCTCCGCCCACAAGGATGGCGCTGGCGGGCACCATGCCGCCGCCTAGCACGCGGTCAAATTCGTTAATGCCGGATTTTGCGCGGGGCAGGGGCGCGTCTTGAGCCGAAAGATCAGACAACGCCATTTTGCGGCCTTTGGCTACGCCAAGGCTTTTGCCTGTGGGGCCGGTGGAGAGCGCCACTTCTTCTTGAATGGTGTTCCATGCATGGCAGCTTTCGCACTGCCCCTGCCATTTTTTGTGGCTCGCGCCGCAAGCTGTGCAGGTGAAGGTGGATTTAATCTTGGCCAATATGAACGCCTCCGGTTTGGGGGTTTGGTAGCTTATTTATTGGCAAAAGGGAAGCGGCGGTTGCAGGCCGTAAGCCAGGTAAGGCTATAAAAAATTACTCGTAGATTTCCGATTAAGTTTCGCAACATTGGATGAATATTGTGCGGTTGCTCCCTGCGTAGCCTTTCAGGATGGATATCGCTATCGTCTAGTTTTTCTGAATATTGCCGCTGAATTGCGAGGGCGGGGCTGAATTGGAGGATGTTGAACCCAAGGTGCCGAGGTCGGTGTTGGTGAAATAGGCGAACGTCTATGTCAAGTTCTGGGCTGGTTTGCTGTGCCAAAACCCTCTTGGCAATGCCGCGCGGTAAAACAAATGCGCCCGTGCCGTATGATTGGGTTATCAACTTATAAGTGGCTAACCCGTTAAAGGTTTGCACAGCTCTGGGCATGTGAAAGCTTGGTTTTTGCCAGTGATTATTCGCAGGGGCTTCAAGCCGGATAATGGCGTTTTTATCCTCGTAAAACTGGCTGGAAGACAGGGCCTTGGGCAAGTGGGGCGAGAGCGCCACATCGTCTTCCATGATAACACAATGGCTGTCACCTGTTTCCAGAAAGGCGCGATAAGCCTTTAGATGGCTAAGATAGCAGGCATAAGCCGACGCGGGCAGGCCGTGGTCTTTGGGCTGGCCGATATCAGCATCCGCCCCGTCTATCGCCTCAATGCGAGTGTAGGGCAGGCCAAGAGCCTTGAGCGCTGTGTCCATTTTGGCGAGGCGGTCAGCGCGGCGGGTGAGGTTGATTACGTAAATTTGCATCAGTGCTCTTTGAGCTGGCGTTTGGTGATTTCAGTGAGAAGCATGGAAAGCAGCACGCAAAAGGTGAATAGGTAAAGGCCCCAGCCGGTTTCGATAGTGCCTACGCCCACGCCCTTGGCGAGCACAATGTAGAGAGCGATGAGGAAGACATCGGCCATGGCGAGCTTGCCGAGGATGGCCAGCGCGGGCAGCATGTTGGTGCCAAGCACGCCAAACTGAATGGCAGCAAGCAGGCCGGTTTTGAGCATGGGGGCAATGAGGGCAAAGAAGGCGACAAGCATGGCGAGGAAAATATCGGTTTCCCAAAGTGTGCCAAGCGAGGAGACGACGGACAGCTCGCGCAGATCAAAAAACCATAGTTTTATGAGGCCCGCGCGGGCCATGGGGGCAAACCACGCGATGGGGAAGAGGATGAAGAGGGAGAGGTTGAGGAGACGGAGGACGCTATTCATCGTCGCTTTTGTCTTCGATTTTCTTCACTTCTTCTGGTGCTGGAATTTGGTCGTATTCTTTGGTTTTCGAACGGGTAATATTTGCAATTTCTGCCATTCGATCTGTCAGCGGCTTCATGCTGGTTCCAAATTTTCCAAGCGTTTCACCTACATCTGTCACCCCAGCAAGGATTACATCAAAACGCCCTTTCTCTTTATGAATTTCGGCTTCGATTGCCGCAATTCTGTTTAACAATCTAATTTTGTGTGGCTCATCAAATCCTACTGAGGAGTGCACTATTTTCCGCATTTTATTACAAAGCCCCAAAACTTTGCTTTTCTCCTTGTCGTCCAGAGTAAAAACAGGAGCTAAACCATCTGAATCTAGCTGATCAATAGATTGGGAAGGTAAAACTCGGAAAACTTCATAAATTTCAAGAAGTCTTCGTAAAAACAAAAAACGGTCGTCTCTGGTATATTGATTATAATGCTCATCCATTTCAGCGACAATTTTTTTAAACCGAGATGGTAGCTCATTCTTTGCTGCATCCGTCAACATTGCAATTGCGTCCAAGTCATGTCGATACAAAGTCTTGAAGCCGACGGCTTGGTTGACTTTCGCTATTAGCTTAGTAACTATTTCCGTCATTTTTTATCTCACACTTTCAATCGGTCCATCGGCCCTGCCGTTGATAAACTGGTCCACATAAGCATCGCCCGAGGCATCAATCTCACCCACTTTCCCGTGCCAGCGGACTTTGCCCGCGTGCAGCATGGCCACATTGTCGGCGATGGCGCGCACGCTGCTCATATCGTGGGTGATGGTGATGGCAGTGGCCCCGAGGTCTACTACGATTTCGCGGATGAGTTCGTTGATAACGCCAGCCATGATCGGGTCTAGGCCCGTAGTTGGTTCGTCGAAGAAAATCACCGAGGGCTCGGAGGCGATAGCGCGGGCGAGGCCTACGCGCTTTTGCATGCCGCCGGAAAGCTCGGCGGGGAACTGGAAGGCGGTTTCGGGCTTTAGGCCCACGCGGCGGAGCTTTTCTATCGCCAGCTCTTGGGCGTCGGCTTTGCTGAGTTTGGCTTTGCCTTGGCGCAGGCGGAAGGCGACATTGTGCCATACGGGCAGGCTGTCAAACAATGCGCCGCCTTGGAAAAGCATGCCGAAATGGCTGAGGAATTCCTCACGGTTTTTCAGGGTTGCGCCGTCTATTAATATTTCGCCAGCATCGGGCTGAACGATGCCGAGAATACATTTGAGCAGCACCGATTTGCCAGTGCCGGAGCCGCCGATAACCACCAGCGAGCTGCCTTTATCGACACGCAGATCAACGCCGCGCAGGACATGGTTGCTGCCAAAGGATTTTTGCACACCTTTGAGGGTGATTTTTGGGTCGGTGCTCATGAGGGGAATAACAGTTCGGTTAAAATGTAGTTGCTGGCGAGGATCATGACAGAGGCGGCGACCACGGCGTTGGTAGTGGCTTGGCCTACGCCCTGCGCGCCGCGGCCAGAATGGAAGCCGCTAAAGGTGCCCATGAGGGCCACGATAAAGCCGAATACGGCGGCTTTGATCAGGCCGGAGGTGACATCGCCCACCTCCAAAAAATCAACGGTGTTGTTGATATAGGCGGCGGCGTTGAAATCTAGCCGGTAGACGCCAACGAGGAAGCCGCCGAGAACGCCGATGATGTTGCCGATGAGCACAAGCAGCGGCATGGCGATGGTGGCGGCGAGAATGCGTGGCACCACGAGGTATTTCATCGGGTGGGTGGAAAGCGTGGTCAGGGCGTCTATTTGCTCGGTCACTTTCATGGTGCCGATCTCGGCGGCAATGCTCGCCCCCACGCGGCCCGCGACCATAAGGCCCGCCAGCACTGGCCCCAGCTCTCGCACCATGCCGATGGCCACAATGCTTGGCACCACGCTTTCGGCGTTAAACCTCGCGCCGCCTGCGTATATTTGTAGCGCCAGCGCGCCGCCGGTAAACAGCGTGGTAAGGCCCACAACGGGCAGGGAAAAATATCCGATCTTCAGCAGTTGTGCCGCCAGCTCGCGTGGGTAAAACGGCGCGCGAAACATGTGGGAAATGGCCGAGGCCGCAAAGATGCAGAGCCGCCCGATGGCGCTGAAAAGCGCCATTGTGGAGCGGCCGATGGAGGCCAGCGCCTCGGAGATGTAATTGATTGCCAGCATAGGGCCTCTACTCGTTTTTGCCCTTGTATACCCGATGGTAGCGGCTGCCAAGGCTGGTCAGAATTTCATAGCCGATGGTGCCAGCTTTTTGCGCCAGCACATCCACCGTTTGGGTGGCGTTGAGCAGGCTTAGGCTTGGCGGCACGTCTTTGAGGTCGGTCACATCAACCGTGATCAGGTCCATGGAAATACGGCCAACCACGGGGCAGGGGGTGTGGCCCGCATATAGGCTAATGCCGTTTGCCGCGCGCAGAACACCATCTGCGTAACCGCTTGAAACCGTGGCGATTTTGCTGGGGCGGGTGGCGACCCACGCGGCGCCATAGCCGACGGCCTCGCCGGGGAGAACATCGCGCACTTGGATCACGGGGAGATCAAGCTGCACAACGGGCCGGGCGTTTTTGAATGGCATGCCGCCATAAAGCCCAATGCCGGGGCGGGTGAGGTTGAAGTGATAGGGCGCGCCGAGCAGGATACCACCTGTAGCGCTCAGCGCCTTGCGGCTGGCGGGCAGGGCGAATGACATAGCATTAAACGCGGCTAGCTGAGCCGCGTTCATCGGGTGCAATGGCTCATCAGCGCAGGCGAGGTGGCTCATAATAAGGTCTGGCTTTAGCGCCGCGATATCTAGCGCGACCGAGGCGACCTCTAAGGCCTCCATGCCAAGGCGATTCATGCCGGTATCTAGCTGGATACCACAGGGGTGGCCCGCGTGAACTTTGCTAAAAGATGTAACTTGCGCCGCAGAATTGAGCACGGGGATCATGCCGTGCTTTGTGACAGCTTCGTCATCTCCGGCCATCAGGCCGCTGAAATTGTAGATTTCAGGTGTGGGGCCAAGGGCGGCGCGCAGAGCAACGGCTTCTTCTGCTTGCGCTACAAAAAAGCGCTTTACGCCAGCGGCGGCTAAGGCAGGGCCAACAGTGGCGGCCCCTAGCCCATAAGCATCGGCCTTTATCACGGCAGCGGTTTCACAGTTTGCGCCAGAAAGCGCATCAAGCGCACGCCAGTTGTCGCAAATCGCATCAAGGTTTATGGTGAGTTTGGCTTGCATAATCTGCCCCGTTTTGCATTTTTGAATTATCGCAATGCTACGGCAAAAAAGCTAGCCAAAAAAACGGCGCGAAGTTGCCTTCGCGCCGAAATACAAAACCACCTGCCGTTTTAGTCGAGGGCTGGCGTCCAATATGAGGCGCGAAGGGGCAGATAAGGCAGCCCGATTAAACCAGCATTCAGCATGCTTGAGGCGGATGCACCGCCAAAGGTGTAACGAACACCAACATTTGCTGTGAGCTCCTCAATGAAGTCACCATCTCCCAGCGCCGCGTATGTGGCGAAGCGCAAACCATAGGTCGCGGTAAAGCTCGACTGGTTTCCAAAACCAGTTTCAGCACCTAGATAATAGGAAAAGAATTCGCCAGGTTCATCACTGTCTTCGTAGCTTTCAGAGCTACCATATTCGAACTCGGCTTTTAGCAAGGTGTTTTTGACCACATTTGCGCCTACGCCCGCCCGAACAAAATAACCGTTATAATATCCGTAGCTAAACGTTGACTCGTAATTGAGTGAGGTAACGTATCCTGCCTGCGCATAGAGCGTGAACTTTTCATTCAGCGGATGAACAACCTCAAGGCCGCCATACGCGGTTTCGTAACTCTCAGATTCGCTTTCGCGCGGCGCATTGCCATAGGCTGCGAAAGCACCCACAATTGTTCCCGAATTTAGGGTGTGAAGATAATGCAAGCCAGCTTCATATTGGGGCTCGGCAAGGCCTGCACCCCAAAAAATTTCATCGCTTTGTGAGCCAAAGTTAACACTGCCTTCGGCAACAATTGCCCCATTTTCATTGAGTTTGAAGGCGTAAGCTCCCTTTAGTTCAAATTCATCGCTTGTAGAATAAACGTCGTACGGCGCGTCAGACGCATCGTTGTATGAGTACGATAATTCGACAAAACCAATGTTTTGTGCTTGCGTGGCTAGGGGGCCGCTGCAAGTAATATTCCGAGCATAAGGTTGTTTTTATTTGCGGTGATGAGCTGATGGGCCAATGTCTTTATCCTAAATGGTTAATATATCGTTATGTGAATATCTTAACGCAAATTTACTTATTACGTTACGTAATGCAAGCATAAACATTATTTTACATGAAGACCTAAATGCGCAGGTTGATCATCTGGTCTGAGTCAAGTTGGCTAGAATTTCAGATAGATAAATGCGCCGATTTTCTGGTGAGGCAAACCTAGCACACACCGCTTGCGCTGCCCGCATCATCTCTTTGCATGCCTTCGGGTTCTCCTTCGCCCACGCCAGCTTTTCCTCCAGATCCAATGCGCCAAGGCTCATCGGAATGTAATGCTCCCACGGGTGGAATTCGCCGGAATAAAAATGCTCCCAGCCGTCATCCTCTTTAAGTACAATCGAGTTTGAATTGGCAGCCGGAAGAAAATTTGAGCCGGTGTCATTGCCTGTCAGGCACAGCACATATTTGCTTTTGAAAAACCAGTCTATCGCGGTTCTGTTTCGGCAAAGCGGGGCCAGCAGGCTGGTTTCCCGGGCGGTTTTGAACTTATCGGTCAGCGTTAGCCCCACATCCATTTCTTTTGACATAAAATACCGGAGCACAAGATTGTATCGGGTGATGCCCATCAGCTCTTCATGCAAGGCCCATAGCGCCGCGTCTGTTTGGGGCTTGCTCAAGTCTTTTAATATCTCTGAGCCAAAGCGCCGATACTTAACATTTGGCGCAAGGGCGGTGTTGGGCCTGCCGGAAAGCGCGCCACGCCAAGCGGCAATATCGGCTTTATTTTCAAAGGGAATAGGGTCAATTGGGGTGCTATGAACAAACCTGCGTTCGCCAATTGTGTGATAGTTTGAAAGCGGCCAAAGCACCATATTTTGCGCGCCTTCGCGGCGATTATAGGCCAGCACAGGCGCGCGAAGGCGTGTTTTAGGCAGGCCATAATCTCGGGCATCATGCATGTCGAGCCGCAGGGGGGCGTGAAAGCCATAGCCGGCGATCTCGGTCAGGGCGCGCGCTATACGCAAATACCGGGTTTCGGGCTTGGCGGTGGTAAATGTGCCATCATTTTCGCGCAAAACCCCTAGGGGCTGGCCGAATTTATCGGAGATCCCGGCGAGGCCATCCCAATAAGCGAAGGCCTTGCCAAACATGGCGACAGGGTCTGCCGCGCTTGGAATTGCCCGCTCGCCTAAGCAAAAAGCGGCCACGCGTGCGGCAAATGCCGTATTAGCTTTATCGGCCATCAGTGGTTTATTCCCGTATGACCAAGCGTGCGGTGTGTGAAGGTGAAACGGCCAATTTTATAGGGTGTTAACATGCGCGCCTGCCCGAGTGGATACGACTGAATATAAACCCTCGGTTCCGCTAAAAGTCAAGAAAGGCTAATGCCCTCAAGCACGGCGCGCAAGATGTGCTGGCGGTTTTCAGGCGTGGCGAGCTTGGCGCAGACCGCGCGTGCGGCTTTGCTCATGCGCTGGCAGGCTTTGGGGTTGGCACGCGCCCACGCGAGCTTCTCAATGATATCGGGCGCGCCGGGTAATAGCGGGATATAATGCTGCCAAGGCTGAAAGGCGGTGGTGTAAAACAGCGCCCAGCCGTCTTCCTCTTTTAGCACAACGGAGTACGAATTTGCGGCCATTAGGAAATTGGAGCCGGTATCTGTGCCGGAAAGGCTGAGAATATATTTGGCTTTGAAAAACCAGCGGAGGTTTACTCGCTTTTGGCAATGCTTGGCGATGAGTGGATGCTGCGCGGCGGCTTTGTGTATGCCTTTTAAGGCAAAAGCGGCGTCTACCGATTTTGAGCCTGCGAACTGCGTAACCACATTGAAGCGCGTATTGCCGGAGAGCTGCTGTAATATAGTAGTATTATCGATAGCCGAAGTGGGGTCGGCCAGCTTTCTAAGCACATCGCTAGCCCGAGCCTCTGGCGTGTTGGTCGGGCCGGAAAGATGGCCGCGCCAGTGCGCAATATCCAGTTTTTGATCAAAGGAAAAAGGGTCGATCGGGGTTTGGTGCACGTACTTATTTATCCCGGGTGTGTGAAAACCCGGCAGGGGCCAGAGGACAAGGTTTTGTGCGCGAGGGCGGCGATTGTAGGTGATAATTGGCCAACACACAGCGGTATCTGGCGACGTGCCATAGCTCCGAGCATCGTGCATATTAAGGGTGACAGGGGTGTGGTGCCCGAGGGCTTTCATTTCGTTTATGACGCCAGCCACGCGGTTGAGTTTACCGTGTTTGATGGGGGCGTAAAACTGCCCGTCTGGATCAAGAGCGAGCTTTCCCGCGCTGCCGGAGCGGCCCAGAACAGCTTTATCACCATCCCAACGGCATAACGTGGAGCCGAACTTTTCTGGCGGGCAGCGGGCGGGGGCGGTAGATTTTTTGCCGAGGCAGTGCGTGGCAATCTGGTTGGAAAAAGCACGGTCATACGAGGGGGAGGTTTTTTGCCCCAGAAAGCGAAAGCCATTTTGCAGGGGGCGTGGATTTCCGGCATTTTTGGGCTGCGTTCCGAGGCTCTTTTGCGTCACCCAAAATCTCCGCCCTGCTGATAGGGCTTGGCGATGTTGCCAAATTTGGTGAATTCTGCTTCAAACGAAAGATCAACCGTGCCAATTGGCCCGTGGCGCTGCTTGCCGATAATCACTTCGGCTTTGCCCATGATCTGGCTCATTTCATCCTGCCATACCAGCATTTTATCTACTTCATGCTCGCCAGGTTTCTCACGCTCTTTATAATAATCCTCACGATACACAAACATAACCACGTCGGCATCTTGCTCGATCGAGCCGGATTCCCGCAGGTCTGACAGCATCGGGCGCTTATCATCGCGGCTTTCAACCGCACGCGAAAGCTGGGAGAGCGCGATCACCGGGATGTTCAGCTCCTTGGCGATCGCCTTCAGGCCCTGCGTGATTTCAGACACCTCGTTCACGCGGCTATCTTTAGCGGTGGCGGGGCGGATAAGCTGGAGATAGTCGATTACGAGCACATCCAAACCATGGCGCCGCTTAAGGCGGCGGGCGCGGGCGGCGAGGGTGGAAATAGGCAGCGCGGCGGTATCATCAATATAAAGCGGGCATTTTTCCAGCTCTTTGGCGGCTTCCACAAAGCGGCGGAACTCGGTTTCATCCAGATCACCGGCACGGATTTTATGGGACGGAATGCGCGCGGCCTCGGAGAGAATACGCGCGGCAAGCTGGTCAGCCGACATCTCAAGGCTGAAAAAACCAACCACCCCGCCATTAATCGCGCCCTCGGTGCCATCCTGCAAAATACCCTTTTTGTAGGTTTTGGCGATGTTATAGGCAATATTTGTGGCGAGCGAGGTTTTACCCATCGAGGGGCGACCAGCGAGGATGAGCAGGTCAGACGGGTGCAGCCCGCCGAGTTTTTTGTCCATATCAATCAAGCCGGTGGAGATGCCCGAAAGCTGGCCGTCACGCTTGTAAGCGGCATTGGCGGCGTCTACCGCACTGGTGACCGCGCGCAGAAAGCTCTGGAAACCGCTTTCGGCATTGCCCCTTTCGCCGAGAATATAGAGCGCCTGTTCGGCCTCCACAATCTGCTCGTCTGGCTCTTTATCAACCTCTACAGAGGCGGCCTTGCCCGCGATATCCTGCCCGATGGCAATAAGATCTCGGCGCAGGGCGAGATCATAAATTTGCTGTGCATAATCTTTGGCGGCAAACAGGGAAATGGACGCGCCAGCGAGACGAGCGAGGTAGGCCGCGCCCCCAAGCTCCTTCAATCCCTCGTCATCTTCAAAGAATGCTTTCAGCGTAACCGGGGACACCAGCATGTTTTTTTGGATACGAGCGGCGGCTTTTTCAAATATCCGCTGATGCACCGGATCATAGAAGTGCGAATCATCCACGATGGCGGCTATGCGGTCAAAAACCTCGTTATTGACCAAAAGCGCGCCGAGAAGCGCTTGTTCTGCCTCGATATTATGGGGTAGAGATTTAATCTCTGCCTCCATCTGCTGCCCACCATCTGCCATTTTAACCCTCATTTCTTAAGGAACGTATACATCATGCCGCAGGTTTATGCGCCTGTGAATTGCGGGGATAACGGGGATAACTTTTACGTTAGCATAAGTTTCGGGCGTAGCCAATTATGGATCAGTACCGCGCCAAGCGTGCCGATGGTTGCGCCCATAATGACATCCCCCAAGTAATGCACGCCGAGCACCATGCGGCTAAAGCCGGTAAGGGACGCGAGGGCGAAAAGTGGCCATCTCAAAATGGGAAATGCCATGCCCACAGTCATCGCAAACGCAAATGCCGAGGTGGTATGGGCGGAAGGCCAGCTGGCGAAATCTGAGCCGTACGTAAACGGGTGAAAACCGATATCTCCCATATAGGGCCGCGCCCGGCCAACAATGAATTTTACGACGAGGATGAATATACCGGTGCCAGAGACCACTGCAGAAATTAGGAGCGCCTTTTTCCAGAGGGCGGGCCACGCGGCATTGTCGGGGCGTAGTTTTGCCAGAATAAAGCCAGTCAGCCCGATAAGCACGAGCAAAATGCCCATATATTTTGAATCACCAATGTCGGTGATGAAATGCCACAGCGCCTCGTCGCCTTTGCCGAGCGCCAACACCTTGGGCGCCAGTGCATAATCCAGAAAAAATATGCTGAGAATGGAAAACGCCAGCCCGATCAAAGCGAAGGCCAGGATAGAGCGAATGGGCATATGTATCTCCAATAAAAAAGGCCGCGCGCAGTATGCACACGGCCCTTTGAATTGTTCAAGAGGGGGTTAAACCTCAGGCTGCTCTGTGTCTTCTGCCGGAGCATCTTCCACGGGGCCGCTGTCATCGTCGTCGTCATTGGCGGCGCCGCCAACATCGTCAAACAACTCGGCAATGTCGAAATCAGCTTCGGCATCAGCCTCGGCTTGCAATTCCTGGATTGTTTTGCCGGAAGCCTGAAGCTCGGCTTCTTCAACCGAGCGGGCCACGTTGATGTGGATGGTGCACCGCACTTCAGGGTGAAGCACAACAGTCATCTCGTGTAGGCCAAGCGCTTTTACCGGCTCACTCAGCACCACTTGGCGCTTATCAACGGTAAAGCCGCCAGCAGTTGCCACATCAGCCGCATCGCGGTTGGTTACGGAACCATAAAGCGAACCCGCATCAGAGGCTGAGCGAATCACGATGAACTGCTGTCCATTGAGCTTGCCAGCCAAAGCTTCGGCTTCTGCTTTGGTTTCGAGGTTGGTGGCTTCTAGCTGGGCGCGCTGTGTTTCAAACTGCGCCAAGTTGGCTTTGGTCGCACGAAGCGCCTTGCCTTGGGGCAGCAAAAAGTTACGTGCAAAGCCGTTTTTAACGGATACAACATCACCCATTTGACCAAGCCTGGTCACGCGTTCAAGAAGAACTACTTCCATTGTTTTTCTCCTTTACTTAACAGCGTAGGGCAGTAGCGCCACAAAACGAGCACGTTTGATGGCTTTTGCCAGCTCACGTTGTTTTTTGGCCGATACAGCGGTGATACGGGAAGGCACAATTTTGCCACGCTCTGAAATATAGCGTTGCAGCAGCTTCACGTCTTTATAGTCGATTTTCGGGGCGTTATCACCCGAGAAAGGACATGTCTTACGACGGCGGAAAAATGGTTTGTTTGCCATGGTTTAAAGTCCTTCCTTTAATCGCGGCGCGGACGGCGCGGGCGCTCGTCACGGCTGTTTTTGGCTTGCACAACGGCCGATGGGCCTTCTTCATGCTCGTCAACCCGAATGGTCAAAACGCGCATAACGTCTTCGTGCAAACGTGCAAGGCGCTCCATTTCCAAAACAGCAGCCGAAGGGGCGTCTGATTTGATAAAGGCATAGTGGCCTTTGCGGTTTTTGTTAATTTTGTAGGCCATCGTTTTGAGGCCCCAATATTCGCTATCAACAACTTTGCCGCCGTTGTCAGCGAGGATCCCGCCGAAGTGCTCGATCAGAGCCTCGGCTTGCGTGTTGGACAGGTCCTGACGCGCGATCATAATATGCTCATATAGAGCCATATCATATTCCTTATTTTTAAGCGTGCTTCAAAATGCGGGTTCTAACATCCCCCATCCGCATACGAGAGGCTTCCGCGATCATAGATTGCGGGGGATGAGCGGGTTATAGCGGGGTTGGGGGGGAATGCAAGGACTAGATGGGTTTGAGGCGGGGGGTGAGCCATGCACAAATATCTTCAGAATTGATACGACCTTCTGCCAATGCAACAGCCATATCTTCAATTTGAAGGTCAACGTCGTCCTTCGGATTAAGTGGCAAAACATCAAAACCGCTGAGTCGAATCATCGTCAATGACAGAAAAACTGCCGAGCGCTTATTGCCATCGACAAAACCATGGTTTTGAATGAGAGCCTCCATTAGTACGGCGGCCTTTTCAGATAGAGAACTAAAGTAGCCGCAATATGGACGTGAAATCGCCGACAGTAGATTGGATTCGTTCAGCACACCTGAACGACCTCCCGAAACTATAATTATAATTTCGTGCGCGGTGATGGTGTCGTCTAAAGTAATGACGTAGTGATTATTATCGTTTGGCAAGGCGATTAAGCATGTCAATTTTTTCGTGTGCGAGTTTATACATCACAGCTGTTGTTTTTGAGTTGGGACGAGTTACTAATGCAGCTGCTGCGGCTGACTTTGAGCTGGAACGAACTGTTAATGCAGATGCTGCGGTTGACTTCGAGCTGGAACGAGCTGATTTGAATTGGCCGGTTTTAGAATCCCGCGCAGCAAATTTGGCTCCGGACTTTGGAGACTTCCTAGAAATTTCACCATTTTTTGTGGCAACTGAAGTAGTTCTTTGATGTTTTGACATTTTATTCGGCCTGAATTTAAGGAATTATCAAATATATAGGAACTTTCCTACCAAAAGTAAAACCCGCAGTCCGCTAACCCTTCATCCGATACCGAAAATCGCAATGCGACGCGCCTTCCATAATCGTTTGGGTCCGCGTTAGCTCCATGTCCTCAGAATACCCCACGCAAAAAGCGGCGTCTCGGTTGCAGCTTAGCAGGTGGCCGATCTCGCCGAGGCCCATTTCTTTATACATAGCAGCGTATTCGCAGCGGGTAATATTATAGTCCAGCCGCTCGGGGGCGCTGTGCAGCATCTCGCGCTCCAAGGCATTATTGGCATACCAAGGCGCGGATTGCCGCTCAAAATCTTGCAAGCCCGGAGGGGTATCCAGCTCTGCGGCCAGCGCTTGGCCTTGGCGAATGGCAGAGCTGGCGATGGCCTCGCGGATAATCTCTTGCGCGGCGTCTTTGCTTATGGATTTAAGCAAAACCTCGTAAAAATCCCGCACCAGCTCGGCTTCAATGTGGCGTTTTTCAATCATCGGGATCATGGCTTATACCTTTGTTTATCTTGCAGGCGGGTGAGGATGAGGCGGGAGCGGGCCACGCGCTTAACCACGCCGTGCAGCGGGATTTGGCGAGGGGCTTCAAATGGCAGTGCGCAGGGCTGGCCGTTGATTTTATTGGCGAACTCACGGCCGATGGGCAGCGTAAGCGCGAGGCCACGGCCATTATAGCCGGTAAAGCTGTAATAGTTCGGGCCAAGCTCGTGAAAGCGCGGAGTAAAATCAGCCGTGATGCCTACAAAACCATTCCAAACGTGCGAGAAACTAAGTGGTGCAAGGCTGGGAAAGGCCGTTTCTAGGCGGCGTTTGAGCAGGGCTTGCAGGCGGGGCTTGGCGCCGGCTTTAAGCAATAGCGCCGCGCCGGTCACAAGCCGATGGTCGCTGGTGTAGCGAAAATACCAGAGGTCGCCGCGGGTGTCAGAAATAGCTTGGCGGGCGGGAATAATCTCGGCTCGCTGGGCCTCTGTCAGCGGCTCGGTCGCCAGCTGGTAGGCGGTAAGCGGCACAATTGAGCGCGCAATGCGCGGCTCGATGTTTTCGTCGGTATAAGCGTTGGTGGCGAGCAGAACGGCGTTGGCCGAGATCTCCCCCTCCGGCGTGGTGATCTGCCATCCGTCACCCTTTGGGGTGATAGCCGTTGCGGGCGTGTGTTCAAAGCTCTGCACCCCGTTTTCCGCACATAAACGCGCCAGCTCATGGCTCAGCTTCAGCGGGTTAATGTGGCCACCCGAGCGGTTAAGCATGCCGCCATGCCAATGAGACGAGCCAAGAAGCGCATCGCCCGCGGACTTATCCAGCAGCTCAACGGGCGCTCCATACTTTTGCCACGCGCTCACACGCGCTTCCGAAAGCCGAAGATGGTCGGGTGAATGGGCAGGCTGAAACCAGCCGGTTTGTTCGGCGTCGCACGCAAGCTTGTGCGTGCTGATAAAGTCAAACAGCTCACCCGCGCTATCACGCACCATGTGAATGAACAGTGCGGCCTGCTCTCCATAGCGGCTTTCCATCGCTGCGGGTTCCATAGCCGCAAGGGTTGGAATGACCTGACCATTATTGCGCCCCGAGCCGCCCCAGCCAATGGTGCGGCTTTCGATAAGGGCAACCTGACGGCCCGATTTTGCGAGATGGTATGCGGCACTCAGCCCTGTAAGCCCGCCACCAATAATGACAACATCAGCGGTAAGCGCCTGGGCCAATTTTGGGGCCGGTTTTCGCGGGGGCGCGAGATGCTCCCAGATGGAATTGTGTAAGTCAGGCTTCATGGCGGCACACTGGCAGGTTTGGCTTGGCAATGAAAGTATCAACAAAAGGAAAACGGGAGCGTATTTGCGCCCCACAGGGGGGAGCGTGTTTACGCGAGGGGGCGTGTCGCCCCGACTTGGTGGCTAGGGGACACGGCCTTGCGCTTAAGGGGGAATTGCAAAAATTCCTTTTTCTTGGGCGGGTGCTTGGGGGCCGCAGGTGGCTCAGAATTGGACGGTGTCGGGTGGCGCTAACCGACAACCGTGCCAAATATCCGGCCCACAATCGCGGTAGCACCCATGGCGGCGGCGCCCCATAAGGTAACGCGCGCAATGGCCCGCACAACGGGCGCGCCACCGGCTTTGGCTGATAGCAAACCAAGAACCCCAAGCACCAAAATCGAGATCACGGTGGTGATCCAGATCAGGCTACCGAGCGGGGCGTAAATAACGGCGAGCAGGGGCAGGGTGCCACCTGCGGTAAAGGTGGCTGCCGAGGCGAGCGCGGCTTGCACTGGGCGGGCTTTGCTCAGGTCCGTAATGCCCAGTTCATCTCGCGCATGGGCTTCTAGCGCGTCATGCGCGGTAAGCTGCGTGGCCACATCCAGCGCCAGCTCTGGCGTGAGGCCGCGCATTTCGTAAATGGTGGCGAGCTCGCCAAGCTCGGCATCAGGGTTGGCCTCCAGCTCGGTGCGCTCGCGCTCAAGGTCTGCATCTTCGGAATCAGACTGTGAGGAGACCGACACATATTCTCCGGCGGCCATAGACATAGCGCCCGCGATCAGCCCTGCAAGCCCCGCCAGCAAAATCGCTGTTTGGCCGGTGCCTGCCGCCGCCACACCGATTATAATAGAGGCGGTAGATACAATGCCGTCATTTGCACCCATCACTGCCGCCCGCAGCCAGCCGGCGCGGGTTACAAAGTGGGATTCGTCGTGGTGAGAATACATTATGTGACTCCTGGCTAACTTAGGCTAAGATATAGCCAAAGCTAGCGCAGAAATAAAGGCGACAAAGCGCTTATGCGTGGCTATTTATATAGCCCGCCAGTTTTTGTGGCCAAAAACGCCTCAAGCGAAATATCTTCCTGCTTCAGGAAGCCGTGGTTTGGCAGCGCCCCATTACGCACCATTTCAATAATCGCCACCACCGAGCCAGCGGTTGTCCACGCAATTGCGGTTTGCGGGCCGCCTGCGATATTAATCGGTTTATAGCCGCGCACAAATTCTTCGCGCCGCAGTTGCCCATCAATCAGCCCTTCGGCGGCCACATGGATGTAAACCACGTCGTCATTCACTGGCGGCTTGGCGTTCACCAAAATCCGTCCGGCTTCCTCACGGTCTTCCCGCATAAGCAGCTCATGGAAAAAGAAGTTCATCAGGTCCATGTGGCCTGGATAACGCATTGTTTTGTAGTCAATATTGGCCACCTTGCCAAGATACGTCTCGCACATAGTTCCCAAGCCACCCGAGGTGGTGAAAGCCTCCAGCTCCAAGCCATCAATGAAAATTTTCTCTTTCCATTCCATCGGCGAAACCCATTTTTGCACGCCTTCCTCAATGACCTCGCAATCATTCAGATACTCGTTTACCACGCCAGCAGGGGACCAGTTAAAGGCATATCCCAGCCCGCCCGTGGGGTGCTGTGGCAGCGCGCCCACCCGCATTTTAATCGAGCGGCAGGTGTCAAACTTGGCGATATACGCCGCGCCGACAATGCCGATAAACCCCGGTGCCAGCCCGCATTGCGGGGCCATCAGACCTTTGGCGGTTTTGCTCATTTCAATAATGGCTTTGGTGGTCGGCACATCTTCCGTCAGGTCAAAATAGTGGATGCCCGCATCATGCGCGGCCTGTGCTATCACGGTGTTAAGGCTAAATGGCAGGCAAGAAAGCACCGCATCCACGCCTTTAAACTCAGCGGCCAGCGCTTCGGGTGAGGTCAGGTCGGTATTCTTAACCGGAAAGGGCAGGGTGCGCGGGCGGATGTCGTATCCGGTGACGCTGAAATCAGCTTCATGCAGCAGATTTGCTGCCAAGGTGCCGACGTTTCCCAAGCCGAGAACTGCGATTTTGTTAAAACTCATGATATGCTCCTAAATGTCAAATTTGATGCCCTGCGCCAGCGGTAGCTCGCGCGAGTAGTTGATGGTGTTGGTTTGCCGGCGCATATAGCCCCGCCACGCGTCCGAGCCACTTTCGCGCCCGCCGCCGGTATCTTTTTCGCCACCAAAAGCGCCGCCAATTTCAGCGCCCGAAGGGCCGATATTTACGTTCGCAATGCCGCAATCTGAGCCGCCCGCTGAAAGGAAATACTCCGCCTCGCGCACATCGGTGGTGAATATGCACGAGGACAGCCCCTGCGGCACACCGTTTTGCAACGCAATCGCGGTGTCGAGGTCGCTGTATTTCAGCACATAAAGGATGGGCGCAAAGGTTTCTTCACGCACAATCTCGGTTTGGGACGGCATTTCGGCAATGGCAGGATGAACATAGCCCGCCGCAGGTAAGGCTTCGCCGCCAAATATCTGCGCCCCATCGGCTTTTGCCGTGCTCAGCGCCCGCCCCATATTGGCCAGTGCCTCGCTATCAATCAGCGGCCCCACAAGCACGCCATCTTCTAACGGGTTGCCAATTGGCAGGCCTGCATAGGCTTTTTTTAGGCGCGGCAGCAACGCGTCGTAAATATCATCATGCACGATTAGCCGCCGCAAGCTGGTGCAGCGTTGCCCTGCCGTACCGACCGCCGAAAACACAATTGCCCGCAGCGCCATTTCAATATCAGCCGAGGGCGATACGATCATGGCATTATTGCCGCCAAGCTCAAGAATGCAGCGGCCAAACCGCGCCGAAAGTGCGGCCCCCACGGCATGGCCCATGCGGGTAGAGCCCGTGGCTGAAACGATCGCCACATCGCGAGAGGTGGTAAGAATTTCACCCACTTCACGCTCGCCGATCACCACCTGAATAAGGCCGTCGGGCGCATCGCCAAACCGCGCCAGTGCGCGATCACAAATCTTTTGCACGGCCAAGGCACACAGCGGGGTTTTTTCTGAGGGTTTCCAGATCACCGGATCACCGCATACCAGCGCAAGCGCGGCATTCCAGCACCACGGGGCCACAGGGAAATTAAACGCGGTGATAATACCACACACCCCCATTGGGTGCCATGTTTCGCGCATCGAATGCCCCGGCCGCTCAGAGGCGATGGTCAGCCCAAATAGCTGGCGCGAAATGCCCACGGCAAGGTCGCAAATGTCGATCATTTCTTGAACTTCGCCAAGGCCTTCTTGCAAGATTTTCCCACATTCCAGCGTGACGAGCCGCCCTAGATTCTCCTTTTCAGCGCGCAATTCCTCACCCAAAAGCCTTACAAGCTCCCCGCGCCGCGGGGCGGGCACAAGCTTCCACTCGGCAAAGGCGGCTTTGCTTTTGGCGATAACCTCAAGGGTATCATCGGCGCTATGCGTAGCTAGGCCAGCTATCTTTTGCCCATCAATCGGGCTATTTACAACAAGGGTGCCACTATCCAGCTCAGCGTTTGAAAAACCGACATTACCAAGTATCGCAGAAAATTCCATCATCTATCTCCAGTGAGTTACTCTGAAAATAGCGCAGGCCGCAACCGATGGGCAATCTGGCGTAATAGTTTATTTTCTGGCAAAAATAGTGAAATCAACTATGCTAATTGCGAATTCATCTAGGATACCAGCATGGAACTCACCAACAAAGACGAGCACATGATTATGCTGTTGCGTGAAAATGGCCGATTAAGCGTTTCAGACCTGGCACGCCAGCTTTCAGTCTCTCGCACCGCCGCCCAAATGCGCCTAAAAAAGCTGGAGCGCAATGGCGTGATCGAGGGATACTCGGCGCGGCTTTCCGATGAGCATACTAAAAACCGCGTTCGCGCACTGGTCATGATAAAATTTCCACCGGGGAAACTAACGGAAATCCAGCAAGCGCTTACAGAGATACTACAAATTACCACGGTCTATTCGATCAGTGGCCCATTTGACCTTGCCGCAGTTATTTCCGCCCCCTCCATGCCCGTGCTGGATGAAGTGATTGACGAAATTGGCTGCCTTGAAGGCATAGACGACACAATGTCTTCTATCATTCTTTCAACCAAAATTGATCGTTGAGTTAAAATGGTGCCCGGGGGCGGATTTGAACCGCCGACACGAGGATTTTCAGGCCTTGGCTTGTGGTGAGAATTCAAGTGGTTATGAGAATAAATCATGTCAAACCCCTGACGGAAATTCAATAGCTTACGGGGGCGTTGTCAAACCAAGCACTGCCCCAAAATCAGAGTTGGAAATGAAAAACGCCGTGTCTGTTGAAGCAGTACACGGCGCAAATTCAGGTAAGAAAGCGGTCAACTTTCAAGGTGAAACCTACCATAGTTCAGGCGACCCTGTAAAGGATTTATGCCTTGCGATTGGAGCTTGTTCGCAAGATGCCGCCGCGCAGATCATGGCAGCTGCGTTGGAGGATTTGAGCAAAGGCGGGCCGGTGCCTACTTTCCTCCAAGCCGATGACGATGCAAGCTTTTGGGTTTCGACAGCCGCCCCACAAGATTTGGTTGCTTACTGTGCCGCGACAGTCCGCGAGGTTGGTAAGCGAGCTTGGGCCATTGCCCCGCGCAAGCGACTGTTTGTGCTGTTATGGGATGGGTTTGCGCCCGATGACAAAGCCAAGTTTTTGTCAAAAGCTGACCCGCGCAAGCGGTTTCAGGGGAGGGTGCTATGATGGCCGATGAGTTTGACAATGTTACGCCTTTAAGAGGGCGTGGCATGAATGACAGCGCTAGTAAATTCTTTGAGTCGTTCACCCCAGCCGGTGACTGTGTGCCGGATTTGAACCGCCCCTATTTGATTAAGGGGTGGTTTGATAAGGGCATGGTTTCGGTTCTTTACGGCCCTTCCAATGTTGGCAAAACCTTTCTGGCGCTGGACATTGCCCATGCGGTTTCTTCTGGTGAATCTTGGGGCGGGTGCCGTGTCAGGAATGCCCCGGTTATGTATGTCGCCGCCGAGGGTGGGGCAGGGATTAGCGCGCGGATTTCGGCGCTGGATAACCCGAAGTTTTGGCTTTGCCCGCTCGATGTATCTTTCTTGAACCACGAGGGAGATGCTACCGCGTTGGCAGGAGCTATCAACGAGATGGAAGCCACCCACGGGCCTTTCGGGATGATAATCATTGATACGGTTGCCAAGGCTATGTCAGGGGGCGATGAGAATAGCTCGGTTGATATGGGGCATTTCATCAAATGTATCGAGACGCTTAAGGCCAAAACCACGGCGCACATCATGCTGATTCACCACACTGGCAAAGACAGCGGAAAGGGCGCGCGGGGGCATAGCTCACTGCGAGCAGCGGTGGATACCGAGATCGAGCTGACCAAGCAGGACAGCAGCCCCGTGATTGAGGCTAAGGCCACCAAGCAGCGCGATATGGAGACCGGCAAGGTGTTTGCTTACCGGCTGCAAGAGGTGAGCCTTGGCACTGACGAGGACGGTGATCCCGTGACAACTTGCGTGGTTGAGCCGGGCGAGGCCGGACAAGCCAGCAAGAAAATCTATGTGAAAGGCGCAGAGAAAGTGGCGTTGGATGCTCTTATTGACGTTATTTCATTGGCCGGACAGAAGCGGACAAGTGCGGATAAGGGGGAAATGTCCGTTGAGATATATCCCCCAACCAAATGCGTTCGGCTGGAAGAGTGGGCGGACATGTGTATTCGCAAGAGTTTGTCCGCTTCCGAGGGCAAAGAAAGCCAATCACGCGCGTTTCGCAGGGCGAGAGAGTCTTTGAGGAACAAGGGGTTAGTAGATGTTGTTGATGGGTTGGCTTGGAGGGTGCACCAATGAAGCGGACAAGTGGGGACAACACCGGACAGGAAAGCCTTGTCCGGCCAGTGCGGGCGGGATGCCGGACGCAATCGGGGGCGGACACGTGGGAACCCCCTAAAGGGGGTTTCCCCATGCTTGTCCGGTCCCCCTCCCAAATTTCTGCTGCGCTGCGCAAATTGACGAAGGAGGTTCTTCATGGCTAAATGGCCCTACAGCACGGCGCGCTGGCAAAAGCTTAGAATGGTCAAGCTCAATGCCGAACCTCTGTGCCAAACCTGTGTGGCGCGGGGTGAGCTGGTCCCTGCCGAGGTGGTGGACCACAACCAGCCGATCAGCCAAGGCGGTAATCCATTCCCCAGCCTTGAAGGGCTGACCTCACTCTGCGCCCGCTGCCACAATGAAAAGACGGCAGGCTTTGACAAGCAAGGCGGCAACGTAACGGGTCGTCGCTTCAAAGGCTGTGACGATCAGGGCAACCCGATTGACGTAGCAGACGGTTGGTTTGGCACTGGGGGGCCTTCCAATCACGAGAATCGCTCTTGTCAGGGACCGACGTCAAAGAAGGACGTATACTTAATTAGGGATTTGAAAAAATGGGATTGAGGGGCGTAGGAGCTAAGCCCAAGCTGGCAGTTGTTGGCTCTGACCAAAGCGCATTTGGATTTGCGCAGGATGAGGTTTCACCTCTTCGCAATTCTATGCCTTGGGAGGTTGAGGGGCTTAACCGGCTTGAACGGGTCATAGCTTTCCTTGAGGATTTGAAAATCACCCAAGGGTCGCTAGCCGGCACAAATCTTAAGCTGCGCCAATGGCAGGTTGATTTCTTAGCTGCGATCTATGCCGAGGATGACAAGGGCGGGCGACCAGTGCGCACCGCCGTGCTGTCGGTGGGCCGGAAAAACGGCAAAACCCAGCTCATCGCTGGCATGGCGCTATGCCACCTTCTGGGGCCAGAGGCCGAGGGCAGGGGGGAGGTTTACGCCGCCGCCAATGATCGGGAGCAGGCAGGCAAGTGCTTTGCTGAAATGATTGCAATTCTCAGTGAGCACCCCGAACTTTCCGCCCGGATCAACATTGTAAAATTCTCAAAACGGATTGAGGTGCTGCACGGCTTTGGCAAAGGCTCGATCTTTGTGGCCCTATCGGCTGACGCAGCCACCAAGCACGGGCTTTCGCCTTCCTTCACGGTTTATGACGAATTGGGTCAAGCCCCCAAGCGTGACCTTTACGAGGCGCTAGATACGGCCATGGGCGCGCGGGATAACCCGCTGATGTGTGTGATCTCCACCCAAGCGGCAGATGATCACGCGGTTATGTCCGAGCTGGTGGATTACGGGATCAAGGTCAACGATGGCGAGATCACAGACAAATCCTTTCACCTGACGCTGTTCACCGCGCCCGAATCTGATGACCCGTGGCGACCCGAGACATGGGCTAAAGCCAACCCCGCGCTTGGCGATTTCCGGTCATTGGAAGATGTGGAGCGCCAAGCCTTGCAGGCCGAGCGAGTGCCATCGCGTGAGAACGCATTTCGAAATCTGATCCTTAACCAGCGAGTGGCGGCACATGTCCGGTTCATCGCCAAGGCCGAGTGGGACGTGAACGGACGCCCTGTGGACCTTGAGGCCCTCAAGGGGCGTGTGTGTTATGGCGGGCTTGATCTGTCCGCCAGCCGCGATCTGACGGCGTTTGTGCTGGTATTCCCGAATGATCGGGGGGGCTTTGACGTTGTGCCGCAGTTTTTCCTGCCAGAAAAGAACATCAAGGACAAATCGGAGGCTGACCGAGTGCCGTATGACCTCTGGGCCAAGCAAGGTTTTCTGACCCTCAATCCGGGTGCAACCGTGGACCCGTCATTTGTGGCCCATGCCATGGCCGAGGCGGCGACCCTGTATGACATTCGCACAATCGCCTATGACCGCTGGCGGATCGAGAACATCCAGCGCGAGCTTGCCGAGATCGGCTGTGACGTGCCGCTGGAACCCTTCGGGCAGGGGTTTAAGGATATGGCCCCAGCCGTGGATAAGCTGGAGCGCATGGTGGCCGAGACCAAGCTTAGCCACGCGGGCCACCCGATCCTGACCTATTGCGCCGCCAATGCGGTGGTGGAGCGGGATGCAGCGGGCAACCGCAAACTGGCCAAGCACAAATCCTCGGGCCGGATTGACGGCCTCGTGGCGCTGGCAATGGCGCTGGGGGTTACGGATAAGTTTGAGGAGGAAGCAATCCCGTCATGCTTGGCGGATTTGCTGGATTAGGGTTTAACCAGCCGGACACCAGCTCCGCCGCCATTCTCGGGGATGAATACAACACCAGCTTTTTCCAAGGTGGAGCGAATTGCTTCTAGGTTATTTGAAATAGGTGTGCGCTTATCGCCTTCAAAACCTGCAAGAGTTGCCCGTGATACCGATGCCTGCTCGGATAGCTTGGTTTGAGACCAGTTGAGCAAGGCACGAGCTGCGCGGCATTGTTCTGGCAGTATAGTCATATTGAGTAACCTTAATCATAATGATTGACATTTTGTATCATGTTGTGCAATTTGTATCACGTTACACACAATCACACAATCGGAGAACCAAAATGAAACATTTTACCACTGACACCAAAGCACCTCAGCCTGTAACGACTTGGCAGAACGAAAAATTAGGCGGTGCGCCGCTTACTGGCGAAAAGATGTTTATCGAGAACCAAAAGGAAATTGAAGAGTTACGCGACCAGCAACAGTCCTATCTAGACAGCCTACCAACTGAAACCGATGAGATACTTGGTTCGGCTTTAAAGTTGCTGCAAAGCAATTTTGGTAATTTCCCTGAGGGTTTTGAGTTTGCGCTACATGCGCTGGATTTGCTGTCGGATAAGCTCAAAAACCACGATCATGATTGTGAAAATCTTGAAGCTGCGGCATATTTGGCGCACAGTGCATTTCTCGGGCTGCGTAAATCCAAAGAGGATTTGGACCATGTGAGTGATATTCTTAGGAACAAATTTCGGTTGGCAAAAATCTAAGAAATATTAACTCACCCTTTGTGTTTTTTAACTTGAACTCACATAAAGGGTGAGTTAATAGTGGTTCATGGCTAGACCCAAACAAAATAGCCCAGAGCAATTTACGTCTGGGGAGATTAGCTACGGCACTGGGATTTCCCTAAGGAATCTCCAGTATTTGAGGGATAATGCGTTGACGCCTACCACCGCGAACTGGACAGAATGGAACAAAGCAACGAATGTCTACGACATGGCAGGGTTTGTTCATTTTTCAATGGTTGGTGCATTATTGAAATCTGGCCTTCCTTTGGCGCGATCTGCAAAAATGGTAAAGGAACTTCGGTGGGAATTTAATGAGTTTGAATTTGGATACATGTCTGGCCTATCACGGCAAGTATTCAAGGGCATGCCCGATTACTGGACGCCGGATACTGATGACTACGATTTTTCCTTTTGGCTTCACCATGGCATTCGTAAAGCTAATTATTCTGGATACTCGCAAAAAACAGCTTGGGATAACGATATAATTCTTGTTGTTGCGGATCAAAAATATGCACTGACAGATATTCACATTCAAACGCATGGAATTGGGACGATTTTCGGTCATCACACCATCAAATCGGGACCATATCCATTTTGCCAATTTGAAGAACATGGCGATGGTGTGATTCCAATTCATGAGCGTGAAGAGTGGGAAACATCTGAGGGGCAATTGCAGTTGCTAACCGAATACAGAGACGCACTCGATAACGCGACCGGCGTTACACGAGTCAACCTCTCACTTGCTTTAAGGAATTGTGCAGATCAAATCCACGATTTGCGCATGGAAAAGGGAGGAAAGATTTTCTCCCAATAAATAAATCCGGCCAGCGCGGTTCGGTCGACAAACTTTCCCCGCGCTGGCCTTCACCTCAAATCCTAATGAAAGGACATAAGATGTCTTCTTTTAACCTTCGTGACCTTAAAGAGTCACGCGCAAAAAATATCGCAGAAATGCGGGCGCTGAATGACAAGGCACAATCTGAAACCCGCGACCTGTCAGGCGAAGAGCGCAAGCGCTTTAACGATCTGGACGCCGAAGTACGTGTTCAAAACAACCGCGTCGGCGATGCCGAAAAGCTGGCAGAGTTCGAGAAATTTGAAGCGAGTACCGAACCTACTGGCGGCGGCGAAATGCAACGTGAGCTGCGGAACTATTCGCTGGCCAAGGCGGTTTCCGAAGCCACTGACGGCAACCTGTCCGGGCTTGAAGCCGAAGTGCATGCAGAGCTGGCCATGGGTCGCAACAATGTGCGCGGTGTGATGATTCCCACTGAACTCATTCTTGAGCAACGCGATCTGCTGACCTCGGGTTCCGCTGGCAATTTGGTGCCGACTGATCTGGGGGCCGTGACCGACCGCCGCCGCGCCGCGTTGAAAATTGCGACAATGGGCGCAACAGTGTTGCGTGGTCTTTCTGGCAACCTTGAACTGCCCCGCTTGAATGGCAGTGGCACGGCGGCTTGGGTTGCTGAGAATACCGACAGCACTCGCTCGGATGTGGCTTTTGAGAAAACAGGCATGTCGCCCAAAACCGTTTCGGCGGAATATGCGCTTTCCCGCCGTTTGATGCTGCAAAGCAACCAAGCGCTAGAGCCGATCCTGCGCAGTGATATTGCCTACTTGCTGGCTTCCAAGCTGGATGCGGCTGCGATTGAAGGTGGTGGCACAAATGAGCCAACCGGCATTTTGCAGGATGTAAATGTTGTCTCGATCACTGGCGGGCCGCTAACTTCTGACCTGACGGCGGATCTGATAGCGGCGCTGGAAAGTGACGATGTGACCGGCACCACGGCATTCCTGACCAACCACAATGTTATGGCCACGGCGCGCAAAATGAAAGACGCGGACGGCCACACGTTCTCGCTGGCTGAAACCTTCCACAATCAGCGGGTTGAACACTCCACCCGGGTTCCGGCTAATCTGGGCGCTGGCACCGACAAAAATGCTTTGATCTTTGGCGAGTGGGCCTCGCTCTATCTGGGCTACTGGTCTGGCATTGACCTGTTGGTCAACCCCTACCATGCAGATGTGGCTAGCAAAGGTGGCGTGTTGCTTCATGCCTTCCTTGATTGTGATGTGGTGGTGCGCAATCCAGAAGGCTTTACTTGGTGTGAGGTAGACTAATGGCAACTCTGACCGAAGCTAAGCGGCATTTGCGGATTACGGAGGGTGATTTTGACACTGAAATTCAGGGGTTCATTGCTGCCGCCGTGGATCATCTTCGGTCAATCGGGGTGGACATGACGGCCACCCCGATCCCACCCGCCATTCACCAAGCCACGCTGTTGCTGGTTGGTCACTTCTTTGATGTGAACCGCGATGGCACCCAAGAAAACGACCTGCGCACTGCCACCATAAGCATAAACCGGCTGGTTGCGCCTTACAGGGAGGTTTCCCTATGAAACTGGAACAAAGAGCATATGCGCAAGAGCTGCGCACCAAAGGCCGCAAGCTGGAAGGCTATGCGGCCCTGTTTAATTCTGAAACCCGCATCGGCGGGGAATTTACCGAGGTGATTGTGCCAGGCGCATTTTCTGCCACTCTGTCCGGCGCGCGGGATATTCTGGCGCTGCAAGACCATGACCCGACAAAGCTGCTTGCGCGCACCCGTTCGGGATCACTGCGCTTGTCAGAGGATAGCAAAGGACTGGCCTTTGAGCTGGACTTGCCCGACACCCAAAGCGGGCGCGATGTGTTGGCATTGGCCGAGCGCGGCGACCTTGGCGGCATGAGCTTTGGCTTTACCGTCAAAGACCAGCACCGCAATGGGGACCGGCGCGAGCTGCGCGCCGTAGAGCTTTTCGAGATTAGCGTGGTTTCAGCATGGCCTGCCTATGATGGCACAATCGTAAACGCCCGTATGATGCAAGGGCAAGACCCGTGGCAAGCCTATATTGCGCGGGAACTTAAAATCAGGGAGCTTTGCAATGGGCCTGCTTAACAAAATTATGGGCCGCGAAACCCGCGCGGAAACCACAACTTCTTCCGACACATATCTGGCGGAGTTTTTCAACCAACGCGGAAATCAGCAAGGCTATGTTGACCCAGACCGCGCTTCCGGTTTGTCCGTAGCCCACGCCTGTATCACAACCATTGCGACCTCGCTGGCCAGTGTGCCGCTTCCGTTGCATGTGCGCAAAGAGGATGGCGGGCGCGAAAAGGCCACCAGCCATCCGCTTTATTCGGTGCTGCACGATATGTTTAACCCGCAAATGACCGCGTTTGAAGGGCGGGAGTTTATGACGGCTTCACTGTTGAGCACCGGCAATGCCTATGCGCGGATCGAGATGAACGGGAGAGGGCAGGTGGTTGCGTTGTATCCTCTCGACCCCACGGCCGTAACGGTGGAGCGGCTAGCAAACGGGCGGCTGCGCTATAGCGTCAATAACCGCTCGGGCGCGCAAACGGTTCTGCTGCAAGATGACGTTTTGCACCTGCGCTGGCGGCTGGCGCGTGATGGGGTTATGGGGCTTTCGCCAATCCAGCTTGCACGGGAGACTTTTAACCTTGCCCTTTGCCAGCAAGACCAAACCGCCAAACAGGCGCGCAATGCGTTTCGCCCCGAGGGCGCATTGGTATTTCAACAGTCGATAAATTCCGACAAAAAGGGCGAGGCGTTGACTAAGCTGGGCGCGCGGATCGAGAGCCAAGCGTCGACTTCGGGCATTTTGGTGCTGGACGGCGGGCTAGATTGGAAATCGTTTTCTATGTCTGCCAAAGATGCAGAGTTTCTTGAAAGCCGCAAGCTGACCAATTTGGATATTTGCCGGGTGTTTGGCATTCCGCCCACTGTGGCAGGTATCACCGACAACGCCACCTATTCCAATGTTGACGGTGAATCCCGCGCCCTTGTGGTGCGCTGCCTTGCGCCTATGGCGCGGCGGATTGAGCAAGCCATGAATGCCGCCTTGCTTGGGGCCATTAGCCGCAAAACCATGTTTATTGAGCATGACCTTGCTGGCTTGATGCGTGGCGACCTCAAGGCCCGCTATGAGGCATACCGGATTGGGCGCGAGGGTGGCTGGCTTTCCTCAAACGAAATTCGGGCCTTTGAGAACCTGTCAAGTATCGAGGGTGGTGACGGCTACCTGACACCGCTGAACATGGCTAAGTTGGGGGAGAATGACGATGGCTAATGCCAGTTTGAATATTGTTGTGGTGGATAAGCGGATGCTAAAGCAGTCCGAGGCAGCTACATATACCGGCCTGATTTCAAAAACCTTCAAGGCTATCTGCCCAGTTCGCCCGATAGAAATGCGCCCGGGTGTTCTTTCATGGGACAAACGTGATTTGGACAAATGGATTGATAGTAAAAAGCAGGGCTTTGAAACGAGTTCGCGCGATGACATTCTCGGAAAATTGTGATGACCAGAGTTCGCGTCAGAGGTTTTAAGATTTTTGCGGACCGGCATGGGAAGCCACGCTGTTATCACCGCAAAACTGGCCATAAAATTGACCTTGAGAAATGCCCTATCGGTTCTGCTGATTTCTTTACCGAATGCGCTAAGATCACCGCGTTGGCAGAGGCCCAGTCGACAATGCAGCCCAAGGCTGGCACTCTTGGCGGGCTGATTAAAGTCTATTTTGAAACTGAACATTTTGTCAATCGAGCCGACGCAACCAAGCGGGACTATCGCAAGTGCGCTGATTTTCTTAAGCCAATTCGAGACACCCCAGTTCACTCAATAGATACGCCTCTAATGGCCGGAATACACGATAAGGCGGCGGATAAGCTTGGATGGCGGCGGGCTAATATGGTTCGGACGTTCTTAAGCCAGGTCTTCAAATTTTGCATTCCTAAGGGGCTTATTTCGGAGGATTATGCGCGGGCAGTGATCCCTAAACCTCGCCCAAAAGATCGGCCCTATGCCAATCGGCCATGGTCCCCTTCTGAAATGCTGGTTGTGCTGGAGCGAGCTGCACCGCATGTGCGTGTAGTAATTGCGCTGATTATGAATACGGGCCTTGATCCATCGGACGCATTGCACCTGACACGCCGTCAGATCGACGGTGACACGATCTGGGGGCGGCGGGGCAAGACGGGCGAACAGGTGGCAATACCAATCAGTGAGACGCTTAGGAAGGCGTTAGAGGTTTCGCTGCCACATGAAGCCGAAACTATCCTTGCCAATTCACGCGGGATGCCTTGGACCTATAACGGGTTTTCAACAGTTTGGGCGCGTTTCAAAAAGACATTGGAGGCCGAGGGTTTGGTCGAAATCGGCCTGACGCTCAAAGGCTTGCGACACACGGTTGCAACAACTCTGCGGGAAACGGGGAGGGATGAACGGTCCATTGCGGACCTGCTGGGGCAGAAAACCCCAGCTATGGCGCGGCACTACTCACGGTCAGCAAACCTCGCAAATAAGAACCAAGAAACGATGGCCATATTAGAGCGGGAAAACAAAAGGCGTTCCGAAATTGTCAAACCATTGAAAAAAAGCGTCAAACCCAAAAACGATAAACTAACGGAAGGCCCGAAATGTCTATATATAACAAAGCTTTAAAATGGTGCCCGGGGGCGGATTTGAACCACCGACACGAGGATTTTCAGTCCACTGCTCTACCCCTGAGCTACCCGGGCACGGGTTGGCCAATGGCCTTGGGTGAGGGCGTTTTAGGCGGAATCGCTTGGGCTGTCCAGTGGTTTATGCGCCTTGATACGGTTTTTTATGAGGCGGCTAGTTTAGCCTTTTTTCTGCGAGGATTTTGGCGAGGGTTTCGGCCTCTTCTGGCTCGATGTCTTCGGCTGCGCTGGCGTAGTCTCCGTTAAACCATTTTCCCAAATCCAAGTCGGCGCAGCGCTTGGAGCAGAAGGGGCGATATTTTTCGAAAGTCGCTTTTTTACAAATCGGGCAGCTCATGGCAGCACGAGCGGCAGGCGGGCGCGTTTGCGTTGCAGCTCTAGGTGGCCCAGCGGAGTCCAGCCTAGAATTATCGTATCCACGTTGTCCTTCTTAAAGGCCGCCTTGATGACTTGCTCGATCTGCCGACGGTCTTTCTTTGCCAAAGGCGCAAAATCGACAGTGATCTGGCCGCCGAGCCCCCGCAGGCGCAGGGCGCGAGGCAGGGCGCGGCTGGCGGAGATATTGGCCTTCAGCCCAGCGGCAGGGCTGAAATCAGCGCCGGTGTTTATATCAACCGCGACAAGGGCGCGGGTGGGCTCAACATACATATAAGCGTCGCCTTCCAGCTGTACACGGGGTGAGTTAAGGGCCTCGATATACTGCCAAATGTCATGGCTTTCAAAGCAGCCCTCGGTGTCGACTATTTCGTCAGGCGCGGGGGTTGTCCACTCGGCCCATGCCACTTCGCCCGCACTCGGGGCCTCCAGCAAAAGCTGCGGCTCGCGGCTGCCATCCGCCAGCACATCGCTGCAAATGGTAAGCATCCGGTCGATATCTGCCAAGATATCATCGGTATCTGCGCCCGCGCAAGCTGAGCGCAGAATCAGGCCGTGGGCCACACCTTCAAAAGCATCATGCGCCAGCTCAAGCAGCCGCACGCGCTCTTCTTCATCGTGAATTGAGCGCGCCACATTAATGCCCGGCGCTTCTGGCGTAACGATCACATAACGGCTTTTGAACAGCAGGCGCGTGCTTACGGGCGGGGCCTTGCTGCCCTCGGCAAAGGTGCTGATTTGCACCGTGAGCGGCTCACCGGGTTTAATCCCGCGGGCCTCTTTCAAAAATCCGGTCTGGCCGTTGCCAAGCTTCAGCATAACCCCGTGCATGCCCTTGAGCTGTCTATCGGCCACCGCGCGGTAAATCGCGCCGGGTTTTGGGGCCTCTGTGTCTGCATCCAGCACAAAATCTTCTAGCCGGCCGTCGACCATCAACGCCGCAGCTGCGCGGCCTTTGATTTGGTCAAGCAATATCTGTCTGCCCTTCATGGGGTGCTCCATAGTTTGTAGCCTGCGCTTAGCAGCATGTTGGAAACCTCGGCAAGCGGTAGGCCAACTACATTGCTGTAAGAGCCGTTTATCCACGGGATGAAGGCGCTGGCGAGGCCTTGAATGCCATAGCCGCCAGCCTTGCCCTGCCACTCATTCGAGGCGATATAGGTTGCAATTTCGGTATCTGACATGTGTTTAAACCGAACGGCGGTTTCGACTTGCTTAGAGGTGATTTTATCGCCACAGCGCAAGGCCACGCCGGTAATAACACGATGCCGCCGCCCTGAAAGCAGGCGCAAAAATCGCTCGGCCTCCGTGGCGTCAGCTGGTTTTTCGAGTATCCGCCGCCCTACGGCCACCACGGTATCTGCCGCCAAAACCAAGCCGTCAGCCTCAACGGCTGCTGCTTTTTCACGCGCCAAACGCCCCGCATATACACGCGGAAGCTCCGCCTTAAGCGGGGTTTCGTTAATGTTGGCCGGGATTACCGCATCAGGCACAACCCCGATTTGCGCCAGCAATTCAAGCCGGCGCGGGCTGGCAGAGGCCAGAATAAGTTTCATTATTTAAAACGGTAGTTGATCCGGCCCTTGGATAAATCGTAGGGGCTCATTTCTACCTGCACTTTATCGCCCGCCAGCACGCGAATGCGGTTTTTGCGCATTTTACCTGCGGTGTGGGCAATAATTTCATGGCCGTTCTCTAGCTCCACGCGGAAAGTCGCATTGGGCAAAAGCTCGGTCACGACGCCTGGAAATTCGAGAAGTTCTTCCTTGGCCATGTGGTCTCCAATCTGGTTGCAATCGAGGGATAGCCCCTCGCGACGCATAGATGAGGCTATTTTGCATGAATTTCAAGCCCTAAGCCGCATGGAATGCTGATTTGGAGTGAAAATGCCAAAATATGGTCTAGCTACGCCTTGAAAAATTCCAACGTATCTTCTTCGATACCACCTCTGGCAATGTTGTCTGAGAGTAGCCGCCAGTTATCGACGCAACTTTCAACAGCCTTTGCAAAGGGCACGGCGCGAAAAGTATCTCCATCTCGCACAATCAGGCTCAACCGTTCCAGCTTGGCAATCGCGTCATCGATTTCGAAATCAATGGCAATGCCAAATCGCTCCTGAAACCAGCCCTCAACAAGCTTGTCCAGCGCATCCATTTCCATCGGTTCGTCGTGGAATTTGAGCAGAGCATAGGCCATGAAGGCCTCCTTCACCTCGGCATCTTCTGAGGCGGCGATCAGGTAGTCAAAGCACCCCGCATTGGTGTTAAGCTTGTTGGAGTGGGCATGGTCAGACAGCAGCTTATGCTGCCGGAGCGAGTGGCGGTCATAGCTCACCCATTGCCGCAGCCCGAGGCCAATAAAGGCGGCGAGAATCGTACCAGAGGCAATTGCCTTTTTCAGGCTGTCTTCCTCAACTTTTCCGGAAATCCCCAGATAAGCCGCCAAAACCAAGAGCAATACCGAGAGTGCGGGGATGATTTTCATCAGCAGCGGCACGCCGGTAATGACCGTTGAAGCGGCTATCATGGCCTTGCGCATCCAGCTCACCTGCGCCCGCGCATTGGGGTAAAGCGCCTTAAGGTCGGCGAGCGGGATGCTGCGAAACAGCTGCAAATAGGCCGCGCCTTGCCGCAGCCCCGCGCGTTTTACGTCTTTCTTGCTGGCGTTCAGCCCCGGGATCATTGCAAAAACAACGTGGTCAAAGGTGGGGATCATCACTTTGCGGCTCCGCAATCCAAACCATTTATCCACCTCGGTTTCCACATCGCGCAGCCCGCGGGCATAAAAATGCACCCGTGAAAACACGTCCGTTTTCACCTTGATCTCAGAGCGCAGCCGCCCCTCCTTACTGTCGGCGTCCTCCACTTCCTCATTGGTCAGTGGCCGAAAGTTCGCGGCGATCAGGACCTTGTCGAGCTCTTCCAAAAACACCTGCCGCTGGGCGTGGCTGGTTTCTAACGGATGCGTGCCCTTCTGGTCAGGGTTCAACCCCACATACAGCTCTTTTATGTGTTCCGACGTGGCAAAAAATTCCATGTGAAACAGCAATGCCAGCCAGCGGATAACGCTTGCCAGCTCTGGCCTGTCAGCGGCGCTCAGCGATTCGTGGTGCAGAATGGCGGAAACAATCTCCGATTTGCGCACCGGAATGTAGTAGTCAAAGGCCTCCGATGTCATTCGTCCGCCTCCAAGGGTGGGCCGAAGCGGGCGCGGATTTTGGCAGCAATCTGGTCGCGGGCTTGGCGATAGGATACCAGCTTTTCAGCGCGGGTGCGGCCAAGGTCTGTGGGGTCCATTATTGGCCAATATTCGACCTCAAGCGCATAGTAGCGCGTGTATTCCAGCGCGGCCCGTTGGGCGGCAGGGGAGAGCGCCACGATCAGGTCATAGCCGTCAATCTGGTCACCCCATTCTTCCATTTCAGCGAATGAGCGCGCGCGATGCTTGCCCAGCGTTACGCCCACCTCTTCACATACCGCTACCGAAAATCCGTCCACCTCAATGTCGTGCCGCACACCGGCGCTTTGCACAAAAATGGAGGTGCCATAATCCCGCTTCATCATCCCCTCGGCCATGGGCGAGCGTACCGCATTATGGTCACACGCAAACAGCACGGAAGAGGGGCGGGACACCATACGCTATCCTTTAAAATGCAGAACGCAAATGAGCGTAAACAGGCGCCGCGCGGTTTTATGGTCAATCTCAACCTTGCCCTCAAGCCGCTCCAAAAGCACTCGTGAGCCTTCATCATGAATGCCCCTGCGGCCCATATCAATGGCCTCAATCTGCGCGGGCGGCAGGCGCTTTACGGCATCAAAGTAGCTTTCGCAAATCTGGAAATAATCTTTGATGACTTGCCGGAATGGTGAAAGAGATAGGTGAAACACGCCCAGCTTCTCTTTGGAATAATTAAGTATTTCAAAAACTAGCCGCCGCTCGATGATGGACAGGTTTAGCCTGAACGGCCCAATGGGCGCGGCCCCATCGCGCGCGATGGGTGCAAAGCTGTTTTCCTCCAGCAGGTCATAAATCGCCACGCGACGTTCCTGCTCAATTTCTGGCGTGGGGGCGGGCAGGCCGGTTTCATCCAATATAATCTCTATCAGCTTGTTTTCACTCATCATTCAACGCCTCCAGCCGTGCCAACACAGATAATCCATGCGCCTCAAGGCTTTCAGAGGCTGCCAGTGTGGCTGCTGCCGGGCCAATGGCGCGTAGGCTTTCGGGGGTCATCCTTGAAATCGTGGTTTTCTTCATAAAATCAAGTACATTCAGGCCGGAGCTAAACCGCGCGGTGCGGCCCGTGGGCAGAACGTGGTTTGGGCCGCCAACGTAATCGCCTATCGCTTCGGGGGTATAGGCGCCAATGAAAATGGCGCCAGCGTGGATGCATTTATCGGCCATAGCTTCGGCATCGGCCACGCATATTTCCAGGTGCTCGGGGGCAATGCGGTTGCTCAGCGTTGCGGCCTCCGTCATGTTTTCGACCACGATCACCGCGCCATAGTCGGCCCAGCTTTTGCCCGCAATCTTGCGGCGCGCCAGCGTTTCGAGCCGCTTTTCAACGGCTTGCGCCACGGCCGTGCCAAATGCGGCATCATCCGTAATCAGGATCGACTGCGCGCTCTCGTCATGCTCGGCTTGGCTGAGCAAGTCCAGCGCCAGCCAATCAGGGTTATTGTCTTTATCGGCAATCACCAAGATCTCGCTTGGCCCTGCGATCATATCAATGCCCACCTGCCCAAAAACCTGCCGCTTGGCCACGGCCACATAGGCATTGCCGGGGCCGGTGATTTTATCAACCGGCGCGATGGTTTCGGTGCCGTAAGCCATGGCCGCAATCGCCTGCGCGCCGCCGATGCGATAAACCGTTTCAACGCCCGAAAGCCTTGCCGCTAAAAGTACCAGCGGGTTCACTTTGCCATCAGGCGTAGGCGCACAAATCACGAGGTTTTGCACCCCCGCGACCGTCGCCGGAATGGCGTTCATCAGCACGCTTGAGGGATAAGACGCCAGCCCGCCCGGCACATAAAGCCCCGCGCTTGAAACCGCAGACCAGCGCCAGCCGAGGCTCGCGCCGGTGTCGTCGGTCCAGCGGGCATCTGACGGCAGTTGTTTTTCGTGGTAGGCTTTGATCCGCGCGGCAGCCAGCTCTAGAGCTTCGCGCTCAACGGCTGGTACCTTGGCGATTTCAGCATCCATCTCGGCCTTGGAAAAGGCCAGCGTTTCTGGCGTCAACGTTAACCTGTCAAACTTGGTCGTCAGGTCAATGACCGCGGCATCGCCCCGCGCGCGCACATCGGCAATAATCCCGTTTACCGTCTCCAGCACATCGCTGTCAGATTCCCGCTTGGTGCCCAGAAAGGCGCTAAAATCGGCTTCAAAACTGGCATCGGCGGTGGATAGAAAAGCAGGCATCAGACACTCCGGATCGGTTGTAAAACCCATACCGTGCGCGTGCGCCTTTCGCAAGTGTGGCTTAGCTGTCAGTCACCGGATGGTGTGGCAAGCTCTTGGCGCGGGCAACATATGGCCGAGACACATCTGTGAGGGTCACGTCAATGCATTCGACCTCAAGGCGGATAGCGCCGTCACCCTGAAGGATCAGGGTTAGCATGCCAGCCCCATCCTCTGACGGGGTGAATTCCAGCGCCAGTAGGGCGAAAATTTGCTCTTTATTGGCAGGGTCCAGACCCTCACCACCAACCTTGAGCGCGCCCTCTATCACGAGGGTAGATTGCACCCGCTCAAAGGGCCGCCCTTGCGCTTCAGCTGCTTCCTTATCTTCCCAGCGGAACCGGTTGATAAGTAAAGAAAACCGATGCTTTCGTGGTTGCCAGCTTGTCTCTCCATTTTGCCCAACGGCATCCTGAATGAGCGCCGAAATTACGGCAAGATCTTCAGTGTTTTCGGCCTGTAGCCTTACGGGTTTTTCGGCGCCATCGGCAAAACTTGCATCAACCATTATTCTTTCTCCCGCCGAATATCGGCTCCACAGGCGCTGAGCTTGCGCACCAAATGTTCATAGCCGCGATCAAGGTGATAAACACGGCTCACTATCGTTTCACCCTCGGCGGCCATGCCAGCCAAAATAAGCGAAACAGAGGCGCGTAGATCGGTGGCCATTACGGGTGCACCGCGCATTTTGTTAACGCCGTTCACAGTGGCGTGGCCCCCATGCACCTCAATATCGGCCCCCATGCGGATAAGCTCGGGCGCATGCATAAAGCGGTTTTCAAAGATCTTTTCTTCCAGTACCGAGGTACCCTCGGCAAAACAAAGCAGCGCCATCATTTGTGCTTGCAGGTCAGTCGGGAAGCCGGGGTGAACTTGCGTTACAATATCAACCGGTTTAATCGGCCCGTCACGCTTTACGCTCAGCCCGTTTGCGGTTTCTGTTATCGTGGCCCCTGCTGCTTCCAGCTTCTCGCAAAACGATTCCAGAAGGTCACGGCGGCCGCCGATAAGCTCCACCTCGCCACCAGCAATAACCGGCGCTATCATGTAGGTGCCAAGCTCGATGCGGTCCGTCACCACACGGTGCGTGGCGCCGTGCAGCTTTTTAACGCCATGAATGGTCAGGGTCTCGGAGCCTTCGCCTTCAATATTGGCCCCCATCGCGCGCAAACACACAGCCAAATCAACGATTTCCGGCTCGCGAGCTACATTGTGCAGCACCGTGGTGCCCTTGGCCAATGTCGCAGCCATCAGCAGGTTTTCGGTAGCGCCAACGCTGGCAAATGGCAGGGTGTATTCGGCGCCAATTAGCCCATTGGGGGCCTTGGCATGCACATAGCCATCGCGCAGGTCCAGCTCGGCCCCCAGCGCTTCCAACCCGCTTAGGTGGATATCTACCGGCCGTGCGCCAATGGCGCAGCCACCGGGCAGAGAGCAAATGGCCTCGCCATCGCGGGCCAGCATCGGGCCGAGCACCAGAATAGACGCCCGCATTTTGCGCACAATGTCATAATGTGCGGTGTGATTGGTGATCTTCTCGGTCCCCAGCACCAGCACGCGGCCCTCTTGCAAGGAGGCCACCTCGCAGCCGAGTGATTCGAGCAGCTCGGTCATGGTGGCGATATCTGAAAGCCGCGGCGCGTTGGTGAGCGTCAGCGGCTCTGAACACAAAAGCGCGGCAGGCATCAGGGTAAGACAAGCGTTTTTTGCGCCCGCAATTTCAATGCTGCCATGCAGCGGGTTGCCGCCCTTGACGATTATTTTATCCATGCCTGCTAGTCCTTTTCCTGCACTTTTCGTGCGCGCGCCTGCCCTTTGCGGCGCTGCAAGTTAGCCCTCAGCGCCGCCTTCATACGGGCGTCTTTGGCCTCTTTTGCCGTTTGTGGCTTGGTCGTTTTTTTATCTGATTGCTCGCTCATACCTGCTTCTATAGCAAACTTGTCGTGATGGTCCAGCGCGTCCTCGCGATAAGATGACGTGCAATCGGGTGGGAAATCGGCTTCATTGCGTTATGCGACTTATTTTACTCACCTTGTTTACGCTTATCGCCTTTGCCGCCAACTCGGTTTTGGTGCGCAGTGCACTGGCGTCAGAAGCCATTGGCCCAGCGGCTTTTGGCGCGGTTCGGCTGGCCTCAGGTGCGGTGATCCTGCTTGCGTTAACTCTGATAACGCGTGAGCGGCGGGCGCTGTTTCCTGCGGGCAGCGTGGTGTCTGGCGCGGCGTTGCTGGTTTACGTTGTTGGGTTTTCCTATGCCTACCTGTGGCTTGATACCGGCACGGGCGCGCTTATTTTGTTTGGCGGTGTGCAGGTGACTATGTTTGCGGGGGCGCTTATGGCGGGGGAAAAGATGCCCCGTGCGCGGTGGCTGGGCGCGGGGCTGGCGATGCTGGGGTTGGCGCTGCTGTTTGGCCCAAATTCAGGGCGGCCTGACGTGTTTGGCGCGGCGCTTATGGCGGTGGCTGCGGTTGGCTGGGGCGTGTATTCACTGCGAGGCAGGGCGGTTAAGCGCCCGCTTGCGGCCAGCGCCAGCACGTTTTTACTGGCCACACCGCTGGCCGCGGCGCTTTTGCTGGTGTTTCCTGACGGTGTTGGTATTAGCCCATCGGGCGTGGGCCTGGCTGTCGCGTCCGGTGCCATTGCGTCGGGCCTTGGCTATGCGCTTTGGTATACGGTTTTGCCGCAAATTAGCAGCTCAATGGCGGCCGTATTGCAGCTTTCGGTACCTATCATAGCCCTGGCAGGTGGGATGCTGTTGCTCTCCGAGCCACTCACACAATCTTTCCTGATGGCCGCACCGCTTATTGTCGTCGGTGTTCTGGTTGCGATTCGCCGTTAAAAGCCAAGCGCCCACGTTTTTTCACTCTAAGGCAAAAAACCGCTTGTGAACCGTGGCTGTTTTTGGCTAGAAGACGCGCAGTGCTGCCGTAGCTCAGCGGTAGAGCACTCCCTTGGTAAGGGAGAGGTCGGGAGTTCGATTCTCCCCGGCAGCACCATTCATAATTTAGTTGGCATGCAGCTTGAGCCGGAATTGCAATTTTTCGCAATGCGGCCAAATTCTGCTTTGGAGCGGCTACGGGTTCGTGGCGCTCAATTCTCTGATCAGCGATCGGCGCATAATCGGATTAGGAAATAATGCAATTCCGTCGGCTTTAAGGATTTCGACAATATAGGGTCGGTTCAACGGGAGATCAGGCCAATTCCATCTCTTTCGAATTTCTGCATTTATGGAAGTACGCACTGCCCAAGTCTGATTTACAAAGACTTGGCCTGCTGGGCTATTCGTGAAAGTCATGTAGCGAATACGTTCTATTGGCGACAAATAGTGTTTCCATTTGTGAATGGCACCGTTCAGTGACGATGCATAGCGCAAATCTTCAAAAAGGTCATTATCCTCTGCGATCAACAGCATTTCCCCCCCGAGTGGCGTCCGGAAAAAATCTGCAATCTCACTTAGATGCTTGGGCCCGTAGCTTTCGATAATTACCGTTGCGATACGGGATTTTAGGCGCTGAACAGTCTCTTCTATCGCCGTTTCCGATAACATCTCCGCGAAGCGCTCATCATCTACGATGATGACACCCCGCTCAAGTAGCGCTTCGCGGTGGGCCCGGGTGCTGTGCCATTGGCCGTGGCTGTATACGCCATCCAAGTAGCGTTGATCAACGAAGTGTGTCATGAACCAAGCCGCATCGTTTTCCGGGTTTGCGAGCACAGGCGGGCCCCAAAGAGCCAGCATCAAGATCAGTATTTTCTTCAGCATGTGGTGTCCTCTTGGCCAGTTGCGGGATATTGAGTTCAATCGCTTCTAATGCGGCAGAACATCCCCAATGACTCAGGCGCGGTCTCTTCAAAGCCGAACTGAGCATAAAGTTTGTTTGCGGGGACATCCGCCAGCAGGCTTAAAAACGCCGATTCCGGCAAGTTTTCTTTCGCGAGTGCCATCAACTCGGCCATGACCTTCTTG
>NVUX02000069.1 GCA_002402045.2 Paracoccaceae bacterium | reverse complement strand
CATTTTTTGCCTCGTGTTCTGGGCAACTGATCCGAGGCGTTGGCTGAAAATCCCGTTCCACCACTAACTGGCCAATCTTCGAATGCAGCTTGTCAATTTGTGCTTCATCGCCTCGCCCCGGATCACCGCGACCACCTCTTGGCGCAGGGGCAGTGGTCAGTAACCGCATGAAGCGTGATCTTGCGATCGGTGCGTTGGATATGGACGTGGCATCACGAAAACTACCCAAAGGCTGCATTCACCATTCGGATCGCGGTTCCCAGTATTGCTCACACGATTATCAGAAACGCCTGCGCCAGCACGGCTTCAAAGCCTCTATGAGTGGCAAAGGAAATTGCTGTGACAATGCTGTCGTCGAGGCTTTCTTCAAAAACACCAGGGCTGAACTGATCTGGCGGCATCCGTGGCACACCCGTCACGCCGCTGAATTGGCGATCTTTGCATACATCAGCGGCTTTTATAACCCGCGTTGCAGGCACTCGGCACTAGATTGGAAAAGCCCTTTGGCAGTCGAACGAATTGCCGCCTAAATGAGTTCATGGGGCGGCACTAAACCGTGATAGGTCCACTGTTCGTGAGCGCATTTGGATGCCTAGTCTGCGTATCAGAATTCGGGGGTGGTAAGCTATGTATGTAAAAATCGAAGCAGCCACCGATTCGCACCGCAATAGCTGCGCATCGGCATATGTACGAAAAACGGCGGTCTGGATATTATCCAAACCGCCGTTCTGAAACTCTATGTGGCGGAAATATCCGCCCAAATAAACCTAAGCCAGCGCGAGCTGGGAAGCAGATTCTTTGCCGTTACGACCAGTTTCCAGTTCGTAAGTTACTTTCTGGTTGTCGTCCAAACCGGAAAGACCAGCTTGCTCAACAGCTGAAATGTGTACAAACACATCGCTGCCGCCATTTTCTGGTTGAATGAAGCCGAAGCCTTTTGAAGGGTTAAACCATTTTACGGTGCCATTAGCCATCCGCTTATCTCCTTATGAATGCCACCCGCAAAATGCGGTGGCCTGGTGCAGTGTGATCTTAATTAGAAATCAACGAACTGCATAAAGAGTCGGAAACCTCGGTGAAAGAATACTTCACGTTGCGTACATAAGGTCAAAATTAGGTAATTGCAAGGCGTGAGTTTGTTTCAATTGAAATTATCGGGTAAAATGCCTGAATTATGTAGTAATTTTGAGCCACGTAGCCACTTCAATCAGCACGCGTGCGGTTAGGGCCGAAACGGAGCTTCTTTCAAGCACCATGGGGCCCTCTAGGCTTGCTGGCGGAAACAGGATCCAGGTTTCATCCTCTGCGGTGGTCATAACGCTGTAGGGCCGGGCGGTTTGGGCGATATTGTTGGTGCAATAAAGAATGCTCAACATACCAGCTGCCGTTGGCTTTGCCATGGCTTGCAGAATGGAGGCGGCGTCTTGCTCTGTGGCTCCGAGTTCAACCAAACTTGCGATTGCCGATTCGTTTTGCCCAGTGGTCGCAAGCTGGTGGACTTTCTGCAAAGCTTCTTGGTTCGAATCAATGCGTGTACCGGCCTGAACAGGGGCGCGTGCTGCCCCCAGAAACCCCACACAGGCAACGACAGCGGCCGTGAGGTCGGCGTAGTGCGTCAGCTCAAACATGCCGTCTGGGGTGTGCATCATCCCGAGCACGGTATCTTTTTTCATATGAATCGTCAGTCGCTGCAGGCCATCACCCTCTTTGCGCTCGGCGAGCAGCACCAGAACAGGGTCAACTAGTGCCAGCACATCGGCGGTCATCTCGTCGGTGAAATTCAGGTCTTTGTCCGAGGTTCCGGTGAGCCGCCCTGCGGCGGAGAGGCGCGCCGCGCCGTTTGCATACCATTCCTTTGGGTCTCCGTCGGCTTCGGTGCTCGGCAGAAAAGGGTCGCGCCCCCAGCCGACCACGTCGACCGTGCTCGAATAGGAAAACGCATAGGCTAATTCTGAGGGGTGAATCCTGATCGTCGTCATAAGCTAGTTCCAAATGAAGTTTGCGAGGGCATTGAGCTTTTCCTTGGCGCCTTCGCCAAGTGAGCGGGCGGCGGCAGATGCCTCCTCGTAGGTTTCGACCGCAGCTCTTGAGACCTTGTCAACACCGTCTTCAAAGGCGTCGCGGGCTTCGAGCACTTCAGCTTCGATCTCATCTGCAAGTTCCTGTAGTTCCTGTTCGGCCACTTTAGCTGCATCCACAATGCTGTCCTTAATTGAATCCGCAGCGTCTGACATTTCCTGTTTTGCTTCTTCGATGGCGAAGACGATTTCGTCGATTTGGTCAGACGCGCTATCACGGGCATCCTCCAGCATTTTTTCAAGAGCAACAACCCCTTCGTCGAAGCGCGCTTCAACATATTCGTCTCCGGCCTCTGCCGTCCAATAAGCGATGCCGCTTACTTGGCCCGTCAAGGGCAGCAGCGCTTCCGCCCCGAAGAATTCGAGGGTAGCGGCCAAACCAGCGTCAAAATCACTGTCCATGTAATTGTAGCCCGGACCATCATTATGGTATGAATCGAGATACCCTGCGGCGTCATGCACCGTGCCATGCAAGGCAATCGGATTGTCCGGTGAAAGGTGTGGCGAGCTCACATAGCCGGGGATCAAATCATTGCCTGGGCCAACAAGGCCGCCGGTGGGGCTTAGGAGCGTGGCAAAAACCTCGTGGATGCCAAGCGCATCGCCCAGAACCTTGCCAAACATCAGCTGCTCGTGAGAGCCTACAAAATCTGGATGCTTTTCTTCATCGACAGGGTCAGGTACGGCGTGGCCGCCCTCGTCGCCAATAGCATCGCGCTGTTTGCACAGAATCAAGAAGCGCGCATAGTCGGCATCAAGCTCAGCGGCGGAGGGCGGTTTGCCAACAACGTCCGCGAGATCCTCTATCACCTCGGTGCGGTTGGTGCTTGAAAGACCCTTTTCAATCTTCTTGATCAGGTCCTTAAGCTCGGGAGTGCCCTCCCCCTTGAACTCAATGGTCATGAGTGCCTGCATGTATTCCTCGGTAAACACCTCTTCAATGGCGTCATCTGCGAGGCTGATTTGGGCGAGTTCTTCGGATGTAAGGCCGTTAAGCCGCTCATTTTCTGCCTGTTGCAGAAACAATTCTACACGCCTTTTTAGCTCTTTTACCAGCACAAGCGCTGCGGCGTAGTCCTCTGTGGCGGCGGTTTGATCAACCCGCGCTGCCGCGGTGGAAATAGCCCGCTTATCCCGGCTAAGCGCGTCGCTTTCATTGCTGGCAACCTTGTCTAGGCTGCTTTCGAGGTCAGAGCGAAGCCGCTCATAAGCCGTCTTGTTGGTCTCCCAGGCTTGCAGCCTTTCTGTAACCAACCGCTGCGCGGAGTCGATCATGCCTTCTAGCTCATCAATTTCGGCCTGCTCATCAGCGTCGATGACGCCATCATTGGCCATCGCCTCTGTGTGCAGCGCCCTCAGTTGTGTCCGCAGCTGCGGGACCTGGGTTTGGGCTGCACGGATCGCAATAATATTTGAAGTCATAATACTAATTCCACTCAATTATCCAATAACCACTTAGAACTAGCATCGGGTTGCGCTAGCATAGGTTGTGTGGATTCGTTTTGCAAGGCCGTCGAATTTCCTATTCCAGCGCGACTTCACCGCCTTGTTTTGCCCCGAAAGCATATCGCGGGCATGAGGTATCCGAGGATTACCCTAGCTTTTTACGCGTTCCATTTTCGGGTCATATAGCGGGGCGAGGTGCACGTCGCATTTCACCCGTTTACTTGCCACCTCAAGTTCATATTCTCCGGCCATCACATATGCTGCATCTACCCCGTCGGCCACTCGTACATAGCCATATCCGATAGATTTGCCGACCGTATAGCCAAACCCGCCCGAGGTGAGCCAGCCCACCCGTTCGCCATTTCGATAGATGGTTTCACGGCCTTGCAAAATAACATCTGGCGGGGTGGTAAAGCAGGCCATCAGCTTTTTAACCCCACCCGATTTTTGCCCCTGCGCGGCTTCACGCCCCTTAAAAGGTGTGTTTTTGCGCAGCTTAACCGCCCAGCCCAGCCCTGATTCAAACGGCGTGTGGTCTGGCCCGATATCAGAGCCCCAAGCGCGGTAACCCTTCTCCAAACGAAGGCTTTCAATCGCGCGGTAGCCAGCATTTTGCAAGCCATGCGCAGCGCCAGCTTCCATGAGCGCGGCATAAACAGCCGTTGCATATTCCACGGGCAAATGCAGCTCCCAGCCCAGCTCACCCACATAGGTAACCCGCAGCGCCATAACCGGACAGGCCGCAATGCTGATGGTTTTTGTGGTGCCAAACGCAAAGCCCGCATGGCTTACGTCATCTCGCGTTACGGCCTCCAGAATTTCACGCGCGCGTGGTCCCATCAGGGACAGCACGGCATTGCTTGAGGTGATATCAAACAGCTGGCAGTTTAACCCTTCGGGAATGTTGCGGGAAATCCAGTCGAAATCATGGGTGGCAAAGCCGGTGCCGGTGACGATGTAAAATTCATCATCCGCAAGGCGGGCCACGGTCAGGTCACACTCAATGCCAGCTTTGTCATTCAGCATTTGCGTATAGGTGAGCGTGCCGACAGGCTTGTCTACATCATTGGCGCAAATCCAGTTGAGGGCGGCCAAGGCATCCGGGCCTTTAAGCGAGAATTTGGCAAAGCTGGTTTGGTCAAACAGCACCGCAGCCTCGCGGCAGGCTTTATGCTCGCGGCCCACGTTTTCAAACCAGTTTTGGCGCTCAAAACTATAGATGTCTTTGGGTGTTTGCCCCTTATCCGCATACCAGTTGGGCCGCTCCCAGCCGAGCTTTTCGCCAAAGCACGCCCCCTGCGCTTTGAGCGTATCATAAAGCGGAGACTTGCGGCAGGGGCGGCCGCTATCATGCTCCTCAAACGGCCACGCCATTGTATAATGCTTGCCGTAAGCCTCAGCCGTGCGGGTGCGCACCCAGTCGGTATCAAAATGCGGGCGGCCAAAGCGACGGATGTCAGCCGACCACAGGTCATAAGGCGGCTCTCCGTTTTTGACCCATTCCGCCAGCGCCATGCCGGCACCACCGCCAGCCGCAATGCCAAAAGCATTAAACCCTGCACCAACAAAGAAGTTGGAAAGCTCGGGGGCCTCACCAATAATAAAATTGCCATCAGGCGTAAAGCTCTCTGGCCCGTTGGTGAGGGTCTTGATGCCTGCGGTTTCCAGCGCAGGCACGCGCCCGAGAGCCAGCTCCATGAGCGGCTCGAAATGGTCAAAATTGCTGTCGATCAGCGTATAGTGAAAGCCCTTCGGGATGCCATCTACCGCCCATGGAATGGGGTTAGGCTCATAGCCGCCCATCACCAACCCACCGACTTCCTCTTTGTAATAGGTCAGGCGGTCAGGGTCGCGAAGCGTGGGCAGGTTTTTGGGCATGCCTTTGATCGGCTCCGTCACCATATATTGGTGCTCCATCGAAACCAGCGGCACGTTTACGCCAAATTTCTTAGCAAAATCACGAGTCCATTGCCCGGCACACACCACCACCTTTTCGCATTCAATCCGGCCGGCTTCCGTTATCACCGCGATAATCCGGCCTTTTTCGACCTCAAGGTCCAGCACTTTGCAATCTTCAAATATCTGCGCCCCCGCCATGCGCGCGCCTTTGGCAAGCGCTTGGGTGATGTCTGAGGGGTTTGCCTGCCCGTCGGTTGGCATAAAAGCGGCCCCAATTACGTCATCCACGTTCATCAGCGGCCACAGATCTTGCGCCTCTTTGGGGGTGAGCAAATCCATCTCTAAGCCAAAAGAGTGCGCCGTTGTTGCTTGGCGTTGCACTTCGGTCCAGCGCTCTTGGGTGCAGGCCAGCCGCAACCCGCCGTTCATCTTCCAGCCTGTACCAAGGCCGGTTTCGGCCTCAATGCTGTTATAAAGCTCAACAGAATAGCCCAAAAGCTGGGTGATATTGGCATTGCTGCGCAACTGGCCCACCAAGCCCGCCGCATGAAAAGTGGTGCCCGAGGTCAGCTTTTTGCGCTCCAAAAGCGTAACCTCAACCCCCATTTTGGCAAGGTGGTAAGCCGTGGAACAGCCGATAATACCGCCGCCGATAACGATGGTTTTACTTGAGGAAGGAAGGGATTTCATGACGTATTCCTTGGTGAAATGCGAATTAAATTAGTCGATACCATATCTGGTTTTGGCTTTACGGGCGCTGGCAGAAATGATCCTGTCAGCCATAATGGCGATAAAGGCGATGGCCAAACCGGCCACAAGCCCGCGGCCTGTGTCAGCTTTTGTGAGCGCAATATAAACCTCTTGGCCGAGGTCGCGCGTGCCCACCAAAGCGGTAATTACGAGCATCGAAAGCGCCAACATAATGGTTTGGTTAATGCCCAGCAAAATTTCGGGCAGGGCCAGCGGCAGGCGAATTTTGAACAGGATTTGCCGCTTGGTGCAGCCCGAAACCACGCCCGCCTCTATCAGATCAGGGCTCACATGGCGCACTCCGTGGGCGGCATAGCGCACAGCCGGCACAAGGGCATAGGCGACAATAGCGACCATCGCCGTAAAATCTCCGATGCGGAAAAGCATAATGACCGGAATGAGATACACAAAGCTTGGCAGGGTTTGCAGCGTATCAATGGCCACACCAATCACCTTACCTGCCCGCGGGCTGAGCGCGGCCCAAATGCCGATGGGAATGCCAATGATCGAAGCGATAACCACCGAGGCGCCGCAAAGGTAAATCGTTATCATGGCCTTTTCCCACATGCCTGTGGTCGCAATAAAGAGGGCCATGGCGAAGTTCATCGCACCCAGTTTCCAACCGCCAAATTTCCAGCCGATGAGGGTGATCATGGCAATGGCCCACGGCCACGGAATGCCAAGGAAAAACCGTTTTATCGGCAGCAAGAAGTTGGTTAGGAGGAATATCTTTACGGCTTCAAACTGATCAAAATAATTTATATTCAGATACTTAACGCCGTTGGTCCAAAATGCACCCGTCGAAAGCTCTGCCGCTTCGGGATAGGTTTGCAGGGCCGGAATAAACAGCCCAAGCCCCATGGTGATCCCCAAAATCACCACCACAGTAACGCTGCGCTTATGGCGCGCCACAAATCCCTGTTCCCGTGGCGGTGGAGAATACTCTGTGCTGCGCGCGGCCAGCGCTTGGCTCAAGCGGTCGAGCGCGACCGCGAGAATAACAATGGCGATGCCAGCCTCAAAACCACCGCCGATATTCAAGCGGCGCAGGGAGGCCAAAACGTCAAAGCCAAGCCCGCCAGCCCCGATCATCGAAGCAATAATAACCATATTAAGCGACAGCATAATCACTTGGTTCACGCCGACCATAAGACCGTTTAACGCGGAAGGCACCAGAATTTTCCATGTCATCTGGCGCTGCGTGCAGCCTGTCATCTTGCCAAAATCCACAATTTCGGGGTCTACGTTTTTTAGCGCCATCGTGGTAATGCGCGCCATGGGTGGCATGGCATAAATTACCGTGGCCACCAGTGCCGAAACAGGCCCAAAGCCAAACATAAACAAAATTGGCACAAGGTAAGCAAATACGGGGATGGTTTGCATCAGGTCCAAAACCGGCTTGAGCACCGCTTCAAAGCTTTTGTGGCGATAGGCCAAAATACCGAGCATAAGCCCGCCCGCCACGCCAAAAGGCACCGCGATCACAACTGACGCCAGCGTAACCATCGCGCTTTCCCACTGGCCAAACACCGCGAGATACAAAAACGCGAGGCCCACAATGGCGGCCAGCCCCCAGCTTTTGGCATAATGCCCAAGTGCCACCACCGCCGCCGTAACCGCTATCCAGCTGAGGGGCGGCACAATTTGGGTGGCGCGGCGGCCTATGCCGTCAAAAAATCCGGTGGCCAGCACGGCGCGCACAAATTCATAGGGTTGCTCAATAAGCCACGCGATGGCGCGGGTGAGTTCTGTAAAGGAAAACAGCCCGAATCCGGCGTCTTCGACCAGCCATTTCATGGCGGCCGACACATAATCTTTTAGCGGCAAAACCCATGTTTTTGGATAGTCGATGGCCCAAGCGAGGCTCGGGGATTCAAACCAGGTGCTGCTATATTTGGCCAGCAACCAAGTGGCCGCAAAAAGGGCCAAAAATACCAGCGTTGGTTTTTTGAGCAGCCATGCCATATCAGCGCACGCGCCCGATCAGAATGTTGATCACGGTTTCTCGGTCAATCGCGCCCACGGCTTTCCCCGCAGCGTCCACCACTTTTAGCGGCGCATCCGCCATAACAACCGCCTCGGCGATCTCCGCAATTTTGCTGGCCATCGGCAGCCCCGCGCCCGCGCCCTCTGCGCCTTTTTTCATCACCGCCCCCACCGAGATCACTTTGTCTCGCGGCACATGGCGGGTGAATTCCTCGACATAATCTGACGCCGGATTCATCACCAATTCCTCAGGCGTTGCCACCTGAATAATGGCCCCGTCTTTCATAATGGCAATACGGTCAGCCAGCCGGATGGCCTCGTCAAAATCATGGGTGATAAACACAATCGTTTTTTTCAGCATCGCTTGTAGCCGCATAAATTCGTCCTGCATTTCGCGGCGAATAAGTGGGTCTAGTGCCGAAAACGGCTCATCCAGAAACCACAGCTCCGGCTCTACGGCGAGCGAGCGCGCAATGCCAACCCGCTGCTGCTGCCCGCCAGAAAGCTCGCGCGGATAGTAATTTTCACGCCCGCCAAGGCCCACAAGCTCGATGACCTCCCGCGCACGGGTGTCAGCAGCTGCCTTGGCTTGGCCTTGAATCGTTAGCGGAAACGCCACATTTTCCAGCACCGTTAGGTGCGGCAGCAGGGCGAAATGCTGAAAAACCATACCCATTTTGTGGCGGCGAATATCTATCAGGGCTTTTTTTGAGGCTTTGCGAAGGTCTTGCCCCTCAAAAAACAGCTCACCGGCGGTTGGTTCAATCAGGCGAGACATACAGCGCACCAGCGTTGATTTCCCTGAGCCAGAAAGCCCCATGATCACAAAAATCTCACCGTCTCGCACGTCTACATTTGCGCCGCGCACCGCTGGCACAAAGCCGGCGTTTTTAACCCGTTCGAGGTCAGCATCCGGGTTGGCTTTCAGGAACTCAACCGCCCGTGGCCCGTATAGCTTCCAGACATTGCGGCAAGCCAGCTTGATATTTTCAGCCATAAGTGTGCGACCTGTAAAAAGTTGGAAAATCGGGGCCGCCAAAGCCGCCCCGACAATATTATGCGCTTATTGGCTGATCCAAGCCGTCCAGCGGTCCTCATTATCATCCATCCAGGCGTTAACAACATCGTCGATGCTTTCGCCGTCCAGATCAACAGCGGCCACCATGGCGCTCATCTCGTCATTGTTAATGGTATAGGCCTGAACCGCCGAAAACGCGCCTGGCCATTTGTCTTCAAAGCCAGCCCAAGCTGCTTTCCAAATCGGGCCGCGAGGCTTGCCGCAGTCATAGGCCGCATTCGGGTTTATACCCACTGACGGATCATTATAGCATTCAGCCGAATACGGTGGGAATTCAACAAATTCGCCGTCATATTTTGCCGGTGCCCAATGCGGCACATAGACCCACAAAATCACTGGAGCTTGCCGCTGGTAAGCTGATTCCAGCTCGGCAAAAAGCGCGGCATCGGTGCCCGCATGCACAACCTCAAAATCAAGGTTCAGCGCTTCAATCCGCTCCTCATCAAACCCGCCCCACGTAACCGGCCCGCCTACATAGCGGCCCTTTGGCGCGGTTTCGGCGGTGGAAAATGCCTCGGCACAGTTTTGCAGCGCGGTCCAATCGGGCAGGCCCGGGCAGAGCTCTTTCATGTAAAGCGGATACCACCATTCCTCGATGGCATTCAGCCCGGTTTCGCCCGCATTTACCACATTGCCGCTGGCCACGGCCTCATCTAAGGCCTCTTGGCCGGTCGTGGCCCAAATCTCCATCGCCAAAGAAAGATCACCTGTTTTTAGGCCCGCAAACTGCGCAATATAGTCTGCCTGCACATATTGGATATTATAGCCGGCCTCCTCCAGAATGCTGCCCATAATTTGCGTATTAATCAGCTGGCCAGACCAATCATGCAGCGTGAGCTTGATCGGGTCCATGCTTTCAACCTGCGCCGTGGCGGCGGTTGAGAGCATTGCCGCAGCCGCTGCCCCCATTAGGGATCTTGAAATAGCGTTCGTCATATTCAGTTCTCCATTGCTTGCAAATTTGGGCGAGAGGCCCCGCCGATGCATGAACCCTGACGAATTACCCGCAAATGTCAACAAAAAGCACAAAATATGTGGACAAATTGAGCCTTGTGTTGCTGTATAAGGGAATTGTGCAAGGATTAACGTATTATGAACATCAATGCCAGTCAACGTGAGCAAGAGATCCTGCGCGAGCTTCGCCTTGCGGGCGGCTCTAGTCGAATCACATACCTAGCGCGCCGCCTAGATGTGTCAGATGAAACCATTAGGCGGAATATCAAATCGTTGGAAGCCAAAGGGTTAGCGGAAAAAAACCATGGTGGCGTGGTGCTTACGGGGGCGGTTTCACGCACAGAGCAGCCCTTTCAGGCGCGCATGGACGAGAACGCGACGGTTAAAAAGGTGTTGGCCTATAAAGTGGCGCAAATGATAAAAGACGGGGATTCCCTATTTCTCGATATCGCGTCCACTACGGCGTATGTAGCCGAAGCGCTGAGCAACCATCGTGACCTGTTTATTGTGACCAACTCGATGGCGGTTGCGAATTGCCTTGCGGGTAAAAACAACAATCGGGTGTTCTTTGCTGGAGGGGAATTGCGGGCGCATGATGGCGGGTCATTCGGGCTGGACGCCATTCGCTTTATCCAGCGGTTCACTTTTCAATATGCCATTCTGTCGGTCACGGCTGTGCATGCGGATATCGGCTTTATGCTGCATGATGTGCCCGAGGCCGACCTTTCTTGCGAGGCGGCAAAAAGGGCGCAAACGCGGATTATTGTGGCCGATAGTGAGAAAATGGGCCGGCGCGCGCCCATTGCCCTGCCCGAAACCTCAAGCTTTGATATTTTGGTAACTGACAAAAAGCCCGACACGGCCATATCGGCCATGTTGGAAAAAAATGAAATTACGGTGGTATTGCCAGACAATTCCACACCGGAAAAGGGAATTTAATGGCTGATCATTCTGCAAAACACCTCATTCTAGGCGGTGGCATTATTGGCTGCTCTATTGCTTACCACTTGGCGAAAGCCGGTGAAAAAGATGTTGTATTGCTTGAAAAGGCCGCCTTAACGGAAGGCGCTACATGGCACGCCGCGGGGCTTGTGGGGCAGCTGCGCTCTTCCCGCAACACCACGCGGATGCTGCAAAAATCGGTGGCGATGTATGATGGGCTAGCGGCCGAAACCGGCATGGCCTGTGATTGGAAAAAGGTTGGCAGCCTGCGCTTGGCAGCCTCGCCTGACAGGATGCTGGAAACCCGCCGTTTAGCTACAATGGCCCGTAGTTTCGGCTTGGAAATGAACATTTTAACGCCGCAAGAGGCGCAAGATCTGTTCCCCTATATCGAGACCAAAGGCCTAGAGGGCGCGGCCTTTATTCCCACCGATGGCCATGTGGACCCCGCCAGCCTATGCCAATCTATTGCCGCAGGGGCGCGCCAAAACGGGGCCCGTTTGCAGCAAAGCGTAAAGGTGCTGGATTTTACCGTCAAAAACGGTCGGATCACCGAGGTTTTGACCAATAAAGGCAGCTATGAGGCCGAAACGATCACCCTTGCCACCGGCATGTGGAGCCGTGAGCTGGGCGCTAAGCTTGGCCTGAAAATTCCGGCCTGCGCGGTGGAACACCAGTATATCGTGACCGAGCCTATCCCCGATTGCCCCGAGGGCCTGCCCACCCTGCGAGACCCTGATCGGCTGGTTTATTATAAGCCAGATGCGGGCGGGCGGCTGGTAATTGGCGGCTATGAAAACAACACCATCCCTTTTGGCAATAACGGTATTCCGGGGGAGTTTGTGCGGCAATTGCTACCGGAAAACCTAGATAGGTTTGAGCCATTGGCGCTGCATGCCGCCGAAGTTACGCCGATTGTAAACGAGGTCGGCATTCGGCAGGTTATCAACGGCCCCATCCCCTATTCAGCCGATGGTGATTTTGTAATGGGGCCAGCGCCGGGCCTCAGCAACCTGATGCTGGCCACGGGGTTTTTATACGGCATTGCCGCTGGTGGTGGCGCGGGTGAGATGATAGCTGAATGGCTGATAAATGGTCGCCCAAGCCTTGATTTGTGGCCGCTGGATAACCGTCGTTTTGGCGCACATCATGGCAGTAAAGCCTTCATGTATCCGCGCGCGGTGGAGCATTATGCCCACCATTATAAGCTGCGGTATCCGGGCACAGAAAGCGAAGTGGCGCGAAATTTACGCCTAAGCCCGCTGCATGCGCGGCTCAAGGAAAAGGGCGCCGTTATGGGGTCCAAAAACGGTTGGGAGCGGCCGCTCTGGTTTGCGCCCAAAGGCGTGCCTCCCGTTGACCAGCTTGATTTTATGAATCCGGGCTGGCAAAAATTTGCGGCGGAAGAGCATAAAGCCGTGCGCGAGGGCGTGACCCTGACGGACCAGTCAAGTTTTTCCAAATTCGAGCTATTTGGCACCGGCGCGCTAGACGCGTTGCAGCACATGTGCGTGTCCAATATGGATAAACCCCTTGGCAGCGTGATTTACACCCAGCTTTGCAACGAGCTTGGCGGCATTGAAGCCGATATCACCATCACGCGGTTGGCTGCTGATCATTTCTACATCGTTACCGGTGCCGGATTTGGCGTGCATGATAGCGACTGGATTCGCACAAACCTGCCAGCGGGTGGCACCACTCATCTGGTTGAGGTTACCTCGGCCCGAGCGGTTATTAACATCGCCGGCCCCAAGGCCCGAAACGTGCTCGCGGCGGCTTGCGAAGAGGATATTTCAAACGCCGCTTTCCCTTTTGCTACGGCACAAGAGATCACTATTGGCGCAGCCACGGTGCGGGCGGTGCGCATTGGCTATGTCGGCGAGCTGGGCTGGGAGCTGCATATTCCGACCGAATTTGCACTGCATGTCTATGATTTGCTGGTGGAAAAGGGCGCGGCCCACGGAATTCGAGATATCGGCTACCGCGCGATTGATAGCCTGCGCATGGAAAAGGGCTACCTTTACTGGAGCGCGGATATCACGCCCGATTACACCCCTATTGAGGCGGGGCTTGGCTTTAGGGTGCATCTGAAATCCAAAGGAGAATTTACGGGCCGCTCGGTTTTGGACGCGCAAAAAACAGGTGGCACCACGCAAAAGCTCTGCTGTTTTGTATCCGATGAAGCGCTGCCACTCTTTGGCGGCGAAACCATTTTGCTAGGAAATGACGTGGTTTCACTGGTTACAAGCACCGCCTATGGGCACACGGTTGAGCAAACCATCCTGTTTGGCTATCTCTCCAGCGAAAACAGTGAAAACTCTGAATTCATGCTCGAAGCTTTCGGCATCCAACACCCCATAAAGCAGGTGCAAGCCCCGCTTTATGACCCGAGCAACGCTCGCCTAAAATCCTAAGGAGCCTTCATGCCTGAAAACCAAAAAGCTATTCATGCTGCGCTGCAAAACGTCACCAAATTTGCTGATTTGGACATGGCTAGTCTGAAAACCATCCGACTGGGCGGGCTAACCAACCTTGTTTACCGCGTGCAAACCCCGACAGACACGCTGATTGTCCGCATTCCGGGCAAAGGCACAAATGAGTACATTGATCGCGCGGTGGAATTACATAACGCGACGGCCGCTGCCAAAGCAGGCATTTCGGCGGAGATTATCTGGGCGGATAGTGCTTCGGGCATCATGATTAGCCGCTGTATTGAGAATATCAAAACCATGACCCCCGCTATTTTTGCCAGCCGTAAAGGGGCGGCGGCGCGGGCAGGGGTGGCTTTGGCGACGCTGCATAATAGCGGTGAACCGTTTGAGTTTCGGTTTGAGCTATTTTCGATGATCGACGAATATCTGTCCGTTCTTTCGGAAAAAGATATCGTACTTCCAGATGGCTATAGTGAGGTTGTGAAAGCCGCTGCGCCGGTAAAAGCCGCGCTTGAGGCTAACCCGCACCCACTGGCCCCCTGCCACTGTGACCCGCTTTGCGAAAACTTTTTGGATGATGGCCGCAAGATGTGGATTGTGGATTGGGAATATTCCGGCATGAACGACCCGTTTTGGGATTTGGGCGATCTGTCTGTTGAAGGTGCGTTCACCGGCCAGCAGGATATCGAACTGCTAACTGCCTATTTAGGCGCACCCCCAAGCGAGGCCCAAATAGGCCGCATGGTTATTTATAAAGCCATGTGTGATCTGCTCTGGACGTTGTGGGGGCTAATCCAGCACGCCAACGGCAACACCGCTGAGGACTTTTGGGCCTATGCCAATGGCCGGTTCGGGCGCTGCAAAAAGCTCATGGAAGCGCCCGCATTTCAAACCCATTTACGTGCGATCGCCTAAGCGCTAATCGTGCGGATATCAAGCACACCGGCCTTGCCCGCCGTGTGAATTTCCGCTTGGGTCATGAGGCAAAACGCGGTTGATAGCCCGTCTGCCAGCGCGGCGCTGGTGGCCGTTACGCTCACTTGTGCCCATTGCCCATCGGGCTGGCCGGTGCGCGGGTCCAAAATGTGGCCGACAGTGCCCGCGTCATCAAAAATGGTGCCAAGAGGGGCTGATGTGGCAATGGCGGCGTTGCTGAGCGGGGCTATTTGGCCACCTGAATTTGCAATTGTTACCGGCCAAGCCGCGCCGTTGGGCGCAAAGCCAAGCGCCATAATTTCGCCGGTATCTATCAGCACGTTTGCCACGCCTTCTGCGCGGAAAAGCGCGGCGATTTTGTCGGCAATAAAGCCTTGGGCAATGCCATTAAGCGTGAGCGCCATATCAGGCTTGGCAAGGCTAATTTGGGCGGGGGAAAAGCGCACATGCTGCCAGCCGATAGTGCGGGCCGCAATTTGCGCTGGGCTTGGCGAGCTGCCTGCCGAAAAGCTTTCAGCATAAAGCGCCCAGAGGGGCTGGATGGTTGGGTCAAATGCGCCACCCGTGCGGGTGTTTACAGCCCCGCAAATGGAGAGCAGTTCCAGCATTTCGGGCGCGGGGTTTGCCAAGTGGCCCGCCGCATTCAGGCGGGTGAGCTGGCTATCTTGGTGCAGGCTAAACAGGCCTTCAAGCCGGCTGATTTCGGCCACAGCGCTGGCAATAAGCGCATCTGCATTCGGGTGATCAAGGATGATTTGTGCGTTGGCCCCAAGGGCAATGCCGCGCCAGCTGGCGGCCGCATTGGCGAGGGTGGGCAGCAGTGCGGCCCCAGCAAGAATGGTGAGAAAACGGCGGCGGGTGGTCATATTCAGGTCTCCGGAATGGTCAAATTGAGCTCTACGGGGGAGAGCACAGTTTCGGCAGAAATTTCGTCTAGTTTTTGCACTGAGCCGCCATGAACGGCTGCGAATTCTTCGGCTTGCTCAACGGTGCCAAAGGGCACAAGCTCGGGCGCGCCCATGCCGCCAACAGCGTCAGATCCAACCACATAAAACGCGTCTTGCGCGTTTATCCAGTTATCGGCCCCCGGCTCGGTATAGCTAATAGCCGCGCCCATATCGTTGACATAAAGCACAATAATCACCCCCTCTTGCTCGGGGGATTTGAGGTAGGCAAGCCCGTCTCGGACTTGTGAAAACCACAAGGGTGCGATCATGCCATCAAGAAAAAGTTGCGCTTTGGGGCCTTGATGTTCAAGAATAACCATCTGGCAATAATAGCCAGCGGCCTCATCGTTTAGCGTCATCGGCGCGGGCAGCGCGCGGCTTACCTCGTCATTACAGCCAGCCAGGAAGGCCAGCACCAAAAGCGGCCATTTCATCATGGTTCAACCCTCCGGAAAGCGGCCCATGCCATGCTAAGCGCCAGAACTGGCCAAAGCAGAAGCGAGGCGAGCTGGGGGGCGAACCCTGAGGCTTGGCCTGCCGCGCCAAGGCCGGTGGCGAGGGTGGAAACGGTTTCGGTGGGCATGTTGATAAGGCGGAAGGCATCGGCGGGATTAGCGACAAGTAACCACGGGAATATGCTTTTGGTGAAGGTGCCGCCGCCATCGGCTACCAGCGCACCGAGCAGGCCAAGATCGTAGAGCACCACGCAGATAAGCCAGACAATGATGACAATGCCCGAGGCCACGCCGGTTTGTTTGGCCAGTGCCGAAATGGTGTATCCAATGCCGAGGAAGGCCGCGCCGAGCGCTAGCGAGGTAACGAAAAGCTTGAGTAAAGGCAGGTAGTTAAGGTCTGCACTGCCGTATTTCCAGATGGTCAGGCCCGCCGTAAGCGCCAGCCCTACGGCCACGGCAAACCCCAGCACCATTAGGTGCGCGATGAATTTTCCGAGCAGGATTTCGCCGCGAGAAAGCGGATAGGTGAGGCTGAGGGCCAGCGTGCCGCGCTCGGATTCGCCAGCGATAGCGTCAAACGAAAGCAGCAAGCCGATAAGCGGGATGAGATAGACGGAAAGCGTGGTGATCGAGGTGGTGGCGATCAGGAGTGGGTCTATGCCCAACGTGCCGGTGGGCGCGCCGCCTGCAAGGGTGAGCACCGAGGAAAACAGGCCCATCAGAATGAGCGAGGTAAACACCCACATATTGCGGCGGGCGATCAGCAGTTCTATGCGGGCGATGGCAATGGTGGACATTATTTCCCCTCCTGTTGTGGCACGGAGTAATGGCGGTAAAGATCTTCAAGGCTGGCGGGGGTTACGTCAATATCTTTAACGAGGTCACCGAGGCCCGTGATTTGCCCGAGCAACGAAACCTTGCCTTCTTGCTGCACTTCCAGCGCAACAGACGCGCCGTTTACCCGTGTGCCGCCAAGGCGCGCGGCCACATCATCTGCGGTTTCCGCCGTGGCTTTCACGCGGACCTGAATTGGCAGGCGGGCCGCCTCGCGCAGGTTACTCAGGCTGTCATTGGCCAACAAATGCCCTTGAGACATAATGGCAATCCGGTCCGTCCGGCTTTCCAGCTCGGTGAGCGCGTGGGACGAGAGCAGCACCGCAGTGCCGCCTTTGGCGAGGTCATCGACGATGTCGTAAAACTCGTGGCGCGAAATTGGGTCTAGGCCCGAGGTTGGCTCGTCAAGCAAGGCAAGGCGGGGTTTGCCGAGCAGGGCTTGGGCGAGGCCAATGCGCTGCCGCATGCCTTTAGAATAGGTGCGAATTTTGCGGTTCATCGCATGGGTGAGGCCAACGCGCTCCAACAAATCATCGGCCACCGCGCGCTTCACGCCTTTAAGCCGGGCAAAATGGTGCAGCTGCTCACGGCCCGTAAGCGCGCCATGAAAGGCCACGCTTTCGGGCAAAAAGCCAATGGCGGTGCGGGCTTTGCGAGTGCCGGGAGGCTGGCCAAGCACAGAGATGCGGCCCGAAGTGAGCGGGGTGAGGCCGAGCACCATACGCATAAGCGTGGTTTTACCTGCGCCGTTATGGCCCAGCAGCGCCACGCGCTCGCCTTCATTCAGGTTCAGGCTCACGCCTTGCACCGAGTGCACGTCACCATAAGATTTTGAAACATTTTCTATACCGAGAACGGTCATTCGAACTCCTCCCATACGGGGATTTCGGGGAAATTAGGCTGCACCAACGGCGCGCTATCAATCACGCCGCCGGGCAGAAGGGCAGGAAAGGCCGATTGAGACCAGCGGATGAGCTGCACAGCGGGTGAGCCAAGCAAGGCCTTTGCCGCGGGCTGGCTCCAGAGCACTTGGTCCATAATATCATTCGGGCGATAGGCTGTATCGGCAATGCCATCATTGTTGAGGTCATAGGCCGTGTGGTCTGACCAATAATTGCCAAGGCCCTCTTCGCTCCACTCAACCCATGTTGAGCCGACATATTTAACCTGCGTGCGGTTGCCGATAAAGGCGTTGCCGCTAAAGCTGTTGCGCTCGGAGCCAGCGGTAAAGTGAATGCCGATCTGGCAGCCTTCAAAGCGGTTGCCTGCAAAGCGGTTACGGTGCGCATTATAGATAAACACACATTTTTCGCCGCCACCGCGAATGGTGTTATTTAGCACTTCGCCCTTGTTGGTATAGTTCATCATCAGGCCGTGGTCGCGATCATTGAGGGAATAATTCCCTTCGATCAGCACATTGTCAGAATACATAATCGCAAAGCCAAGGTGGTTGTTTTCAGAGATATTACCGGAAACCACGGAGTTGTTGGCATACATATAATGGATGGCAAAGCGCAGGTCGCGGAAGCGGTTGCCGATGAATTGGTTGTCACGCGAGACGTTCACAAACACCCCGTCACGGCCATAGCGCACATCATTGCCGATCACCCGGGTGCCGGGCGCGTTCCAAACGTAAATGCCGTTGCCACGGTCGTTCATACGCCTATCTTGGCGGCCCTCGATGTAATTGCCGGAGATCAGCGAATCCTGTGCGCCGTGCACATCAATGCCGATCAAATTCAGCAACACGCGGTTGCCCTCCACCACAGCACCAACGGCGGTTTTGCTCAGCGTAATGCCCGCATCCAAGCCTTCGCCGCCTGAGCCAGAGCCAAGCACCGTAAGGCCGCGCAGGGTTACGCCCTCGGCGGTTACGGTAATAACCGAGCCTGTGCCTTGGCCATCAATCGTGGCCCCGTTGCCGAGTATCGTCAGCGGAATTGAAATAAGAATAGACCCCTCATAGAGGGCGTTTTCGCTGAGGCGGAGGATATCCCCCGCCCCCGCATTTTCAATCGCCATAATCAGCGCGCCGGCCTCGGGTGGCACGGCCACCTCTTCGGCACCGGCCAAAGCCGGAACCATAAAGATAACAAAAGCAAGCGCGCGGATCATGTCAGCTCCTATGCAGGGTTTACCAGCATCCGGCCGCGCATCTCCATGTGGAGCGCGTGGCAGAACCACTGGCAATAGAACCAATGAACGCCGGGGCGGTCAGCGGTGAAGGTGATAGACGCTGTTGCCTGTGGGCCAACTTCCATAGCCACACCGTGGTTGCCAAGGGTGAAGCCGTGGGTCAGGTCGTCTACATCATCAATATTGGTGATGTAGATGGTGACTTCGTCGCCCTGATTCACGGTGAAATCTTCCATCGAGAATGTTGGCGCGGAAGACCACATGTAAACCCGAACCTTGTTGCCCTCACGGATAACTTTGCTGTCATCCCCAAGCACCACGCCGTCTGCTTTGGCTTGCGCCGTGGCATCAGCCCACATCGGGTCATTCACCGGCCACACATTTACCGGCTTCACGATATCAGCGCGTACGATGATACAGTCATGCGGTTCGGCAAAGGCCGGGCCATCATGCACCACTTCGAGCGCCCCGTCTTGGATGTTGATCAGCTGGTCGTTCTCTGGTTTCAGCGGGCCTGTATTCAGGAACCGGTCTTTTGAGAACTTGTTCAAAGTAACCAACCACTTGCCATCGGCCTCTTTGGTTTCACCCATCGAAGTGTGGTTATGGCCTGGCTGATACATCACGTCCGTTTTTTGGATGATCGGGTCCACGTCTTCGCCGTTATAAAGGCGAATAGCTTTGTCGATATCCCAGTGCACAATCTGGCTATCAAGGAAAAGCGTGGTATAGGCCTCGCCCTTGCCGTTAAACGCTGTGTGGAGCGGCCCAAGGCCGAGCTCTGGTTCAGCCACAACAACCGAGCGCGGGTCTGCGCCATCTTCAAATACCGCCTCCAGCTTGGCCCATTCGATAACCGAAACGGTTGGCGAAAGCTTGCCGTTGACCATAACGTATTTGCCATCCGGAGCGGTGTTTACGCCGTGTGGGCTGTTCGGGATCGGGATATAGGCGGTGAGCGCCGAGCCCTTTTTGCCGTCCAGCACTTTAACACCGTTATAGATCTCGTATTCGCCAGCCTCGACAGCTGCCTCAATACGCGCGATGTTAAAGACCACAACGTGGTCCATCTCGGCTTCCATCATGCCCGTAAGCTCAATCGCGCCTTCGGAGTTATAGGAAGACGACATGGCGTATTTGCCCTGATAATCACAATCGGTGTTATCAAGGTTGCCGGTCACGGTGATCTGCCATGCAATTTCCATGGTGTCGCCATCAACAGCGGTAAAGATGGAAACGTAGTTTTCTACGTCATCCATATTTGTGCCGTCATTTACCAGCGGTACGCGGTGCTCGCCATTGGCAAAAATGTAGCCCGTGCGCGGGAATTTTTGAGGGCGCAAGCCGTGGATGTCTGACGCGTTCGGGATCTCGATGATCTTGTCACACTTCATTACATCCATACGAATACGGGCAATACGGGTGTTGGCTTTGTCGTTCATAAACAGGAAGCGGCCGTCATAGGTGCCATCTGTGAAAGACATATGCGGGTGGTGCAAATCGCCGTTTTCGTAGTCTTTCATGCCGCGCTTGGCAAGAAACTCCTTGGTTTCGGGCATCAGGTTTTCAGTCAGAATCTTGAGCGATTCATTGGTGCTGCCCCAGCCGGTGGCCGAGCAACGGTTGAAAACCGGAATACGCATGAACTCACGCATGGACGGCACGCCCATAATGCGCACTTCGCCCGCTTGGCCTGAAGACCAAAAGCCGTAATATTCATCCAGCTCGCCGGGGGCCACGTTTACTTCGGCACCAGACGCGTTGGCTGGCGTTGCGCCCATGCTGGCGGCAGCCACGGCAAGCGCGCCTACGGCAACACCCGCTGCGGGTGCGTTCAGCAGCATATCGCGCCGGGTCAGTCCCTCTTTAATTACGCATGTTTCTGGTTTATCTTTAGCCATTAGCCTTCTCCTTAGTTGAAGCATTAGGGTGGTTGGTTAATCGGTCCAGAGCGCTGTCTGAGCTGCTCTGGGCCATCTTGGCCCGCCGTTTGTCTTTCTTAATAACAACGGGGCAAATACTGTGGTCCTGATAATCCACCTGACAATGCAGGCAGGACAGGCACTCATTCGGGTTAATCTCACCAGTGGGGTGGATGGCCTGCACAAAGCACTCGTTGGCGCAGGTCTGGCACGGTGAACCGCATTCTTTGTAGCGCTTGAGCCAGTCAAACATCCGCAACCGGCCGGGAATGGCCAGCGCCGCGCCTAGGGGGCAAAGATAGCGGCAATAAAAGCGCTCAACAAACAGGCCAATGCCCAGAATTACGGTGGCAAACAGCACAAACGGCCATTCGCGGGCGAATTTCAGGATGATCGAGGTTTTGAACGGCTCAACCTCGGCAAAATACTCCGCAAGCGACATTGAGACTAGAGAAAGCCCGAATAGCCCGAGGAAGATCATGTACTTAAGCGGCCAAAGGCGCTCGTGCAGGCCCCAAGGCAGGGTCCATTGTGGCACTTTGAAGAACCGCGCAATTTGGTTGGTGATCTCTTGCATGGCGCCAAATGGGCAAAGCCAGCCGCAATAGCCGCCACGGCCCCAAAACAGGATGGTAACCGCCACAGAAACCCAGAGGATAAAGACCAAGGGGTCCATTAAGAAGGCATCCCAGCCAAAACCACTGCGGAGCGAGGCCCCGAGCGCCATCAGGTTTACCACCGAAAGCTGGGCGTTTTGGGCAAAGCCGAGGAAGCCGAGGGTCATGGCCAAGAAGCTCATGCGGAACCAGTAAAACGCGCGCGCATGGCGGGTGGCTTGGAACTGGAAGAAGAAAACCCCCGTCAGCACGGTGAGCATCCCGATCAGCAGCCCGATTTCGACCTTTTTGTTTTTCCAAATACGCTTCCAAAGCATTGAGCGCGCTTGTGCATCCGATTCGGCGTCTTCCAATATGGGGGCCTGCGGTGCGGCCAGCGCGGTTAGGTAGCGCGGCGGCACATTATAGCCCAGATCATAGGTCAGAAAGGTTTTCTCAATCGCGCCAACGGGGCGCTGGGTGAGCAGCTGAATGCGGAAAGGTTTGGTTGGATCAAAGCCCGCATCTGCCGGAATTTTAAAAACATCCATCTCGGTAAAGTGGGGCGCACCCTCGGCAGCCACCACCCGAATGCGGCGGTTTTGCCGGTCACGGAACCGCACCGAAATATCGCCCTGCACCAGCTGGATACGGTCAAAAATACCACCACGCACATAGCCTGAGCCCTTAAAGGAATAAATCCCGCGGCCAGTCAGCATTATGGCGTTATCGCCTTCTTCCATCCATTCGGTCAGGTTATTATACTCATTCTCGCCCAGCAGGCTCAGGCCAATGCCGGGGGCCGAAACCAGCGCGAGGTTGAGGTCAATATAGGTGTCCTCGGGCTCGCCTTTTTCGGCATATCTTTCCACGCGCGGGTCTCCCGTGGCGGTAAAGGCTTCGTTGATCTGGCCAACATCAATCGTGAGGCGGCGCACAGAGCCGTCACCTACCAATGTGCCCCAGTCATAAATAGCCGCTTCTTCCATATTCAGCACATGGGTCGGCCCCCGTTCGGCAGCACTGTTATCCAGCCCACCAAGGCCAAGTGCGCGTGCTACTTTAATGCTTGCCCGCACGATTGAATCATCAATGATCATAATGGTGACGGTCGCGCCGGATATGATTTCCACATCATGGCCCACGCCCTCAGCAGCGGCTTCCGCCACAATATCCATGCCGATATACGCCTCGGTCATCGCCCGAATTTTGCTTTCGGGAATACCGATCAGCACAATCGGCTCGTGGTGTTCCACCAGCTCGGCGCGCAGCAATTTGGCGTCCAGATCTATCGCCACCATCATATGAATGGGCTTGCCTGAGTAACCCGTGGTGCCCACAAAATCGGAGGTAATATAGGCGTAGCCCAGCAGTTCCGAGCCGTTCAGCAGCGGCACCACCGGCACGGCTTCCAGCATCGCGCCGTAAGCGGTTGCGCCCTCCACCAATTCACTGGCGGGCACTTCTGTTACGAATTGTGAAATGATCGGCGGGCCATCGGCACGAGCAAGGGTGCTGGCCAATATAAGCGCTAAAATAAGGGTGAAGGTGGCGCTGAGGCGCGATATTATAGCCATGAGTTCCCCCGTTGTGCAGGGATGGTCATAGCGGCCCAGAGGGCAGTCATTGATGTCATGTTTGCTTCACTTGCTAACGGCGGTCCACGATTGGCCGCCCAAAATTGCTCGGCCCCAGGGGTGGAATTTTTACTGACAGTTATAAACTGAACAGCGGTAAAGACCGGCGAGGGGCTGAAAAGGAAGGGCGCAGGCGGCCCAAAGGAATTGGCTGAAAACTGAACGACGCAATAATCACAATGAGAGCAATCACTTGTCGGAGACGGGGCTTCGGTTTGCACCATCTTTGTGCCGTCGCCCCCGCAGACCTCGATCCAAATGCCGCTTGAGCTTTGAACCGCCCCAACGGCCAAGGATTGCCCAAACAGCATCATAACAGCCGCAACCATCGCCAATAGCGAAGGCACCACCGAAGGGGGGCGTTGGAAGCTGAAGGTTAGGGGCGGGCGCATCAAACTCGACTCACGTGTTTAGTAAATTCAGCATACTTTAGTAGACAGTTGCCGAGGGCTATTTGATCTCAATCAATTAATAAAAATTTGTTTTCGAAACGGGGTGTGATTTTGTTTTTCTAAAGTGTGACGGGCGCAGTTTCCCAAGGCTCAAGCCTTTATTGGGTAGCCAATATGCGCCGCATGCACTGTCAAATTAATCAATTTCAGCCATTGCGGGAATGGCGGTGAAAAATCCGGCGTTCTGGCTGTTGCATCGCGCTGGAAATATAACCGATACAAGGGGCGTTTATGTCTATCTCGATAAACCGATTTTTGACCGGCATGTTGCTTTGGGCTGCCACGGTGGCGGTTGCGGAGCAACGCCAAGTGTTTGCCGATGGCCGTGAGCTTGCCCCGCTGGAGATGTTTCAAGAATGCGCGGATTGCCCAGAGGTGATCGTTTTGCCTGCGGGCAGTATTATCATAGGCGCGCCATTGGAATAGTCAGCAGATTTTTACCGGCGTGTTTTCAATCCAGAGCCCGGCGAACCTGTGGGCTGGTTGCGTGAAAGTTCTGATCGTGAGGTTATCATTGACTTACCCATCGCCATGGGTCGAAATGAGGTGACCTAGCGCGGCCCGCGAATACAGGTGGTGGGAAAGAAACACGCAGATCCAGTAATGTCGGTTTTCGTATTGTTAGAGAAATGTAGGAAAGAAATGGCAGGTATTCAGGCCTTGGGCGTTTCGAGCTTTGCCTCAAGGGCTTGCACTTTATCTGATGAGTGCGTATCTGTGATCAAATCCTATTTACCCGATTCAGGAGCCTCGTATGGCAAAGGCAAATCCGTTCCAGTTTATCCAGCAAGTCCGCTCGGAAGTTTCCAAGGTTGTGTGGCCCACGCGGCGCGAAACCCTGCTAACCACCGCCATGGTGTTTGCCATGGCATTTTTCGCGGCGATCTTTTTCTTTCTGGTAGATCTGCTGATCCGCTCAGGGCTGGAAGGCATTTTGGCGGTCGCTTCCTCTTGATCTAGGCGGGTTTTGCGGCTATAGGCAGAGCTTCCACCCAAGACATGCGCGCTTCGATTCGTCGGCGCGCTTTGTTCTGTTTGGGCGGCGGGGCGTAAGCTCTTGAATATTTTAGTTAAATCGTGGCGCAAGCCACAGCATTGAAGGCACTGAAAAAAATGGCGAAACGCTGGTATTCGGTAAGCGTCCTTTCGAATTTCGAAAAGAAGATCGCAGAAGCGATTGAAGAGGCAATTGTACAAAAGGGCCTTGAGGACGAAATCGAGCAGGTTTTGGTGCCTACAGAAGAAGTTCTGGAGATGCGCCGTGGTAAAAAAGTAACCCGTGAGCGGCGCTTTATGCCGGGCTATGTGCTGGTGAAAATGGAAATGACCGACCGCGCTTACCACGCGATCAACAATATTAACCGCGTGACCGGATTTTTGGGCGCGCAAAACACCCCGTCGCCGATGCGCGATGCCGAGGTGGCTCGCATATTGAATCAGGTTGACGAGAGCGCCGAAGCGCCGCGTAACCTGATTTTCTTTGATATCGGTGAGCAAGTTAATGTGATCGACGGCCCGTTTGAAGGCTTCTCGGGCATGGTTGAGGATGTGGATCAAGATAACGCCCGCCTCAAAGTGACCGTATCTATTTTTGGCCGGGCTACGCCGGTTGAACTCGAATTCACTCAGGTGGCAAAAATCACCTAGTGTTAACCCCGGTGGGAGGTTGGGCTACGGCTATAACCGCACCACTATACCATGCCGCACTCGGCGGCGATGATGAACAAAGGAGGCCAACATGGCCAAGAAGATTGCTGGCACTATGAAGTTGCAAGTGCCTGCCGGTAAGGCAAACCCATCTCCACCCGTAGGCCCAGCACTGGGTCAACGCGGATTGAACATCATGGAGTTTTGCAAAGCGTTTAACGCCAAAACCCAAGATATGGAATCTGGCGCGCCTTGCCCGACGATTATCACATATTACGTTGATAAATCCTTCACCATGGAAATTAAGACGCCACCGGCTTCTTATATGCTGAAGAAAGCTGCCAATGTGAAATCTGGTGCCGCTACGCCTTCACGTGAAATCGTTGGTTCTGTGACCGTGAAGCAGGTTAAAGAGATCGCCGAAGCCAAGATGAAAGACCTGAATGCGGTTGACATCGAAGGCGCTGTGAAAATCATCATGGGCTCGGCCCGTTCGATGGGTATCGAGGTTAAGGGCTAGATCATGGCAAATGTAGGAAAACGCTTTGCGGCTGCGAAAGCCGCTTTTGAAGGCAAGCTAGAGGTTTCTGTTGAAGAAGCTGTGGCGCTGGTAAAAAACAACGCCAAAGCCAAGTTTGACGAAACGCTAGACATCGTGTTTGCGCTGGGTGTTGACCCTCGCCACGCTGACCAAATGGTTCGCGGCGTTGTGGCTTTGCCAAACGGCACTGGCAAAAACGTACGTGTGGCTGTATTTGCGCGCGATGCAAAAGCTGATGAGGCGAAAGCCGCTGGTGCGGATATTGTTGGTGCGGAAGACCTGATGGAAAGCATCCAGCAAGGCAACCTTGATTTTGACCGTTGTATTGCAACGCCAGACATGATGCCAATCGTTGGTCGTTTGGGCAAAATCCTTGGCCCACGTAACCTGATGCCAAACCCTCGGGTTGGCACAGTGACTATGGACATCAAGGCTGCTGTTGAAGCTGCTAAAGGTGGCGAAGTGCAATTTAAGGCTGAAAAAGCTGGTGTTGTGCATGCGGGCATTGGCAAGGTTTCTTTCGACGAAGCGAAGCTGGTTGAGAACGTTAAAACCATCATCAACGCCGTTAATAAAGCCCGCCCAAGCGGTGCTAAAGGTACATATATCAAAAAGATCGCACTGAGCTCCACTATGGGCCCGGGCGTGACACTTGATATTGCATCGGCAATCGCCGAGTAAGAGATCCCCGTAAGGGGTTTGGGTGGGCAGCAATGCCCGCCTTTCGTCCGAGATAGCGGGTGCCGCAAGGCTTAATTGCCTGCTTGAGATGGAAGCAAAAGAAATCAAAAGGCTTCGGCCCGGAGGTTTTGGCTGGTTCCGTAAGGACCAAGACGCTAGCGCAAACGTGTTAGTGAAATTGAGCCGGAGGGGGTAACCCTTCCATATAATGGAGCAAATCTGTGGATAGAGCCCAAAAAGAAGCAGTGATCGGTGAACTCGGTCAAATCTTCACGGACTCTGGTGTGGTCGTGGTTTCACGTTACACCGGTCTAACAGTTGCAGAGATGACAGACTACCGCCTTCGGATGACCGAAGCTGGTGGTGTTGTTCGTGTCGCCAAAAACAGGCTCGCCAAAATCGCCCTGAAAGATACTCAATGTGAAAGCATTGGTGATCTTTTGTCAGGTATGGTTGTGTTCGCATATTCCGAGGATCCGGTAGCGGCGGCGAAAGCCACGCAAGCCTTTGCTAAAGAAAACGACAAGCTCGTTATTCTTGGCGGTTCCATGGGTGACACAATACTTGACGCAGCCGGTGTTAAAGCTGTGGCCGCTATGCCAAGCCGTGAAGAGGTTCTTGCCTCTATTGCTGCTTGTCTGGGTGCTCCTGCTTCTGACATTGCTGGCGCGATTGGCGCACCTGCCTCTGATATCGCTGGTATACTTTCTACCATCGAAGAAGCGGCAACGGCGTAATCTCTACGACTTAAATGACCGGATTAATGTGAAATCTTTCATACCGGATTAAAATTGAAACTAAACGGAAAGCATAAAAAATGGCTGATCTGAAAAAACTTGCTGATGAGATTGTTGCACTGACACTTCTCGAAGCTGTAGAACTTAAAAATATCCTCAAAGACGAGCACGGCATTGAGCCAGCAGCTGGTGGCGCCGTAATGATGGCACCTGCTGAAGGCGGCGACGCTGCTGAAGAAAAGGACGAATTTGACGTTATCCTGGTTGCCCCAGGTGACAAGAAAATCGCCGTGATCAAAGAAGTTCGCGCCATCACTGGCCTGGGCCTCAAAGAAGCTAAAGCTGTAGTAGACGCTGGCGGCAAAGTTAAAGAAGCTGTTTCTAAAGCTGAAGCTGAAGAAATCAAAGCTAAGCTCGAAGCTGCTGGTGCAACTGTTGAGATGAAGTAATTTGGTGCGGCTTTAGTCGCAGCCAAGCAAAAAAAGCTGGATCCGCTGTTATTGGTGGGTCCAGCATTTTGCGTCTTTCAAGGGGCCTGAGGCCCGGACCCCTTGAAAGGTGCAAGCCGACCGGAAGCGAGACGTGGGAATTTCGCAAGAATGGGTCGGTCCAACCGCAGGGCTTTAGGTGTGCGTTCCCAATCGTGTGCCGAGCGTTGAAAAAGGTGATTTAGAGCATGGCTCAGACATTTTCAGGTCGTAAACGTATCCGTAAATTTTACGGTCATATTGACGAAGTCATAAAAATGCCAAACATGATCGAGGTGCAGAAAAGCTCCTATGATCTATTTTTGGAATCCGGCGAAAAAGGCAATCCGTTGGACGACAAAGGCATTAATGCCGTGTTCAACTCGGTATTCCCGATCAAAGATTTTAACGACACTGCCAGCATCGAGTATGTAAAATACGAGCTGGAAGCGCCGAAATATGATGTTGAGGAATGCCAGCAGCGCGATATGACGTATAGCGCGCCGCTTAAGGTTACGCTCCGTTTGATCGTGTTTGATGTGGACGAAGACACGGGTGCGCGCACCGTGAAAGACATCAAAGAGCAAGAAGTATTCATGGGGGATATGCCCCTCATGACAGATATCGGCACGTTTATCGTAAACGGCACCGAGCGGGTCATCGTTTCCCAGATGCACCGTAGCCCCGGCGTGTTCTTTGACCACGACAAAGGCAAAACCCATGCTTCAGGCAAGCTGCTTTTCACCAGCCGTATTATCCCCTATCGCGGCTCATGGCTTGATTTTGAGTTTGACGCAAAAGACAATGTTTACACCCGTATTGACCGCCGCCGGAAGCTGCCGGTAACCACCCTGCTTTATGCGCTGGGGCTGGACCAAGAGGGCATCATGGATGCCTATTATGATACGGTTGATTATAAGCTGAACAAAAAGAAGAAGGGCTGGGCAACCAAGTTCTTTCCTGAGCGGATTAAAGGCACCAAGCCTGATTTTGATATCATTGATGCCAAAACCGGTGAAGTGATTGCGGAAGCGGGCAAAAAAGTTACGCCGCGCTCCGTGAAAAAGCTGATTGAAGCTGGCGAAGTCACCGAAGTTTTGATGCCAATGGCAACGATCCTCGGGCGTTTTTCGGCAAAAGACATCATCAACGAAGAAACGGGTGAGATCTGGATTGAAGCTGGTGGCGAGATCACCGAAGAGCTGGACAAAGAGGGCAACGTCATTGGCGGCACCCTGCTGACCCTGCTTGATAACGGCGTTACCAAAATCCCGACACTCGACATTGATAACATCAATGTTGGCCCTTACATGCGCAACACAATGGCGCTGGATAAAAACCTGAATCGCAACACCGCGCTGATGGACATTTACCGCGTAATGCGCCCGGGCGAGCCGCCCACCGTTGATGCGGCGTCCACTATGTTTGACGCGATGTTCTTTGAATCAGATCGTTTTGATCTGTCGACCGTTGGTCGTGTGAAAATGAACATGCGCCTACAGCTTGATGTGCCCGATACCCAGCGCACGCTGCGCAAGGAAGACATCATTGCCGTGGTTAAAGGCCTTGTTGATCTGCGTGATGGCAAAGGCTCGGTTGATGATATCGACCACCTTGGTAACCGTCGTGTGCGCTCTGTTGGCGAGCTGATGGAAAACCAGTATCGCGTGGGCCTTCTTCGCATGGAGCGCGCCATTCGTGAGCGCATGTCCAGCGTTGAAATTGACAACGTGATGCCGCAAGACCTGATCAACGCCAAGCCAGCGGCTGCCGCTGTGCGTGAGTTCTTCGGCTCTTCGCAGCTGTCGCAGTTCATGGACCAAAACAACCCGCTTTCAGAGGTTACGCACAAGCGCCGCCTTTCAGCACTTGGGCCGGGTGGCCTAACGCGTGAGCGGGCCGGCTTTGAGGTGCGCGACGTGCACCCAACCCACTATGGTCGTCTTTGCCCGATTGAAACGCCGGAGGGGCCAAATATTGGTCTGATCAACTCCTTGGCGTCATTCGCGAAGGTGAACAAATATGGCTTTATCGAAACGCCGTATCGCACTGTAAAAGACGGTGTTGTGACCGACGAAGTGCGCTACATGTCGGCCACTGAGGAAATGCGCTACACTGTGGCGCAGGCCAACGCGACTATGGACGAAAACGGCCGCCTTACGGATGACCTGATTTCGACCCGTCAAGCGGGCGAGCACATGCTTAACCCACCAGAAAACATTGACCTGATGGACGTTTCACCGCGCCAGCTGGTTTCTGTAGCGGCCTCGCTGATTCCGTTCCTTGAGAACGATGACGCCAACCGCGCGCTGATGGGCTCAAACATGCAACGCCAAGCCGTGCCACTTGTTAAGGCCGAAGCGCCTTATGTGGGCACCGGCATTGAGGAGCTTGTAGCACGGGATTCCGGCGCTGCGATTGTGGCCAAGCGTGGTGGTATTGTGGACCAAGTGGACGCGATGCGCATTGTTGTGCGTGCAACCGAAGACCTTGAGGTTGGCGACGCAGGCGTAGATATCTACCGCTTGCGTAAGTTCCAGCGCTCTAACCAAAATACCTGTATTAACCAGCGTCCGTTGGTAAAAGTGGGTGACAAGGTGCACAAAGAAGAGGTGATTGCAGACGGTCCATCTACGGATCTCGGCGAATTGGCCTTGGGTAAAAACGTGCTCGTGGCATTTATGCCATGGCAGGGCTACAACTATGAGGACTCGATCCTGATCTCTGAGCGCATCGTGAAAGACGACGTGTTTACTTCGATCCACATTGAGGAATTTGAAGTTGCGGCGCGTGATACCAAGCTCGGCCCAGAAGAAATTACCCGCGATATTCCGAATGTAGGCGAGGAAGCTTTGCGCAACCTCGACGAAGCGGGCATCGTTTATATTGGCGCCGAAGTTGGGCCTGCTGATATTCTGGTTGGTAAGATCACGCCAAAAGGCGAAAGCGCGATGACACCGGAGGAGAAACTCCTGCGGGCGATCTTTGGCGAGAAGGCAAGCGATGTGCGTGATACGTCGCTCCGCCTGAAGCCTGGCGACTTTGGTACCGTTGTAGACGTTCGCGTTTTCAACCGCCACGGCATTGATAAAGATGAGCGCGCGATTCAGATCGAGCGTGAAGAAGTTGAGCGCCTGTCGCGTGACCGCGACGACGAGATCACCATTTTGGAGCGCAATACGTATGGCCGCCTCAAGGGCATGATCTTGGGCAAAAAGGCTGTAAAAGGCCCTAAGGGTGTGAAGGCTGGCTCGGAAATTACCGAAGAGCTTCTGGAAAGCTTGAGCAAAGGCCAGTGGTGGCAGTTGGCGTTGTCGGAAGACGACGATGCGGCGCAGGTAGAAGCCCTGAACACGCAGTTTGATGCCAACAAACGCACCATGACGGCTCGTTTCGAAGACAAGGTGGAGAAAATCCGCCGTGGCGATGACCTGCCTCCGGGCGCGATGAAGATCGTTAAGGTGTTTGTGGCGGTTAAGCGTAAGCTGCAACCCGGCGACAAAATGGCGGGTCGTCACGGCAACAAAGGGGTTATCTCCAAAGTTGTTCCACAAGAAGACATGCCGTTCCTTGCAGACGGTACGCCGGTTGATGTGGTGCTGAACCCGTTGGGTGTGCCTTCACGCATGAACGTTGGGCAAATCCTTGAAACCCACATGGGTTGGGCGGCGCATAACCTTGGTAAAGCCATTGAAAGCGCCTTGGCTGAATACAAACGCTCGGGTGATATGACACCTGTGGTTGACGCTATGAAAAACGCTTATGGCGAAGATACATATGCAGAAGCTACGGCTGACATGGACGAAGCGAATATCCTTGAAGCGGCGGGCAATGTGACCCGCGGTGTGCCGATCGCAACGCCTGTTTTTGACGGTGCCAAAGAGGCAGACGTGAACGACGCGCTCACGCGGGCCGGCTTGGATACTTCGGGACAATCCATCGTGTTTGATGGTCGTACTGGTGAGCAATTTGCTCGGCCGGTTACGGTTGGCATGAAGTACATCCTCAAGCTCCACCACCTCGTGGACGAGAAAATCCACGCGCGTTCTACCGGGCCTTACAGCCTTGTGACCCAGCAACCATTGGGTGGTAAAGCCCAGTTTGGTGGTCAGCGCTTCGGAGAGATGGAAGTTTGGGCGCTTGAAGCTTATGGCGCGGCTTACACTTTGCAGGAAATGCTCACCGTTAAATCGGATGACGTGGCAGGCCGGACCAAGGTTTATGAAAGCATCGTCAAGGGCGAGGACCATTTCGAAGCTGGTGTGCCAGAATCGTTTAATGTGCTTGTCAAAGAAGTTCGCGGCCTCGGGCTGAATATGGAACTTCGGGACTCGGAGGCGGAGTAGGGCGTTCGCGCCCACTCCCTACTGAAAAGAGATTGAGGATTACAAAATGAATCAAGAAATCACAAACCCGTTTAACCCGGTCCAGACGCAAAAAACCTTTGACGAAATCAGAATCTCGCTCTCCTCACCAGAGCGGATTTTGAGCTGGTCGTTTGGCGAGATCAAAAAGCCTGAAACCATCAACTATCGGACGTTTAAGCCCGAGCGTGATGGCCTTTTCTGTGCCCGTATCTTTGGCCCGATCAAAGATTATGAGTGCCTGTGCGGCAAATATAAGCGCATGAAGTATCGTGGGGTTACCTGCGAGAAATGTGGTGTGGAAGTTACGCTGCAAAAAGTGCGCCGTGAGCGCATGGGGCATATCGACTTGGCCGCACCTGTGGCGCATATCTGGTTTCTCAAGTCATTGCCGTCGCGCATTGGCTTGATGCTGGATATGACCCTGCGTGACCTAGAGCGTATCTTGTATTTTGAGCAATATGTGGTGATCGAGCCGGGCCTTACAGACCTGACCCAAGGCCAGCTTCTGACCGAGGAAGAGTTCCTTGACGCCGAAGATCAATTTGGCGCAGACGCTTTCACTGCGGGTATTGGTGCGGAAGCTATCCGTGAAATGCTGGCAGCGATCGACCTTGAAGCTGAATCCGAGCAGCTGCGTGCTGATTTGGCTGAAGCTACGGGTGAACTGAAGCCTAAGAAAATCATCAAACGCCTCAAGCTGGTTGAAAACTTCCGTGAAAGTGGCAACCGCCCTGAGTGGATGATTTTGACAGTGATTCCGGTAATTCCGCCAGAGCTGCGCCCCCTGGTGCCGCTTGATGGTGGCCGTTTCGCGACCTCAGACCTTAACGACCTGTATCGCCGCGTGATCAACCGGAACAACCGTCTGAAGCGCCTGATTGAGCTGCGTGCGCCTGATATCATCGTGCGCAACGAGAAGCGCATGCTGCAAGAATCAGTGGATGCGTTGTTTGACAACGGCCGCCGTGGCCGTGTGATTACAGGTGGCAATAAGCGCCCTCTGAAATCGCTTTCAGACATGCTTAAAGGTAAGCAAGGCCGTTTCCGCCAAAACCTTTTGGGTAAGCGCGTAGACTTCTCTGGCCGTTCCGTGATTGTGACCGGCCCCGAGCTGAAGCTGCACCAGTGTGGCTTGCCGAAGAAAATGGCGCTCGAACTGTTTAAGCCGTTTATTTACAGCCGTTTGGAGGCCAAAGGCCTTTCAAGCACTGTAAAGCAAGCCAAGAAATTGGTTGAAAAAGAGCGTTCCGAGGTGTGGGATATCCTTGATGAGGTTATCCGCGAGCACCCGGTTATGCTTAACCGCGCGCCAACGCTTCACCGCCTCGGCATTCAGGCGTTTGAGCCAGTTCTCATTGAGGGTAAAGCCATTCAGCTGCACCCGCTGGTGTGTTCGGCCTTTAACGCTGACTTTGACGGTGACCAAATGGCCGTGCACGTGCCGCTGAGCCTTGAGGCCCAGCTAGAGTGCCGCGTGCTTATGATGTCCACGAATAACGTGCTTTCGCCCTCAAACGGGCAGCCGATTATTGTGCCGTCACAGGATATGATCCTTGGCCTCTATTACGTTACGCTTATGCGTAAGGGTATGGTTGGCGAAGGTATGGCTTTTGCCAGCATGGAAGAAATTGACCATGCGCTTGAAACCGGTGCTGTGCACCTGCATGCCAAGGTTACGGCGCGGGTTGAGCAGATCGACGAAGAGGGCAATGCTTACATGGAGCGGTTTGAAACCACGCCGGGCCGTGTACGCCTCGCGCAGCTTCTGCCTAAAAACCATAAAGCGCCGTTTAGCATCGTTAACCGCCTCATTCGTAAGAAAGAAGTGGGCGAGGTGATTGACATCGTTTATCGCCATTGCGGCCAAAAAGAGTCGGTTATCTTCTGTGACCAGATCATGACCCTCGGCTTTACCGAAGCCTTTAAAGCCGGTATTTCGTTTGGTAAGGATGACATGCTCATTCCTGACAACAAATGGGAAATCGTTGATGGTGTTCGTGCCAAGGTTAAGGAATTCGAGCAGCAGTATATGGACGGGCTTATTACCAAGCTTGAGAAGTATAACAAAGCTGTGGACGTTTGGTCCAAGTGTTCGGACGATGTGGCCGAAGGCATGATGGCCGAGATTTCCAAAGTGCGCTTTGACGAAGAGGGCAACGAGGAAGAGCCGAATTCGGTATTCATGATGTCCCACTCGGGTGCTCGTGGTTCCCCTGCGCAAATGAAGCAGCTCGGCGGGATGCGCGGCTTGATGGCCAAGCCAAACGGCGACATCATCGAGACGCCAATTGTGTCTAACTTTAAAGAAGGCCTGACCGTGCTTGAGTACTTTAACTCAACTCACGGTGCGCGTAAGGGTCTTGCGGATACGGCGCTTAAAACAGCGAACTCCGGTTACCTCACCCGCCGTTTGGTGGATGTGGCTCAGGATTGTATCGTGCGCCAAGATGATTGTGGCACCGAGATTTCGATCAGGATTGCCGCTGCGGTAAACGACGGTACGGTTGTCTCGTCGCTTTCAGAGCGTATCTTGGGCCGTGTTATGGCTGAAGATGTGCTTAAGCCAGGCACAGACGAAGTGATGGCCACGCGCAACATGATCTTGGACGAGAAGCTGGCGGACGAGATTGATGCCGCTGGTGTGCTTTCGGTTCAAGCGCGCTCGCCGCTCACCTGTGAGGCCGAAGACGGCATTTGTGCGCAGTGTTATGGACGTGACTTGGCACGGGGTTCAAAAGTGAACCCGGGTGAGGCTGTGGGCATTATCGCAGCGCAGTCTATTGGCGAGCCGGGTACCCAGCTCACCATGCGGACATTCCACATTGGCGGTATTGCTCAAGGTGGTTCACAAACGTCGCAAGACGCGATTGCCGATGGTAAGATCGTGCTGCGCAAAACCTCCATGCTGGAGAATGCAGACGGCGAGACCGTGGTTATGGACCGCCACATGGAGCTGGCCCTGATTGACAAAAACGGCGTTGAGCTTTCCACCTATAAGCTGGGCTTCGGTTCTAAGCTGCTGGTGAAAGACAAAGCCAAGGTCAAGCAAGGCACCAAGCTTTATGAATGGGACCCGTTCACCATGCCGATCATTACCGAAAAGCCCGGTATTGCTAAGTTTGTTGACCTTGTGGTTGGTATTTCGCTGCGGGACGAGACCGATGATGCGACGGGCCTGAGCCAAAAAGTGGTTTCAGATTGGCGTGCAACGGCGAAAGGCGGAGACCTGAAGCCGTCTATCATCGTGATGGACCCGGAAACCGGCGAGCCGATGCGTATGGAAAATGGCAACCCTGCCGTTTACATCATGTCAATCGACGCGGTGCTGGGTGTGGAAGATGGCCAAGATATCGCTCCTGGCGATGTGCTGGCACGTATTCCGCGCGAAGGCACCAAGGTGAAAGACATCACCGGTGGTTTGCCGCGTGTTGCCGAGCTGTTTGAGGCCCGTCGGCCGAAAGATCACGCGATTATCGCGGAAATCGACGGCCATGTGCGCTTTGGTAAAGACTACAAAAACAAGCGCCGTATTGCGATTGAGCCTGTAGACGATAGCTTGGAGACAGTGGAATACATGGTGCCAAAAGGCCGCCACATTCCGGTACAGGAAGGCGACTTCATCCAGAAGGGCGAATATATCATGGACGGCAACCCTGCCCCACATGACATTTTGCAAATCATGGGTGTGGAAGCTTTGGCCGAATACATGGTCAACGAAGTGCAGGCTGTTTACCGTCTGCAGGGCGTGAAGATCAACGATAAGCATATCGAAGTGATCGTGCGCCAAATGCTGCAAAAATGGGAAGTGTCTCACTCAGGTGGCACCATTTTGCTCAAAGGCGAGCAAGTGGATAAAGCCGAGTTCCTTGAGGCCTGTGAAAAGGCTGTCGCTGGTGGGCGCGAGCCTGCCAAAGGTGGTCCGGTTCTGCTTGGTATTACCAAAGCGTCGCTGTCTACACGCTCGTTTATCTCTGCGGCATCGTTCCAAGAGACAACCCGCGTGCTGACCGAGGCGTCTACCCAAGGTAAGCGCGATAAGCTTGTTGGCTTGAAGGAAAACGTGATTGTTGGGCGTTTGATCCCGGCGGGCACGGGCGGGGCAACCCATGAGCTTAAGCGCATGGCGCAAGAGCGTGACCAGTTGATCATCGAGCAGCGGCAAGCTGAAGCGGCGATTGTGGCTGAGCTTGCAAAGCCGGTAGTTGAGACTCCGGCTGAAGAGCAGCCTGCGGCCACCGAGGAATAATCGGACACTAAACTTAGAAAAGCCCGCCTATATGGCGGGCTTTTTTGTGGGGAAAACATGATAAACCTAACATCAGATTGCAAAAATTGTGCCGCGCTGTGCTGCGTGGCGCTCGCCTTTGATAAAGGCGAGATGTTTGCGTTTGATAAGCCCGCTGGCGTGCCCTGCCAGCACCTTAAAGGCCCGCTATGCGGCATACACGCTGATCTGGAAAACCAAGGCCATAGGGGGTGCGTTCAATACCAATGCGATGGCGCGGGCCAGCGCGTGGTGCAAGAGGTGTTTGCGGGCCAAAGCTGGCAGGATACCCCTGTGTTGCTTGGCCCGATGCTGGAGGCCTTTTCCCAGATGCGACAGGTGCATGGGCTGGTTTCGCTACTGACCACGGCCAAGGCGCTACCCTTGCCGGAGGCAAAGCGCGTGGAGCTAGAAACCCTGATGGCCGAGCTTTGCCCCGAAGGCTGGACACCCGATGCGCTCGCCCATTTTGAACGCTCAAATTTGCCTAAAGCTGTCCGCGCCTTTTTACGGAGTTTAAAGGCCTTTCTGCCCTAATGGCCGCATAAGAATCGGGTGGGCTGGTTCGGAAGTTTGGGGGCGGCTGTGTATCACGAGCCAATCATTGCAGGAGAATCGCTAAGCGAGCTGGTGCAGATCGCGGGCTTGGTCCGGTTTTCGTATCCGTGTGAGGGCGGGTTTCAGCGAAAACACGCCTCTCGCGCAGCGCAAGCCGCCTATCTTTACGCCCCTGCCCGCATGGAAGAGCGGTTTCGGTTTTTCGAGGCCTTGTGCCTGCACAGCCTGAAAGCCCAAACCGACAAGGGCTTTACGGTGGGCGTGCTGATTGGCGAGGACATGCCCGCCCAATATCGCACGCGGCTTGAGGGCCTGCTGGCAGGCCTGCCACAAGTCAGCCTGATTGCCCTGCCATATATGCCTTATGCCGAAGCCATGCAGCGCGCTTTTACTCGCCTTTTTAACGGCCATGCGCCTTTGCATCTGAGCTTCCGGCTGGATGATGATGACGCGGTGGCGGTGGATTTTATTGCCGAAGTGCGCGCTCGCTTGCCGCAAATTTTTGGCATGTCTGGCGGGCTGGACCCTGCGGGGCTGTCGTTTTTGCAGGGGCTCACGTTGATTAAAGGCGAAATTGTGCCCTCGGTTGATGCGCGGCCTTTGGGGCTGGGACTATGCGTAATGGCGCCAGCAGGGCGGGAAATAACGGCCCTGCGCTTTGAGCACCAGAAGTTACACCAGTATATGCCGGTGCTGATGGACCCGCACCCCCTAATGAATTTGCGCGCCTTTCATGGCAGTAATGATTCTCCGGTGGTGCTGCCAGCTGGGCGGCGGCCCGAAATGAGCACGGCCGAAATTCGAGACGTTTTGCAGCGCCGATTTGCACTGGATATGGATGAGGTCTTGGCGCTATAGTGTCCCATGCTCCTCGCCGTTTTGAAGCAAATTTTCTTTTCAAAATTGGTTGTTGACATATCCCCCTAACATTCCTACTTTCCGCCCGCTCGGGAGAGGTATTTGTACTGATTCCGATACAAGCCAAAATTAGGCAATCATGAGCCAAGGTCAAACTTCGCTCCTCTGGAATTTCACCGCGCCGGACGGCAACCATTGTCCGCGGGCGGTATTTGGCATTTTGTGCATTCGGCACAAGGTGCTGTAAGTATTGAAACGGGTTGAACGGGGTTTAACTGTATGCCAACGATCCAACAGCTTATCCGCAAACCGCGGAAGCCAAAAGTAAAGCGTCAGAAGTCGATGCATCTTCAGGCATGCCCGCAAAAGCGCGGCGTGTGCACACGTGTTTACACAACAACACCGAAAAAGCCGAACTCGGCTATGCGTAAGGTTGCCAAAGTGCGCCTTACCAACGGTTTTGAAGTAATTTCCTACATCGGCGGCGAGAGCCACAACCTGCAAGAGCACTCGGTTGTGTTGATCCGCGGCGGTCGCGTAAAAGACCTTCCCGGCGTTCGTTACCACATCCTTCGCGGTGTTTTGGATACGCAAGGCGTTAAAGATCGCCGCCAGCGTCGTTCGAAATATGGCGCCAAGCGTCCTAAATAGGAGACTAAGATATGTCCCGTCGCCATAGTGCCGAGAAACGTGAAATCATGCCAGACGCCAAGTATGGCGACAAGATTTTGACGAAATTTATGAACAACCTAATGCTGGACGGCAAGAAGTCTGTCGCCGAGCGTATCGTTTACGGTGCGTTGAGCCGGGTTGAGGAGAAGCTGAAGCGGGAGCCGATTGAGGCGTTCCACGAAGCATTGGAAAACATCAAGCCAAGCGTTGAGGTTCGTTCTCGCCGCGTTGGTGGTGCCACTTATCAGGTGCCCGTTGAGGTTCGTCCTATTCGTCAAGAAGCACTGGCCATTCGTTGGCTGATTAACGCTTCACGCGCACGCAATGAAAACACAATGGAAGAGCGCCTTGCTGGTGAACTTCTCGATGCGGTTAATACACGCGGCTCTGCCGTGAAAAAACGCGAAGACACCCACAAGATGGCAGACGCTAACAAAGCGTTCTCCCATTATCGCTGGTAGGACATAGCAAAATGGCTCGCGAGTATCCCCTAGATCGTTACCGTAACTTTGGTATCATGGCGCACATTGATGCAGGTAAAACTACCTGCACCGAGCGTATCTTGTACTATACCGGCAAATCCCACAACATTGGTGAGGTGCATGATGGCGCCGCAACAATGGACTGGATGGAGCAGGAGCAAGAGCGCGGTATTACTATTACCTCCGCTGCGACCACCACTTTTTGGGAGCGCACCGTAGACGGTGAAACGCCGCTTTCTAAAAAGCACCGGATGAACATCATCGACACCCCTGGCCACGTTGACTTCACGATTGAAGTTGAACGGTCCTTGGCTGTGCTCGATGGCGCGGTTGCACTTTTGGATGCAAACGCGGGCGTTGAGCCGCAAACTGAAACTGTTTGGCGTCAAGCTGATCGGTACAGCGTGCCTCGCATTGTTTTTGTGAACAAGATGGACAAGGTCGGCGCAGACTTTTTTAACTGCGTTGATATGATCCGGACCCGTGTTGGTGGCAATCCTATGCCGGTTCAGCTGCCGATTGGTGCTGAGACTGAGCTAGAGGGTGCAATCGACCTGATCACCATGAAAGAATGGGTGTATTCTGGCGATGATCTTGGGGCGACCTGGGAGCTGCGCGAAATTCGCGACAGCCTGAAAGACAAAGCCGTTGAGATGCGCGGCGAAATGATCGAAATGGCTGTTGAGCTGGACGATGACGTGATGGAAGCTTATTTGGAAGGCCAAGAGCCTGACGAAGAGACTTTGATCCGCCTGATCCGCAAGGGCACCATGGAAATGATCTTTGTGCCAATTCTTTGTGGTTCTGCGTTCAAAAACAAAGGTGTTCAGCAGTTGCTCAACGCTGTAATCGACTTCTTGCCGAGCCCGCTCGACGTGAAAGATTACATGGGCTTTGAGCCTGGCGATGAAACTGAAACGCGTGACATTCCCCGCCGTGCGGATGATGATATGCCGTTCTCGGGCCTCGCGTTCAAAATCATGAACGACCCGTTTGTAGGCACGCTGACCTTTACGCGTATCTATTCGGGCACGCTCACCAAGGGTGATGCGATTATCAACTCTACCAAAGGCCGCAAAGAGCGGGTTGGCCGGATGATGATGATGCACTCTAATGACCGTGATGACATTACAGAAGCATTTGCTGGCGACATTATCGCGCTGGCTGGCCTGAAGCAGACCACCACTGGTGATACGCTTTGTTCTGCCGCTGATCCGGTGGTGCTTGAAACCATGACGTTCCCCGATCCTGTGATCGAGATTGCTGTGGAGCCAAAAACCAAGGTTGACCAAGAGAAAATGTCTACTGGCCTTGCTCGTTTGGCAGCCGAAGATCCATCTTTCCGCGTGGAAACAGACATTGAATCTGGCCAGATCATCATGAAGGGCATGGGCGAGCTTCACCTCGACATTCTTGTTGACCGTCTGCGCCGTGAGTTTGGTGTTGAAGCGAACATTGGTGAGCCACAAGTGGCCTACCGTGAGACCATCGGCCATGAAGCTGAAATTGACTACACCCACAAGAAGCAATCCGGTGGTTCTGGCCAATTTGCGCGCATCAAGATGACAATCATGCCCACCGAGCCAGGCGAAGGCTTTTCGTTTGAAAGCAAAGTCGTTGGCGGCAACGTGCCTAAGGAATACATCCCGGGCGTTGAAAAAGGCATTAAATCGGTTATGGATAGTGGGCCTTTGGCTGGCTTCCCCGTGATTGACTTTAAGGTTGTTTTGACCGACGGCGCTTACCACGATGTGGACTCTAGCGTTCTGGCGTTTGAAATTGCGGCACGGGCCGGCATGCGTGAGGGCCTTAAGAAGGCTGGCGCGAAGCTGCTTGAGCCAATCATGAAGGTGGAAGTAGTTACACCTGAGGAATACACCGGTGGCATCATCGGTGATCTGACTTCGCGCCGTGGTATGGTTCGTGGGCAGGAAGCACGGGGCAACGCCATCGCAATTGATGCAAATGTTCCACTGTCCAACATGTTTGGCTATATTAACACGCTGCGTTCCATGTCTTCGGGCCGCGCAAACTTCTCGATGCAGTTCGGTCACTACGATACTGTTCCGGCTGCGATCTCAAAAGAGATTCAAGCAAAATTCAATTAACGGGTAGCATGAGCTACTCCTCAGATACACAGGAGGCCTATTATGGGTAAGGAAAAGTTTGAACGTAATAAGACCCACGTTAACGTTGGCACAATCGGCCACGTTGACCACGGTAAAACAACGCTGACCGCAGCGATCACCAGGCAATTTGGTGAGTTTCAGGACTATGACAGCATCGACTCTGCCCCTGAAGAAAAAGCACGCGGCATCACCATTTCGACAGCCCACGTTGAGTATGAGACAGAGAACCGTCACTACGCTCACGTTGACTGCCCGGGCCACGCTGACTATGTGAAAAACATGATCACTGGTGCGGCACAAATGGACGGCGCTATTCTTGTTGTTAACGCTGCTGACGGCCCTATGCCTCAGACTCGTGAGCACATCCTTTTGGGCCGCCAGGTTGGCATCCCATACATGGTTGTTTTCATGAACAAAGTTGACCAAGTAGACGATGATGAGCTGCTTGAGTTGGTTGAAATGGAAATTCGTGAGCTGCTAACCGAATACGGTTATCCGGGCGACGACATTCCAGTGATCATGGGTTCGGCTCTAGCCGCGCTTGAAGAGCGCGATCCAGAAATTGGCTCCGAGCGTATTGCTGAGCTGATGGCTGCGGTTGACTCGTATATTCCAGATCCTGAGCGCGATATCGACAAGCCGTTCTTGCTGCCTATCGAGGACGTGTTCTCGATCTCTGGTCGCGGTACTGTTGTAACCGGTCGTATCGAGCGTGGCGTTGTTAATGTTGGTGACAGCATTGAAATCGTTGGTATCCACGACACCAAAACAACTACTTGTACTGGTGTTGAAATGTTCCGCAAGCTGCTTGATCGCGGTGAAGCTGGTGACAATGTTGGCGTACTTCTTCGCGGCATTGACCGTGATGGCGTTGAGCGCGGCCAAGTTTTGGTTAAGCCTGGTTCGGTTAAGCCGCACACCAAGTTTGAGTGCGAAGTATACATCTTGACGAAAGAAGAGGGTGGCCGTCACACGCCGTTCTTCAAAAACTATCGTCCACAGTTTTACTTCCGTACAACGGACGTAACCGGCACTGTTGAGCTGCCCGAAGGCACCGAAATGGTTATGCCTGGCGACAACCTCAAGTTTGTTGTTGAGCTGATCGCACCGATCGCCATGGAAGAAGGCTTGCGCTTTGCTATCCGTGAAGGTGGCCGGACTGTTGGTTCGGGCGTTGTGTCCAAGATACTCGCTTAAGCGAAAATATTACTCAGTAGTCGGGGTATTCTCTCCGGCTACTACTTTTTGAAGCTGCCAGCCCAAGAGAGGCGTTTTCAATGCAGAGCCAAACAATACGCATCCGGCTAAAGGCATTCGATTTCCGTGTGTTGGATGCCAGCACAGCCGAAATCGTTTCGACTGCCAAACGGACAGGCGCGCAAGTGCGCGGCCCTATCCCGTTGCCGAACAAGATCGAAAAATTCACTGTTCTTCGTGGTCCACACGTGGACAAGAAGAGCCGTGAGCAATTTGAAATCCGCACGCATAAACGCCTGCTAGATATCGTTGATCCGACCCCCCAGACTGTGGACGCGCTGATGAAGCTCGACCTTGCGGCTGGTGTGGATGTCGAGATCAAGCTTTAGGAGGCTTAGACTATGCGTTCTGGAGTAATCGCCAAAAAACTGGGTATGACCCGGTTGTTTATGGAAGACGGTGCACAGATTCCTGTGACTGTTCTTCAAATGGAAAACGTGCAGGTTGTTGCACAGCGTACCGCTGATCGCGACGGGTATACCGCCGTACAGCTTGGCGCTGGCACGGCCAAGGTTAAGCGCGTGAGCAAAGCTATGCGTGGCCACTTCGCCATTGCTAAAGTTGAGCCTAAGCGTAAGATCGCGGAATTCCGTGTTTCGGCTGATAACCTCATTGAGGTTGGTGCCGAGATCACGGCAGACCATTACCTCGAAGGGCAATATGTTGATATTGCTGGTACTTCGATTGGTAAAGGTTTCCAAGGGGCTATGAAGCGTCACAACTTTAAAGGTCTTCGGGCTACGCACGGTGTGTCTGTTTCACACCGTTCGCACGGCTCGACCGGCCAATGCCAAGACCCCGGTAAGGTTTTTAAAGGCAAGAAAATGGCGGGCCACATGGGCGCTGTTCGGGTTACGACCCAAAACTTGCAGGTTATTAGAACTGATTCCGAACGTGGCTTGCTGATGATCAAGGGCGCTGTTCCTGGATCAAAAGGTGGTTGGGTTACGATCAAGGATTCGGTTAAGAAAGCCGCGCCCGAAGGTCTGCCAATGCCAGCCGCTATCCGCGCTGCTGCGGTTAATGCACCTGCTGCTGAAGCACAAGAAGGGGGCGCAGACGAATGAAAACTGACGTCATCAAACTAGACGCTGGCAAGGCCGGATCCATCGACTTGAACGATGCGATCTTTGGTCTTGAGCCACGCGCCGACATTTTGCACCGTGTTGTGCGCTATCAGCTGGCCAAGCGCCAGTCTGGTAACCACTCTGTAAAAACACGGAGTGACAGCACTTATTCAACAAAGAAGATCTATCGCCAAAAAGGCACAGGTGGCGCTCGCCACGGTGCGCGCTCGGCACCGATCTTCCGCGGTGGTGGTGTATACAAAGGCCCGACCACGCGCTCGCATGCGCATGATCTGACCAAAAAGTTCCGCGCGCTCGGCATGAAGCACGCTCTTAGCTCCAAAGTCGGCGCTGGTGAGCTTGTGATTATTGAGAACGCTGAAGTAGAAAACGGCAAAACAAGTGCCCTCGCGAACACCATTAAGGCGCTCGGTTGGACAAAGGTTTTGTTGATTGATGGTGCTGAAGTGAACGCTAACTTTGCGCTCGCAGCCCGTAACCTTGACGGTGTTAATGTTTTGCCAAGCATGGGTGCGAATGTTTATGACATTCTTAAATCCGGTACGCTTGTGCTGACAAAATCAGCCGTTGAAGCACTGGAGGCTCGCCTGTCATGAGCACTAAAGCTGAACAGTACGACGTGGTTCGTCGCCCGATCATCACCGAGAAAGCCACCATGGCGTCTGAAAATGGCGCGGTTGTTTTTGAAGTGGCGATTGACGCCAACAAACCACAAATTAAAGAAGCCGTAGAAAGCCTCTTTAACGTCAAGGTGAAAGCGGTTAACACCCTGATCACCAAAGGTAAAGTGAAGCGCTTTAAGGGTCAAATCGGCAAACGCAGAGATGTGAAAAAAGCCTATGTGACACTTGCTGAGGGTAACACCATCGACGTGTCGACCGGCCTTTAAAAGACTGGTTAAGAGATAAAGAGGCCCTCGGATACGCTCCGGGGGCCTTTTTGATTTATGCGCTTTGAGTTTTGCGGCCAGTATGTGCCCTCAACAAGCTCGAAAATCAAACCAGCCCTTGCGACTCCCCCCTGAACCCTGCTATATCGCGCAGGTTCATGGCCTCGGATTCGCTCCTTGGCCTGTGAGCTATTGAATTCTGGGCCATTGCGGCCCTGCAAGACCGGCTCGAAAGAGCCAAATATTTGGGCAATTCTGCCCTTAACCAAACGGAAGACAGTAAGATGGCATTGAAGTCGTATAAGCCGACAACGCCAGGCCAGCGTGGGCTGGTTCTGATCGACCGTTCGGAACTTTGGAAAGGCCGCCCGGTCAAATCCCTCACTGAGGGTTTGAGCAAACACGGCGGCCGGAACAATACCGGACGGATAACCATGCGCCGCAAAGGCGGCGGGGCCAAGCGCCTCTACCGGATCGTAGATTTCAAGCGCAATAAGCTTGATATCAAAGCGACCGTAGAGCGCATTGAGTATGACCCGAACCGGACAGCGTTTATTGCGCTGATCAAGTATGAAGATGGCACACAAGCCTACATCCTCGCGCCACAGCGCTTGGCCGTTGGTGACAGCATTATTGCTTCGGCAAAATGCGATGTGAAGCCGGGCAATGCTATGCCGTTCTCAGGTATGCCAATTGGCACAATCATCCACAACATTGAGATGAAGCAAGGCAAAGGCGGGCAGATCGCTCGTGCAGCCGGCACTTACGCTCAGTTTGTCGGCCGTGATGGTGGCTATGCGCAGATCCGCCTGAAATCAGGCGAGCTACGCTTGGTACGCCAAGAGTGCATGGCAACTGTTGGTGCGGTTTCAAACCCTGACCACGGCAACCAGAACCTCGGTAAAGCTGGCCGTAACCGCCACAAGGGCATCCGCCCATCTGTGCGTGGTGTGGTTATGAACCCGGTCGATCACCCCCACGGTGGTGGTGAAGGTCGGACATCCGGTGGTCGTCACCCAGTGACGCCATGGGGCAAGCCAACCAAGGGTGCTAAAACCCGTTCGAATAAAGCGACGGATAAATATATCCTGCGTTCCCGCCACGCCAAGAAGAAGGGACGCTAAAGTATGGCTCGTTCTATATGGAAAGGCCCGTTTGTTGATGGCTATGTGCTTAAAAAAGCAGAAGCCAGCCGCGAATCAGGCCGTAATGAAGTAATCAAAATCTGGTCGCGTCGTTCGACTATTCTTCCACAATTCGTGGGGCTAACTTTCGGCGTTTATAACGGCCGCAAGCACATCCCGGTGAATGTGTCAGAAGACATGATCGGCCAGAAGTTCGGTGAATATTCTCCAACGCGCACCTTTTACGGGCACGCTGCGGACAAAAAAGCGAAACGGAAGTAGATCATGGGACAAAAGAAAAACGCCCGCCGTTTGCCCGAGGGCACGGTAATGGCCAAAACCAAAATGATGCGGACCTCCGGGATTAAGCTCAATTTGGTTGCCGCAATGATCCGCAACAAGTCGGTTGAAAAAGCTTTGACTGACCTGACGTTTTCTAAAAAACGTATCTCTGGTGACGTGAAGAAATGCCTGCAATCGGCGATTGCCAATGCAGAAAACAACCACGGCCTCGACGTAGACGAACTTTATGTTGTTGAAGCGTTTGTTGGCAAGAACATCACCCTTAAGCGGGGCCGCCCTCGTGCGCGTGGCCGCTTTGGCAAGATCTTGAAGCCGTTTTCTGAGCTGACGATCATCGTGCGTGAAAAGCAACAATCTGAGGAGCAAGCGTAATGGGACATAAGATTAACCCAATTGGCCTGCGTCTGCAGATCAACCGCACATGGGAAAGCCGCTGGTATGCGGAAGGTAAAGAGTACGGCAAATTGCTGCACGAAGACCTTGCGATCCGTGGCTATGTGAAGAAAAACGCAGTCCAAGCCGGCATTAGCCGCGTGATCATTGAGCGTCCGCACCGTAAGTGCCGCGTCACAATCCACGCTGCCCGTCCGGGTGTGATCATTGGCAAAAAAGGCGCCGATATCGAAGTGCTTCGCAAGAAGCTGGCCGCGTTCACGGATAGCGAGCTTCACCTCAACATCGTTGAAGTGCGCAAGCCTGACATGGATGCTGCTCTTGTGGCTGAAAACATCGCGCAACAGCTTGAGCGTCGGGTTTCTTTCCGCCGCGCCATGAAGCGCTCGGTGCAGAACTCCATGCGTATGGGTGCCCTCGGCATTCGTATCAACATTGCTGGCCGTCTTGGTGGTGCTGAAATCGCGCGGACCGAATGGTATGCCGAAGGCCGCGTGCCTCGCCACACTCTTCGCGCCGACATAGACTACGCTCACGCAGAGAGCCTGACCGCTTATGGTATCATTGGTATCAAGGTTTGGATCTTCAAAGGCGAGATCATGGAACATGATCCACAAGCCCGTGACCGTCGTTTGGCCGAAATGCAGCAAGGTGGAGGCCCACGTCAACAGCGCCGCTAATGACGTAGCCTCTCTTAAGGAGATTTTATTATGCTTTCACCAAAGCGCACACGATTTCGCAAGCAGTTTAAGGGCCGCATCCACGGCCTTGCTAAAGGCGGAACAGACCTAAACTTCGGCACATATGGCCTTAAAGCCCTTGAGCCGGAGCGGGTAACCGCACGCCAGATCGAATCTGCGCGTCGCGCCATGACCCGCCACATGAAACGCCAAGGCCGTGTATGGATCCGCATCTTCCCTGATGTACCCGTAACAGCCAAGCCTATCGAAGTACGGATGGGTAAGGGTAAAGGCTCTGTTGACCGTTGGGTTTGCAAAGTGAAGCCCGGCCGGATGATGTTTGAAATCGACGGTGTTTCAGAAACGGTTGCCAAAGAGGCCCTGCGCCTTGCCGCAATGAAACTGCCAGTAAAAACCCGCACCGTTACGCGCGAAGACTGGTAGGCTTTTGCCTTAGGTAAGAATTTGAAAACCCCCAGCCGAAAGGCTGGGGGCTTTTTGTTTTGGAGGCCAAGCCAAGGGCATGAGCGGTGATCGGTAGGATTGGCATACTAGGGTGTGAACCCAAATTAAGGTATTGATATATTGATGGAACACTGATTCAATCTTTCAAAAGGAGATTATTTCATGCGTTTTG
>NVUX02000068.1 GCA_002402045.2 Paracoccaceae bacterium | reverse complement strand
ATCAGCACGAAGCATTGCTCAATTACGCGAAGATTATGACGATGTTCTCCTTCAACAAGCAACTCAGATATCCGAATTGCAAGCCAGAGCTGATGCGGCACCCGCCGCACCTCTGGCTTTGAGCGGCCAGGGGCAAGTGCCAAACGCTAATGGCGCGTTTACGCCGGACTATTCAGCAACGGGCAGTGAGTTTATCGAGCGCCGCACGGGGTTTACCCCGAGCGGTCAAACGCCCGCCGGTTCAAACCGTCGCCAAGGGGCCGCACAAAATATTGTTGACGAAAACGGAAACGCCATAGCGCAAAGCTTTGGGCAGGTCTTTGCCCTGACGGTACAAGAAACCGAAGCACCGACCGATGAACGAAACACGCTGCGAAACTACATACCGGCGGGGTCATATGCCTCAGCCGTTGTGCTTTCCGGTGCTGATGCGGCAACCAATGTGGCAGATCGCGAAAGCCCAGTGCCAGTATTGTTTCGCATTACGGGTCCAGCCATTACCGCCGCGCGCGGCGGTGGACGGGGTGCAGAAATCAACATCGAGGGTTGCACTGTTCAAGGGTCAGCCATTGGGGATTTAAGCTCCGAGCGGGTGCGAGTTCGCTTGCTTACCCTGACCTGCATAAAACGAAATGGCGAAGTGGTTGAACAAGCCATTAGCGGATACATGGTGGGCGCTGGCAAAGCCGGTGTGCGTGGCCGCGTGATTAGCCGCGAAGGTGGTTTGGTTGCAAACGCCGCCATTGCCGGAGTGCTCGGTGGTTTGGCCAATGATGCCAGCTCAGCAACGGGAAATACTGACGGGGCCAATAGCCTTGGTGAAATCGTCACAGGCGCGGCCACGGCTGCCGGGGTAGGGGGTGTTCAAACTGCCGCACAAACCTTGTCAGAATATTACATCAATCGCGCCGAACAATATCAGCCGGTGATTACGCTGAACGGCGGTTCAGTCGTTGAATTGGTCTTTATGGAAGGGATTTCTTTAAGATGAAAAAACTCATGATTCTGGCGGCCTTAGGGATTTCAGCCTGTAGTTCAAATACCGAAAGTGATTTCCTTTGTGCGGCCCAGATCGGCTCGCCTTGTTCTACCATCGCGCAAGCGGATGGGCGAGGGCGGGGTGCATTAACGCCCATTACCGAGCAACCTATCGACTCGCTCTCGGCCACTATTTCGCAAGATCCATTGCTGGTGGGTAAAGCTAATGATGTTTACGCCGGAATGCCCGATGGGGGCTTTGCTTACGAGACTGGCCGCTACCGCGTTCCAGAAATGATAGGACGCCTTTGGATCGCGCCGTATCTTGACGAAGATGCACTCCTGCATGAAAGCCAGTATATCCACTTCATCGTGCAAGAAGCGCATTGGGCGCAACGCTAATGGGCTTGTTTAGTGACATGATGGAAAGCGTTTTTGGAGACGCTGGTATAGATGAACCAACGGATCTATTTCACGATCAGGCGGCGGTGGCGGATCTCTTGCCATACCGGCTTTATAATCCCGAAAATGGTTTGTTCTATAATGAGAAAACCACCGGGTTTATTGCTGAGATCGAACCGCTGGTGGCCACGGAAGAAGCCGTCGGTGGTCTACATTCGGCACTCATTTCTAACATGCCAAATAATGCTAATGCCGGTTTCCAAGTCTTGAGCTGGACTTCGCCCGACATATCCAAAATTCTTGGGGGCTGGGCAAGATCACGGGTTGCTGGCGGTGAAGTGGGTGAAGCTATGGCCGTTGGTCGCTTAAACCACATCGAGTCCATGAGGTATGGCAGTGATGGCGATATTAAAGCCATTCCGACCAATCGGCGCTTGTTCGTTTGCGGTTGGGTTGAAGGCGATACCAGCATGAGCAAGATAAACGAGCTGATTGAGTATCGCCGTGCGGTGCTTGGTTCGTTTAATCAAAGCAAAAACAAAGGTATGAAACCTTCAGAGTTGATTATGCTGCTGCAAGAAATATTGCACTCCGAGCAGTGGGATAGCCATGGGCATTCCAATTACACCACAGAAATCCCGATAAACGCACAGATCCCCGGCACCACAATCACAGTCAAACCAAACCATATCGAATTTGGCGGTGAGCCAAAGGTCTCTATGGTGGCGGCCAGCGTGGCGCGGTTTCCTGAAGAATGGAACAATATGCTGGGTGTGATGTTGATGGGTGATCCCGACAAGATCACAGACCGTCCGCACGGCCCGGTGCTAACCAGCCTGACATGTGTTGCCATACCTGCGCAAAAAGCCAGTGCAGATATGATGACCAGAATTGCAAAAATGGAGCATGGTAAAAAGACCGGATTTAACAAGTTCATTCCTGATTTTGGACAAAAGCAAGATGAAATCCAGGGCTTAAGCAATGAGCTTGAAAAAGGTGAACGCCTGATGCAATGCGTTATGAGTGTGTTTGCCTATACCAAGGGCGAGCGCGAAGATGTGCGCATGGCAGGATCGGAGATAGCAAAAATCTATCGCCGTGTGGGTTTTGCTTTGCGCAAAGAGAAGTATTTGCAACTGCCAATGCTGATGAATGCACTCCCACTCGGTTGCACTGAGAAATCCATGAAGGAAATGGGCAAGCTGCAACGTATGCGGCTCCTGAAAGCCCGAGCGGTGACGGCGCTTGCGCCCTTGCATGGTGAATGGACCGGAAACAGCAATGGTCCTGGCATGTTGCTTTTGGGGCGGCAGGGGCAAGCCCTTACGTGGAACAATTATATTTCCGATGGCAATTATAATATTGCCGTGGTGGGTAAATCTGGCGCGGGTAAATCGGTCTTTATGCAAGAACTGATTACGTCGATTTATTACAACGGTGGGCGCGCGCTCATTATTGATGACGGGCATTCCTTCCAAACCACCTGCGAAATTGTTGGCGGTCGCCACATCGTTTTTGATGGCAGCCAAACTCTTGGCTTGAACCCATTTTCGATGCTGCAAGCGGATAAAATGGATAGCCCTGAATACGCATCTGAGGCGGTTGAGCTAATTATGCGAGTGGTTGGCTCGATGGCCTCCTTGGGGGAGCAGCGCGAAGGCCGTGTGAGCGGTATTGAAGAAGAAGCTATATCAGCGGCCATTAATGAAGTCTGGGAAGAGAAGAAATCTGACGGCGAGATTGCAGATGTTTACGACAAATTGGTTGCGCTCTCTAAAGAAGACCCGCGCTATGTTGATGTGTGTAGCAAGCTGTTTGCCTATACGCCCAAAGGCAAACACGGGAAATATTTTGTCGGGCCAGCCACGGTTAATGTGAATACGCCCTTTACCGTTGTTGAGCTTTCCAACCTCAAAACCCAACCGGAATTAGAGCAAGTCGTTTTGCAGATCGTCATGTTTCTCGGCACAGAGCTGATGTATAAAACGGACCGCTCGGTTCCCGTCGCCATTTTGATTGATGAAGCCTGGGACATGCTAAAAGGGCAGGGCACTGCCAAATTCATTGAAGGCGTTGTTAGACGCGCGCGTAAATACACGGGCGCGCTGATTACCGGCACCCAGAGCATTGACGATTACTTTGCCAACCCTGCCGCTGAGGTCTGTTTGCAAAACTCGGACTGGACGGTGTTTATGGCGCAAAAACCGGAAACGATTGATCGCCTTGAGGCCAACAAGCGCCTGTCTATTCCGGCTGGCTTTGGCACACGGCTAAAAAGCCTGACCTCGGTGCCAGGACAATTCTCGGAAATGGCCATCAAAGGCCCGGGCGGCTGGGCCTTTGGCCGGCTAGTCCTTGATCCGTTTTCGCTGGCGGTATTTTCATCCAAAGGCTCAACCGTGGAAAATCTCAACCGCCGCAAAGCTGCGGGCATGAGCACGGTGGAAGCGCTCAAAGACATGGTGGCAAAGGGAGAAGTTTCATGAAGATTGTATTGTGGATTAT
>NVUX02000067.1 GCA_002402045.2 Paracoccaceae bacterium | reverse complement strand
GGCGATAAATCTTTCCCCCTCAGGGCTTATAAGGTATTAGCACAAATTTCTCTGTGTTGTTCCTTACCAATAGGTAGGTTCCCACGCGTTACTCACCCGTCTGCCACTCCCTTCCGAAGAAGGGCGTTCGACTTGCATGTGTTAAGCCTGCCGCCAGCGTTCGTTCTGAGCCAGAATCAAACTCTCAAGTTTTGAGTTTTGGTTCCGACGTATGCACGTTTTGACGAGGACACACTTATGTCACAACATCCTACCAACCGAAGTCAACAGAATGTCATATTTTGGTGTGTCTCTAAAACGTGTTCCGCCGAAGTCTCGTTCGTAACCCCGAAGGGTTACCGCAAGGCTTCCGCCGTCCACGTTTCTCTTTCTCATATTCAATTATCAAAGAACCGATAAAACATCATACAATATTCTATCAACCAATGAAACCACTTTCGTAAATCTCTTTGGCGTTTTGAACCCTAAGGTCCGAATTTTCTACCTGATTTCAAAGACTTAGTCCTTTTCTTCAGGCTCACCGAAAGCTTCCTTTTCCTGTCGTTGGGGCGAAGAACTCCGCCGCCAGCGACAAACCCGCTCTCGATGAAGCGGTTTATAGGCCTACCACCTAAACCTGTCAAACCCTTTTTGTAAGTTTTATGAACCTTTTTTGATCCGTAGTTCTAACACCCCAAAAAACGCAGAAATCCCGCCATTTAGAGCCGTGTATAAGCCCTTATGGTTTGTGCATGAGGAATGGTGGTCTCTACCCGCCCCAAAATGGACCCAATTATGACACTATGACAGGGCAAGGCTTTTAGCTGGCATGCAGCACGCCGCACAACACCGCTATGTACTCCTTATATAGGGGCTCTGCGGCGAGGTTGCGAGTGGGCGCACTTCGTGGTCTAACAACATCAATCAAAACCATAGTTTTTAGAGCATATGTCTCCATCTCATACAGAATACCGCCTCAAACGTGATCAGCAGCTGCGCAACTCGGTCGATGTCGGCTTTGATGCCCCTTTGATGACAAGTGACACACGGCTGCGCATACCTGATCGCAAGAGCATCAATTTGCGCTGGTTTGCTGGAACTGTGCTGACCGGCATCACGTCAGTTGTCTTGATGGGAGGCGCTCTGTTCGCGGCGATCGACTCCAGCTATGAAATCGCCAGCCCAACCAGTGTGATCTCCGGCTCTTTGTTACAGGGCGGCCGCAGCATCACTCAGCCGCTACAGGACATTGGCAGCGGTAGTGGTAAAGGGGATCGCTTTAGACCCGTCGTTAAGGAAAAGCCGGCACGGCGTGTGATCCAGGTTTCTACGGTTGCGCGTGAGGGCGATCGAGACTTCATTCGCGTCAAACCGTTTGTCTACATCAAATCACCCCTTGCTTTGACAACGACGGACTTGATCAAAGATATTCCCAAATTTAATCCTCTTGCCGTCTACACAGAAGATCAGCCAAGCGCCCGCCAGGGAGCGCTACCCACCATCACATCTGCAAAGGTTGATGGTGAGATCTCCATTCAATTGCGCGACTTCCCATTGGCCATGGGGGCCGTGGACGTTTCCTTGCAGACGGGTGACGAAGAAGCGCTGGATGACATTTACGAAATAGGCCGCTTTCTTAATGGTGAAGACGCCAGCTTTTTCGCGCTTAACAACAATGGACCAGACGGCATAAACTTCCCTGCCGTGCAAACACTGGCCAATGAGTTGATTGGCGGTCTTGAACCGGCTGATCCATTCAGCATTACAATCGTCCCGGAAAACGTATCGTTCATCGAAAGATTTGACGATGACGACAGCACCTATAGCTATGAAGAATTGATTGTGGAGGTTGCCAAGGGCGACACACTTTCAAAAACCCTTTCAAAACATCGTGCAACAAAAGATGAGATCACCAGCGCCGGTGATGCCTTCATTAAGGCTCACGCAATAACACAGCTTGAAGTAGGTCAGAAAATCCGTATCGCCATCGCGACAGCAGAAGATGGCAGTGACCGGACCCGGCCCGTACGCATCAGTCTTTACAAGGCCGGGCGACATCTGGGTAGCGTGGCTCTTAATGATGATGGCCAGTTTGTTGGCGCCGCCGAGCCTTATCTTGAGGCTGACCTTGGCAGCGATGAGGAACAAAGGACCATTCCAGGTCAATTGCCAACGATTTACAAAAGCCTGTATCAAACCGGCCTTTCGCTTGAAATGCCAAAGGTGCTGGTGACCGATCTGATCCGCATCTTCACCTATGATCTGGATTTCCAGAAACGTATCACGCCAAATGACACGCTCATTGTTTTGCATTCAACGCCTGATGAGGGCAGCAAAGAAGCTGGCAATGTGCTGTATACCGAGGTCAAGATTGCTGGAAACTCCAAGCAGTATTACCGCTATCGTACGCCCGATGACGGCTATGTGGATTACTATGATTCCTCCGGCCGCAGCGCCAAGAAATTCCTGATGCGCAAACCGGTTGCCAGTGGCAGGTTCCGTTCTCCCTTTGGCATGCGTAAGCATCCCATCACCGGCGTGTATAAATTACATGGCGGCGTCGACTGGGCAACGCGCCGCGGAACACCGATCTATGCCGCAGGCGATGGCACCATCGTCAAAGCAAAATGGCATGGTGGTTATGGCCGTCACGTGCGTATCCAACACGCCAATCGCTACGAAACCAGCTATTCTCACATGTCTAAATTTGGCCCAGGCATCAAATCCGGTGTGCGGGTACGCCAGGGGCAATTGATCGGTTATGTCGGGTCCACCGGCTTCTCAACCGGCCCACATCTTCACTATGAAGTGTTGGTCAACAAGCGCCGCGTTAATCCTATGAAGATCAAGCTGCCAAGAGGCCGAGTGCTGAAGGGCGAAATGCTGGCCAAGTTCCATGAGGAACGGCAGCGCATCAATCTGCTTATCGCCGAAGATGAAAATACCAAGGTCGCTTCAACAATTGGCAACTAAGGCTTAAATTTATGCCGGGCAGTTCTGAGTTCACTCAAACTGCCCGGCTTTTTTGTGTCTGCTATT
>NVUX02000066.1 GCA_002402045.2 Paracoccaceae bacterium | reverse complement strand
GCGTTGCCAACGATCCCAAATCTCAGCGCGCTGCGTGGATGAATAATAAATACGGCGACGATACTTCATTTTGAACACTCCATCTTTCCCTAAAGATTAAAGTGTTACGGCAACCTGTTGAGAACACCGCCAAAACCTTCCAAATTATCATCTCTTACGTAATCGGTGTAAATTTCTATTGTGGAAATTATTTCTCCCCGAATACTAAATAAAATATTCACCGCAGAATCTACATCTTCGTTACCTATTATCGCAATCGACCGAAATTGAGCCTGCCGTAATCTTTCAAACAAATCAGAATGCTTTGAAAATTGTTCATATCTTCTCTGGAGCGGGAAAAGTTTGTCGCTCGCTTTATCTTTTGGAATACTATCAAACGGTGAGCGAACACTTTTTAGGAAATCTGAAGCATTGTAAGCCGCTATTATGAGTTCCTCTGCAATTTCAGATCTTCTAATAGCTCTTTTCTCAACCCGCCAAGCTTCAAGCTGCTTGAATGCCACATTAACCCTACGACTACAATAATCACACCTGTAGAGCCGGATACAGCCCCTTTCCAATCTGTTATAGTTGGATTCACCTAAATCCCGCCCCGCATATTCGGCACATTCAGGCTTGAAAAGCCGTAGTTCCGTAGCCAGCGCAGGTCACTGTCAAAAAACGCGCGCAGGTCTGGGATGCCGTATTTCAGCATCGCCAGCCGGTCTATCCCCATGCCAAAGGCAAAGCCTTGGTACTCTGACGGGTCCACGCCCGCAGCTGAAAGCACCTTGGGGTGCACCATGCCGCTGCCCAGAATTTCCATCCAGTCATCGCCTTCGCCGATCTTCAGCTGTCCACCAGCCCATGAGCAGCGAATGTCCACTTCGGCGCTTGGTTCAGTGAACGGGAAATGGCTGGCGCGGAATTTCAGCTCCACGTTATCGACCTCGAAAAACGCGCGGCAGAATTCTTCCAGCGTCCATTTCAGGTTGGCCATAGAGATGTTTTTATCAATCGCCAGTCCCTCTACTTGGTGAAACATCGGCGTGTGGGTGTTATCATAATCTGACCTGTAAACCCGCCCCGGGGCAATAATCCGGCACGGCACGCCGTGTTTTTCCATATGGCGAATTTGCACGGGGCTAGTATGCGTGCGCAGCACGTGCGGCGGACGTTCATCGCCTTCAGCGCGGTGCATGTAAAACGTATCAAATTCCTGCCGCGCGGGATGCTCGGGCGGAATGTTTAGCGCGTCAAAATTATAATAATCATTTTCAATCTGCGGGCCTTCGGCAACCCCGTAGCCAAGATCAGCAAAGATCGCGATGATCTCCTCCGTCACTTGCGAAATCGGGTGCACACTGCCCTGCCCCTCAGGCCGCCCGGGCGCTGTCACATCCAGCCACTCGGTGCGCAGGCGCTCGTTAAGCGCATCATCTTCCAAGCCAACCTTGCGGGCCGCTAATGCGGAATTAATCTCGTTTTTAAGCGCATTCAGCGCGGGGCCAGCTACTTTTTTCTCGTCAGGCGTCATTTTGCCAAGGCCGCGCATCATCAGGCTCACCTCGCCCTTTTTGCCAACCGCCGCCACGCGGGTGGCTTCCAGCGCGTCAAGGTCAGCCGCATCCGCCACTTGGCTTAAAATTTTGGCTTTAAGATCAGAAATATTGTCCATAACAGGCCCCAGATTGCTTTGCCAACGAGGTATCACAAAGGGCCAGAAATGCAAGCCTTGAGGGCTAGGCTCCGGTCCCACATTAATCACCACTGCCCATGCAGCAAGACCGGCACAGGGCCTTCAAGGGGACGTTAACTTTCCGTTAATGTATTTTGGATATCTATAAGTTTAGCTAAAATTTATAGGTATTTGATGATTATTAATGGCACCAGCGGGGATGACACCCTCTATGATATCGGCAATCGCGATGTTTTGACAGGTGGTTTGGGCGCGGATACCTTTGTGCTCAGCCATGACGGGCGGCGCGATACCATTACTGATTTTCAGGACGGAATAGACGTGATTGATTTCACCGAATTCAACGTGACCTATGAGGAGCTGTTTATTTTCCAGCTCAGCGCCTACAGCTTCGTTATCGAAATTCGCGGCGAGCGTAACCAGATAGATGTGCCGGTGCCAAACATTGGTGACCCGCCAATCACCCCCTATTCCTTCACAGCCGCTGATTTTATATTTGCCCCGGGCGCGGCCGCACCCACACCTGTGGTGCATTCGGATACAGCGGGGGCAGATAAGCTGATTGGCACCGGCCGGCCAGATGTATTTGTGTTTAATCCCGATGGTATGCGGGATTCCGTGCGGCGCTTTGAGCTTCACAAAGACAAAATTGATCTGTCAGGCTTTGGCTCCGCCTTTGAAAACCTGATCTTTACCGATGTGCAACCCGGACGCATTGTCATCCGGCTGGAAACCCTAGAGTTCGGGGTGGAGCACATCGTGATCAATGACCGCTCGCACCTGTTCACCTCGGCTGATCTTATTGCCGACGATTTCATCTTCGCCTAAGCAAAACGGGGCGACACGCCCCCTCCGCACGCGCGCTCCCCCCTGAGGGGCAGCAAGCTTCACCCGCGCATAAAAACGGCCCGCCAGTTTCCTGACGGGCCGTTCAAAAATTGGGTATCGCTTAAGCCAGTGCGGCTTTTGCCTGATCTACCACAACTGTGAAAGCTTCTGGCTCATGCACGGCGAGGTCGGCCAACACCTTACGGTCTACTTCGATGCCAGCCAATGTGAGGCCGTTGATGAACTTGGAATAGTTCAGGTTCTCATCGTTCAAGCGCACAGCAGCATTGATCCGCTGAATCCACAAAGCGCGGAAGTTACGCTTGCGGGCTTTACGGTCCCTCGTAGCGTATTGCATTGCCTTATCAACAGCTTGCGTAGCTGTGCGAAAGTTGCGTGACCGCGCGCCATAGTAGCCTTTAGCGGCTTTGATGACTTTGCGGTGGCGGGCGTGGGAGGCAACGCCCCCTTTTACTCTAGACATATCTCAGGTTCCTAACGTGCGTATGGCATGTATTTTTTGACGATTTTCGCATCAGCAGCACACAATAGTGTTGTGCCACGAGCATTGCGCAAAAACTTGTTTGAGCGCTTGATCATACCATGCTGTTTTCCAGCCTGAGTGGCCTTCACGCGGCCTGAAGCCGTCACTTTAAAGCGCTTTTTCGCACTTGATTTAGTCTTCATCTTGGGCATTTCCGTCTCCTCAAAAAGAGTTGGTATAAAGCGCGACTCGGCAGCCCTAACAGGCCGGAAGCACCGATGGAGCGCACCTAATAGGCGCAATTTGTTGGCTTTGCAAGGGGATTCGTTAATTCATGACCATGGCATAGAGCTTATAAATCGCACCGGGAATATCCTGGACAAGGTTGCCATCATGGTTAAATGTGCTGGCATAATAGAGCGCAAGCCCGCCCAAAATGAAAACAACCAAGGCGACACCGATTGGGCGCCGGTTTGTCACCGCAGAAAAGCCGGATATCAAGCTGATAATCAGCAAGACCGTGGCCCACAATAACGCTACTTCATAATTTGACATGGCCGCCTCGGTTCAAGATTGGGCCACCATATCAGAATTTGGCATCGCGTCCAATGCCTGCTGTGATGAAGGCGAATCTTTGCCGATTAAGGAATAAAATGGACAGATAGTTACGGACCTAACGAGGCACCGTTCAATTCAGTCCACAACCAATCATCTTCAAGAAGAACAGTGCTTCGACGCGGCGCGGGTGCTACATTGCCAAACAATGTGGCGTTGTCGCGCCGCCTATAGAGCTTCCAGAAGCTTCCCACACGCCAGTTCAATCATATCAAGCACCTCGGGGAAATTATCTTCATAATAGGGGTCCGGCACGTCTGAAATGCCGAGCGTTGGCGCATAGTCCAGCAGCTTCACCAGCTTGGCACGGCTTCCTGCGGGCTGCGCCGCTTGCAGGTCACGCATATTTTGCGCATCCATTGCCACGATTAAATCAAAGCGCTCGAAGTCAGCCGTCACCACTTTACGGGAGCGGATATAGGACATATCAATCCCCCGCCGTGCAGCCTCGGCACTGGCGCGAGGGTCGCTTGGGTTGCCGTCATGCCAGCCCGAAGTCCCCGCACTGTCTATTTCCAGCCCCCTCCCCTTGACCTGCACATGAAAAATCGCTTCGGCAGTGGGCGAGCGGCAAATATTACCAAGGCATACAAATAGAATAGAGTTGGTCATGGGCGGCATTATATCATGCCGCCCCGCCCTTACAATTTAATTATCAGACATACCTTCCATGGTCTCGTGGTTCATCTCATCCTGACGTTCGCTGTCAATGATGACCACAAGGGTTTGGGCACCGGCGTTTTCAAACACCAGGTTCAAAGTTATGGTCTCGCCCTGCACAAACGGGGCGGTCAGGCCCATCATCATCACATGATAACCGCCGCGCTGCAAAAGCACCTCGCCATGAGCCGGCACCACAAAACCCTCTTCCACTTCCATCATTTTGGCCACACCATCAGTGATCACATGAGTGTGCAATTCAATGCGCTTAGCGGCATCAGAGCTTACCGAGATCAGGCGGTCATCTTCATCTCCCGAGTTACTGATCACCATAAACGCCGCGCCCACACGGGCCGCCGGGGAAGAGGCCCGCGCATACGGGTCTTGGATATTGATTTCTGCCAAAGCAGGCAATGCGGAAAGGCTGAGCGCAGCGCCCAGAAGGATTGATTTCAAAGTCATAATTTTCTCCATTAGGTAAAGGTTGTGATTTCAAACCCTTACCGGAGGCCCCCGTGGCCAAGTAGAGAAAATGGCATCGCCCGAATTCAGCGCCAGCTCAAACCCGCGCCATGCGGCTAAATCAGCCAAGCTAGCACGCACGGCATGAGAGGCGGCAGTCTGCAGCACACCAACAGCGATGCAACAGCTTTGGCAATCATGCAACGCAGGGAGCTTCTCCCCGCTGACGCCCAGCGTCACGCTATCATAGCCAAGCTCGGCACAAATTTCGATACGGTGTGCACCCGCCATCATCGACTGAGCATAGCCATTGGCTATGCCCGAAAGCACAAATATCAGCGCGAAGCCCAGAGTGATATATCGTTGGATGCGAACCATAATTCTTATATAAGTGACCACGTAAAAACATAAAAGCGCAAAAACAAAACAGCCCCGCAGATTTCTCTACGAGGCTGTCAAATTCACTTCAGAAAGGTTTAGGCGGATGCCTGTGCCTTGATGATGTCTTTTTTCACTTTCAGCGCAGATGGTGAAAGCTCAGCATCTTTGGATTTCGCAAAGAAAGCATCCAGACCACCACGGTGGTCAACAGTGCGCAACGCAGCCGCAGAAATGCGGAACTTGAACGAGCGGCCCAGCGTGTCAGATGACAGGGTTACATCATTCAGGTTTGGCCGAAAAACACGGCGGGTGCGGTTTTTAGCGTGGCTGACATTGTTGCCAGACATAACGGCTTTACCAGTAAGTTCGCAACGACGAGACATAGGCGTCTCCTTGAGTTAGGGTTTACAGAGGGCGCAGAACGCCTGAATTTCAGACCCGCTACTTACGGCGCTTCTGGCCGGAGGTCAAGGGATTCGGGGCAGATTTCCGATTCATTTATGCAACTGGCTCGGCAACCCAACCCGCAGATCCCGCTGCTCGCCGCGTACAATGCTTTACTATAGCAAAACAACGCCCTCGACTAGACTGTGGCGGCGCGTCAACCACAGCGCGCGAGGCAACATTTCACCCGCGCCGCACGGCACCCTTTGCGCCAAGCGCCACCGATGCAGCGCGGCGCGGAGACAAAGGCCAAACAGCCACGAGCTCTACGCGCCGCCATGGTTGCGCCACCACGCATACACCGCTAAGCTTGGAGCACACATTCGCGCTAAAGGATACGCCATGAAACCCCTTCTCCCCATTGTCGCGCTCCTACTTACCAGTACTGCGGCCTCGGCCGAGCTAACCCCGCAAGATATCCTTGAGAGCTGGGGCGATTATTATGCGCGTTTTGGTGGCGCTTTTAACATAGGTGAGACCGAGGTAACTGGCACCACCACCCTCTACAGCAATGTTACTGCCGAGATGAACATCGCCGGCAACATCTCGCGCTATTTTATCGGATATATTTCCGTGCAAAGCAACGCTGACGGGTCGGTGGATATTACCTTTTCACCCGAAAGCACTTCTACGATATCCGCCGAGACCTATGGTGATAAAGTAGAGGCCCACGCCAGCTATGACCTTGGCACTCTAAGTTTGCACGCTGAAGGCTCGCCAGAGAATATCCAGTATTCCTTTAGCGCTCCAATTATCACGGTTCAGCAATCCCAGTCGCAGTCGGGTTTGGACATATCCACAACCATCGCAATGCAGGGCATTATCGGCACTTTGAATTCGGGCACCACCAATGGCCTGATCACGCAAACCGGACAGACCAACATGGCCTTCCTCTCGGCAAAAATAGCCATCGAATCCGCCGAAAAACAGAAAACACTTGTTGATTACGGAAGCGAAAACGTAAGCATTTCATATGATATGAGCCTGCCGGAAATGCTCAACCCCGCCTCCCTGCAAACTATGCTTTTCCCTGAAGGCGCTGTGTTTGGCATGGCTGTCACCACGGGTGCCGCCACCACCAATGTCGACCAAAAAACCGAGGGTGGTACGGGCCGCTTCAGCCTCACCCAGTCCAGCGGCGCACTCACGGCAGCCTTTGCCGAAAATGCCCTCAGCTATGGGATAACCGCCACCGGCGCCACGCTTAGCCTTGCCAACACCCCCGCCCAGCCGTTCGATTTTACCGCCGGATTTTCACGCTTCCACTGGGGCATCACCCTCCCCGTTCGCAAGTCAGACACCCCTGCCCCCTTCGCGCTAGCCCTCGCGCTTGAAGGCCTCACAGTCGGGCCGGAAATCTGGGCCAAAGTTGACCCCGACACCACCCTCTCCCAAACCCCTGCCAGCTTTGCCTTTTCCATTAACGGCACCGCCAAACTGTTTGTTGATCTGTTTGACCAAACCGCCTTCACCGCCCTGCGCGGCGCACCGTTTGAGCTGCGCGCCCTGTCATTATCCTCGCTCAGCCTTGAGTTCGAGGGCATGGGCCTAACGGGCGCTGGTGATGTGACCTTTAACAATGACAGCATCGACCCAATGTCGGGCATGCCCGAGCCTTCCGGCGTGCTTGATTTCTCGATCACGGGCGCCCTTGGGATGCTCGATAAAATCGGCCAGCTTGGGCTGATAGAGCCGATGATTATCATCGGAGCCAAAGGCGCGCTTGGCATGTTTGCCACGCCAAATTCTGGCCCCGATAGCTTCACCTCCCGCATCGAATTCACCGATGGCGGGCATATTTCAGTAAACGGACAACAGGTAAAATAAATGAAAAACCTCTATCTCACCACCGCCCTCGCCCTAATTGCCAGCCCTACGCTGGCCGATATTACGCCCGAGGAATTGTGGCAAAGCTGGTTGGAGATTGGCGAAATGGGCATGACCCTTTCAACAGGCCAGCAAGAGCGGCAGGGGAATGTGCTGGTGTTGCAGGATGTGAAATACGAACTCGATTTCGCCTTATTCAATTTCGCGCAAACCTTTGCCGAAATGCGGCTTGAGGCCCTTCCGGACGGCTCTGTCTCAGTGACTTATGATTCAAACTTCACAGGCAGCGTCAGTTTTTCCATTGCCGGAGGATACAGCCAAAGCACAACCTTCATCGGGCAAATTGAAAATGGCAGCGGCCTGGCTGTCGGTTCGGCCGATGACTATATTTACGAATTCAGCATCGGGCTAATGCACCAAACCAGTACGGGAAATATGGGCGTGACAGGTGACGACGTAAACACCAGCATGACCTCTATAATGGACATAAAGGATATGACCGGACAAATGCATATAACGCGAGATATCGCGGGCCTGAATCTCACCTATACGGTGAACATGGGTGAGCTCTCCAACATCCAGAATGCGCTCACAACCCCGGCGCATGGCCAGGCCGAAATAAAGCAAGTGCTGCGCATGCAGACGCTCGGCCTTACCGGCGAAGTGGTGGCTTTTATCCCGTATAGTGGTGCGCTAGAAGGCCTGTCAGTGAGCGCCGTTACGGGCGTGCAATCTTCAAGCATATCGCAAAAAATCACATCGGCGCGCGTGAATATGGACATGGAAATCGAGCAAGGCCCCGGCACGTTCACCTTCTTGTTTGATGATCAGAATTTCGGCCTGACAATCAATCGCCAAAACGCCAGCTTCACGGTTGCGTCCTCTCAATTCGGCCCGCAGCCCTACAGCGCCCAAATCGCAAACTCCCATTTTGCCCTTACCCTGCCCCATCACCCAAGTGATACCCCGCAAAATGCCAGCATTGCACTCAGCTTTGGCGGCGTGACGGTGAGTGACAGTATTTGGGCCTTCGCCGACCCGGAAAACACCCTCAGCCGCACCCCGGCTGATTTTGAGATTGCAGCAGATTTCAACGCAACCCTGCTGCTGGATTGGGCCAATATCGAGGCCGTTAAAGCGTGGGAAGGCATGCCAGCGATCTTGCACAATATCACGCTGGAAAGCTTCCTTGTGGGTTTTGAAAACGCGCGGATTGAAGGCGAAGGCACCGTTGATTTCAGCACTGAAACCGATGTGCCAGAGCCAAATGGCGGCACGCTCTCCTTCACCCTCACCGGCATTCCAGCCTTGCTTGAAAAGCTCGGCGGCCTGCCCTTGGTAGGCCCAGCCACCATTGCCCAAGCCAATGGCATGCTTGGTATGTTCACCAGCGCGGGCGAAGGCGGCGCGCTGGTTTCAGAGGTTGAATTTGGCGAGGGTGGATTTATCTCGGTCAACGGGCTTCAGGTTAAGTAACCTGCTGAAATATAACACCGGCGACAATTGCGCCGGTGACCCCAAGCCCGAGATAAAGCGCAAATATCTGCGGCCGCACCAGTGACCACACAGCGGCCATAGCGGGCACAGAGCTAACAGCTCCCGCGATCATGAATGACATCGCCGCCCCCGGGCTCATGCCTTGCTCGGTGAGCCCCGCCAATAACGGGGGCGCAACGTAAGAGTTTAGATAGGCAGGCATGCCCACCAAGGCCGCGGTGACGATCGGCCATAGCCCCTCACCACCCACGACCTTAACAATCATATCCGAGGGGATATAGCTCACCAAAAGCGCTTCCAGCACATAGGCCATCGCCAGCCATTTTGCCAAGAAAAATGCGTTAGTGATAAACTCGTGCTTAAAGGTTTCCCGTCGTTCAACCTCGGTCCAAAACGCCCATACAGGCGTACCGGTAAGGGGTGATGGCCCACAGCCGCAGCCTTGGCTAAAGCTTGGCTTCAGCGGGTTCGCAAAAGCCCCTCCGCGCGCAAAAAACTTCACAACAAAGCCGCCAAATATCCCGAGGCTCACCGCTGCAATGGCCTTGGCAATTGCAAAGTCCCAGCCCAGCGCACCAGCCGTGATAAACAGGGTCGGCGGGTCGATCAGCGGGGAGGACAGCCAAAAGGCCATCACGGCTGAAAGCGGCGCGCCAAGGATAAGCAGGCCCGAAATAAACGGGATGACTTCGCATGAGCAAAAAGGCGCCAGCCCACCAAAAAGCGACGCCACAAATATCATCCTGATTTCGCGGCCCTTAAAGGCATTGGCCACCACCGCCTCTGCCCCCGCGGCCTTGAGCGCGGCGATAAGAAACACTGCAAACACGATGTATTTTAGGGTACTAAGAAAGGCCATTACCGCAAACAGGCTCACGGCCCCGAGGTTTGGCAGATCAAAGATCGCCACCAATATTAATAGTCCGAGAGAGACCGTCCAAGGCGATTTGAGTGTGGGCCGAAAGGCCGGTTTTTGCTGCGTAATATCAGTCATTTTCAGCCACACAGCATTCTGCCAGAATGTAACTGGCCAAGGCTTCCAGGCGGCTATAATTGGCAACACTCACCGTTGAGCGCCCTTGCTTTTGCTGGGTGATCACGCCCGCCTCGCGTAGCGTTTTGAGGTGGTGTGCCATGGTTGAAGCCGCAATGCCGCTTTTCTCCACGATCTCGTGCACCAAAAGGCCGTCTTTGCCCGCCTTCACCAAGTGCCGCAGCACCCCGAGCCGATGGTCGGCCCCCATCGCGGCAAAGCCTGCCGCTGCCTGACTTTCATTCATGATACGCTCCAATAAACTATACAACTAGTTTATTAGTTCCTTTAGCGCGAAAAGGCAAGCCCGCTAAATGCAGACTTGCTGTTCTTAGTTTCCGGGGTAATAAACCTCGTAAAGCGCGCCGAGGGTTTCGTTTTTAAACAACGAGCTAACCGAGGCACCGCTCGCGATATTCTGGATCGCCTGCGCAAAAATCGGCGCTGTTGGTACCATGCGAATCTTCTTGGCTTGGCGAACTTCGTCAGTGGCCTCGATCGAATCGGTAATTACCAGAGATTTCATGCTCGAGGCCTGGATGCGAGAAACCGCCGGGCCAGAAAGCACCCCGTGGGTGATGTAGGAATGCACTTCCTTCGCGCCTTGTTCTGTCAGCAAATCAGCAGCCTTGCAGAGCGTGCCAGCGGTATCGCAAATATCATCAACGATAATGCAAACCTTGCCCTTAACTTCACCAATTACCGTCATGCCCTCAATCTCGCCCGGCGCGGTGCGGCGCTTGTCTACGATTGCCAAATCAGCGCCAATGCGCTGTGCTAATTGGCGCGCGCGGGCCACGCCGCCCACATCGGGAGACACCACGGTAACGTCTTTCAGGTTTTTGAAGTGGTGAATTACATCCAGCGCAAAAATCGGTGAGGCGTGCAGGTTGTCTACCGGAATATCGAAAAATCCCTGAATTTGCGCGGCGTGCAGATCCATTGTCAAAATCCGGTCAATACCGGATTCGGTAAGCAGGTTCGCCACCAGCTTGGCGCTAATGGGCGTGCGCGCCTTGGTACGGCGGTCTTGGCGGGCATAGCCAAAATATGGGATAACAGCCGTAATCCGCCGAGCCGAAGAGCGCTTGAGCGCATCCGCGATGATCATCAGCTCCATCAGGTGCTCGTTGGCGGGTTTTGACGTAGGTTGAAGGATAAACATATCCTCGTCCCGCACATTTTCGTAAACCTCAACAAAAATCTCGCCATCGTTAAATTGCTCAACACGGGCATCCACCACCTTCAACGGTTCCCCCCGGTGCATTCCCATGCGCTTAACGATGCTATTAGCAAGCGTTCGGTTGGCATTACCTGAAATCAGTTTGGGAGGGTTGGCACTACGCATGATCGGAAACCTTTGTGAGGGCGAATCTATATGGGCTTGGGCGCGGTGTAACAAACCCGTTGCCGCTTGCATAGGGGCTTGTTATGGCTGGGGGTAAATGGAGTAGAAATGAGCATAGAAATTATAAATGGCCGGCGTGTTGGTATCACGCGCAGTGGCGAAGGCGCGCCGATGCTAATGCTACATTGTGCCTTGGCGCACCGAGGCGTGCTGGCCCCTTTGATGGCAAAAATGCCGGCGCATGCGTTTACTGCGTTTGATATGCCCGGCCATGGGGAATCCGAGTTTGACGCAGCGGTTGATATTCAGGGGCAAGCCGTGGAAACGGCCATTTGCTTGCTCGAAGCCAACGGCCCAAGTGACGTATTTGGCCACAGTTTTGGCGCCACGGTGGCGCTAAAACTAGCGCTTGAACGCCCTGACCTTGTGCGCAAGGTCTGCCTGTATGAGCCTGTATATTTTGCGGTATTGGCCGGAGCCAACCCCGAAGCATATGCCGCAGAGACCCGAGCCTCAGCGGCTTTTACAAAAGCCACCCTTGCGAAAGACTGGCCCGCAGCCGCGCGCGCCTTTCTGGCGCGCTGGAGCATAGAGGGTTTTGATAACATCCCCTCCGCCCAAAAGACCTACATCCTGAAAACCATTCCGCTGATCATGGCCAGCAACGCCTCGATTATTCTACCAGAAAGCGGCGCGGAGGTGCTTAAAGCTTTAGCCATGCTTAGCGCGCCAGTATTGCTCATGAAAGGCGCTAAGTCTCCCAAGGTTATTGCTCAAATCGCAACGGTGTTAGCCGATCATGGGCCAGCAGTAACATTGGTTACGTTACCAAAGGCAGCGCATATGGGGCCGATCACCCATGCAGGCGGCGTTGCACAGGTTGTAGCTTCATTTCTAGATTAAGGGCACTAGCCCGATATAAGCTGTAAAAACTGATCAATTTCGGCGTCACTTGTGGCCCAATTACACACCAAGCGGGCCGAAATCATCTCGTCGTCGGGGCCCTCTAGGCTCTGGTCAAACGGCCAGTGATAATACTTTGCCTCAGCCGCCTGCGCGGCGCGGTGGCCCTTGCGCGGCCAGCTGGCAAAAATGGCGTTGGCCTCCACGGGGTGCGTAAGGCTGGCACCCGGAACGCTCAGGATTCCTTTCGCCAAACGATCTGCAGCGGCATTGGCTTTACGTGCCAGCTTCAGCCAAAGATCGTCCGTTAGATAGGCCTCCATTTGCGCTGACAAAAACCGGTGTTTGGAAAACAGGTGCCCACCGCGTTTGCGGCGCAGCTCAAATTCCCACGCAAGATCAGGGTTAAAGAGGATAACCGCCTCAACACCCATCAGCCCGTTTTTAGTGCCGCCAAAGCTGAGGATATCAACTCCGGCTTTCCATGTAAGCTCGGCAGGCGTGCAACCAAGGCGCACCAGCGCATTGGCAAAGCGCGCGCCATCCATGTGGGTGGGTACGTTATGGGCTTTAGCAATGCTCGTAAGCGCCGCCACCTCGGCGGGGGTATAAACGGTGCCAGATTCCGTCGCATTCGTGATGCTAAGCGCACCTTTTTGCACACCGTGTACACCCACTGCTCCAGTCTCTGAAATTACCGTTTGCAGTGCATCTGCTGGAATTTTCCCGTCAGCCCCGTCAATCAATGTCAGCTTGCTGCCGCCGGTATAAAACTCAGGCGCACCGCATTCGTCAGCTTCAATATGCGCGTGGCGATGGCAGTAAATGGTTTGCCAAGGCTGCACCAACGTGGCCAGCGCCAGTGAGTTGGCGGCCGTGCCGGTCGCCACAAGGTAAATCGCGGCCTCTGGCGCTTCAAACACCTCGCGGATTTTAGCGCGCACGCGGTCCATAATCGGATCCGCGCCATAAGGCATGGCCGTGCCACTATTGGCTTTAACGATCGCGTCCATAACTTCAGGGGCCGCTTGGCCACCATTATCTGATGCAAAAAACATGTGTCACTCCCCGACGATGTAGTCCTCGATGTCGTCCATATTGACATCATATTCTGGTATCGCCCAGTCTTTGACCGAAGCGCCAGCTTTCACAACCGATTCCTTATCACCTGTTATCAGCGGGTGCCATTCGGGCAGCGGCTCGCCCTCATGCAGCAGGCGGTAAGCACAGGTGGCTGGCATCCATTCAGCAATGGATTCAATGTTATCAGGCGTGAGAATAACGCAGTCTTTTACGATCTGTTTGCGCAGGGCGTAGTTTTTGCATTGGCAGGTTTTGGTATCAAGCAACTGGCATGACACATTGGTAAACAGGAAGTTCCCCGTCTGCTCGTCCTCAAGCTTTATCAGGCAGCAATTGCCGCATCCGTCGCACAGAGCTTCCCATTCGTCACGCGTCATCTCGTCCATAGAGACGCGCTCCCAAAACTTTTCACGCATTTCGCAAAATCTCGCGGCTAATATCGCAATCTTTGTGCATTTGTTCGATAAGTGCATCTAAACTGTCAAATTTCAGCTCTGGGCGTTGAAAAGAGACAAGGGCAACCGAGACGTCGGCCCCATAAAGATCGCCCGAAAAATCAAAAACGAAGGTTTCAAGGTTGGGGCTGTTGCGGCCAAACGTCGGCCGAACCCCAAGGCTCGCGGCCCCAAGGTAGCTGCCCTTTTGCGGGCCGTTAAGAACATCAAACTCCACCGCATACACCCCAAGGCGCGGCAGGTGCAGGCCCTCAACCGAAATATTCGCAGTGGGAAAGCCGAGCTCACGCCCGCGCTGATCCCCCTTTTCAACCACGCCATCAATCCGGTGCCAGTGGCCCAGCATTTTAGCGGCCTCTTCAGGCTGGCCAGCGGCCAAGGCAGCGCGGATGGCAGAGGAGGAATATTGGCCATTTTCACCAGAAAGCAGCGGCGCGATTGTGACCTCGAAACCATGCTCAGGCCCATGCTTTTGCAAAACCGCCACATCGCCCTCACGGCCTTTGCCAAAGCGGAAATCCTCCCCAACCACGAGGTGCGAAATGCCGAGGCCGCCCGCCAGTACGTCGCGCACAAATTCCAGCGCTGTGAGCTGAGAAAGGGCTGTATCAAATGGCAGGTCATACAGCACATCAACGCCGATTTTGGCGAGCCTGTGCCGCTTGGCCGCCGCATTCATCAGCCGAAATGGCGAAGGATTCGGAGCAAAAAAGCTACGCGGGTGCGGCTCGAAAGAGACCACACCAAGCGGCACGCCTTCTTTGCGCGCTAGGTTGATCACCGAACGATGGCCCAAGTGAACCCCGTCGAAATTCCCCATAGCCACAGAGGCGCCGCGCAAGGAAACATCGCTATACCGCTCAAAAATCTGCATTTCCAACCCTTATCCGCGGCGCGCTGCCAGTACCAGCGCTTTGCCCGTTATCACCACTGTATCGCCCACTGTGCAGGTGCAATCAAGCCCCACGCGGCGGGTGCGGATATCAATATCATGAATCGTGACCACAGCGCGCACGATATCATTGGGGCGCACAGGCGCGGTGAACTTGAGGTCTTGCTTGAGGTAAATCGTGCCATGCCCGGGGAGCTGCTCCCCGATCACCGCTGAAATTAGCCCAGCGCCGATCATCCCATGCGCAATGCGGCCCTTAAAGGGCGTATCGGTTGCGTATTCTTCATCCATATGAATCGGGTTATGATCGCTGGAAAGAATGGCAAAGGCGCGAATAACCTCATCGTCGATTTTCTTCTCCAGAAAGCGGCTAATGCCAACTTCTAGCTCGTCGATAAACATAGTGCCAACTGGGTGGGAATGTCCGCGCATGGCTTATACTTTCAGGTTAGGAACAATTTGCTTTTTACGAGAAACCACACCGGGGAGGAGGAGCGTATCGCCCTCAACCGTGACTTCAAATGATTTTTCGGCGATGGATTTAACCGCGTCATTCGGGATGAGCAGGGTCGAGGATTCGCTGAGAATATCAACAACGAAAAGAAGCACTTGGTCAACGCCATCCTCAGCGGCCACGGCTTCCATGCTGGCCATCAGGCTGGCCTTGCGATCCATCACGATTTTGGGCGCGGTGGTTTCCAGCACGGAAACACGGAGCTTTTGCGAACCTACATCAAAAATTTTCGAATCCATCCGCAGCAGCTCGGCATCGTTAAAATGCGAAATATCGGATTTGGCGGCAAACATTTCAGCGGCGTAATCAGCGATGGTGATGCCGAGGTCTTTGGCCAGCTTATGCGCCAGTGAAACGTCACGCGGCGTGGTGGTGGGCGAGCGGAACTCAAGGGTGTCAGACAAGATACAGCTCAGCACGAGGCCTTTTATGGCATCCGGCATTTGATCCAGCGCCTCGGACGGCATAATGGCCATCATCACGGTGGCGGTGCTGGCCACGGGGCGGATAGTGATATTGATCGGGCCTTTGGTGGCGAGGCCACCGGCAAGCGCGTGGTGGTCTATCACTTGGCGAATATCGGCGTCGTTAATATTGGGGAACAGGTCAGACGGATTATTTGTATCGACAATCACCACCTTTTCACCCGCTTCAATGCCGGTGAGAATTTCGGGTGTCTCAAAACCCCAGCGGGTCAGCACAAAGGCGGCTTCGGTGTTGGGCACGCCCAGCACATAGGCCGTGGCGGCCTTGTTCTTAACCTCGTTAAGGTACCACGCCCAAATGAGGGCGGAGCCGGTTGCGTCTGTGTCGGGAGCCTGATGGCCGAAGATTTTGATCATGGGTTTTGCCTTTTGCTGCGCTGCAATATCTGAGAGATATATAAGCGCGGCGATCGGCTTTGTCACCCTTTTCTGAAAAACGGTTTTCAATTGGGGGCGGCTCTGGCAAGCTGCGCTGATGAAACCACGCGAGACCGACCTTTATGAGCCTGTGAAAACCTTTCTGGAGGGGCAAGGCTATTGCGTGAAAGGTGAAATTGGTGCGGTGGATGTAGTGGCGATGCGGGGCGATGAGCCACCAGTGCTGGTGGAGCTAAAGCTAGCGTTTTCGCTGACGTTGGTGCATCAGGGGATTGCGCGCCAAGCCGTGTCTGATCTGGTTTATCTGGCCATTCCCAAGCCCCCCAAAGCCAAGGCGCTAAAGGATAACCTCGCGCTGTGCCGCCGCCTTGGGCTGGGGCTGCTCACGGTGCGGCTGCGTGATGGCTATGTGGAGCCGCTGGCCGATCCCGCGCCGTTTACTCCGCGAAAATCGCCCAAACGCACGGCGCGGCTGCTGCGCGAATTTGCTCGTAGGGTGGGAGACCCCAACAAGGGCGGGGCCACCAAGGTGGGGATTATCACCTCCTATCGCCAAGACGCGCTGAAATGCGCCGCGTATTTACAGGAGAACGGGCCGAGCAAAGGGGCCGCCGTGGCCAAAGCCAAAGCCGTGCCCACCGCCACGCGGATACTGGCGGCTGATCACTATGGCTGGTTTGAAAAGGTCGCGCGCGGCGTGTATAGGCTGACACCGAAGGGCGCGGAGGGACTAGAGGCCTATCGCTAGCCGCATTGGAAAAACGGCCCGGTATTTTGGAAAATACCGGGCGGAAAAACATGTGTAAAACCAGTGCCGAAGCGCTGGCTTATCAGACTATGGTGTCATGGCTTTTAGCTGATCCATGATAGACTTCAGCATTTCTGGGTTTTCCTGAGCTGCTGACAATAGCCCGTTAAGGAGCATGGACGAATTGGCATCCAAACCAGCAGCTGCAATCGCAGTGGATACGGTTTCATTGCTGAGGGAATCCATAACGGCTTCAACAACATTTTCGCCACTGGACAAAGCTTCAACAACGGTATCAGTAACGGTTTCCACAACCTCTTCAACAGGAGTAGCTTCAACCTCGGCAGCAGCGAGCGCTTCAGCTTCAGCGGCTTCTGCCAGAGCAACAGCTTCAGCTTCAGCAACAGCTGCGGCCGCAGCTTCTGCAACAGCAGTCGCTTCGGCTTCAGCCGCGATCTGCATCTGTTGCGCTTGCTGAGACGAATAATAATAGTAACCACCACCAATTGCGATCACGGCAACAATAATCATCATTATAGACTTATTCATTTTTCAAACCTTTCAAAATTTAATGAATTGCCTTCCCCTAGCCCTATTAG
>NVUX02000065.1 GCA_002402045.2 Paracoccaceae bacterium | reverse complement strand
TCACACAATATCGCGTCTTCGCAAACTTGTGGCGGCGGCTGGCGTTAAACTTATGCGGCATCAAGGGCATCCGGGCTGCCGACAAAGGACTCTAGTATCAGAACACCAGGCATCCATGCAACAACGCCCAAGACTGCCATCAATCCCCTAAAATCACACAGGGTTCAGCCTGCCCAGTCACTTCCGTATAGCACTGAAAAGTAAGCCCCTCTGAGGGGCCAGCCAGCCCAATAGCCGCCGTCGTTACATAAAGGGTGCGCAAATCGCTTCCCCCAAAGGCTGGGCAGCTGGTTTGCTGAGCGGGCAAGGAGATCGCCGACATAAACTTGCCATCTGGGGAATATCTGGCAACCCGGCTAGCGCCCCATTGCGCATTCCATAAGCAGCCCTGACCATCAACCACAGAACCGTCTGGGTTAAGGTTATCAGCGGACAAATCTATAAATACTTCTGGGTCACCAATCGGCCATCCATCGTCTTTGCTCAGGTTTTGCCGCATAATACATTTGTCGATGGTCTCTGCGAAATAGGCCACCGACTTGTCGGGGGCAAATGCTATTGAATTTGTAATGGTCAACGGCCCGATAATTTGCCTTAATTCCCCACGATAATACCGATAGATCGCACCGGCGTCTTTTTCGGCGTTCTTGCCCATTGTTCCAATCCAAAACCCGCCCCACGGGTCAGCGCGCCCGTCATTTGAGCGGGTGGCCGGGTTGCTTGCCTCAAGCGGCACTACACTTTGGCGATCTCCGCTTTGCAGATCAAACAAAAACAACTCGCTTTCAGATGCGATCAACAGCTGGTCCCGACCAACCCAACCGGCCGCGGAAACATGCTCGTCAAATTGCCAATGGTGGGCTTGTCCGTTGAGCTTGGTCATCAGCCTTTTGCCGAGGATATCAAACCAGAATAACTGTTTTCTGACAGGGTGCCAAAGCGGCCCTTCACCAAGTTGGCAAACACGGTCATCATAAACGGATACGGTCAATTTATGTTCGCGGCGTCATAAGCGGCAACAATCGTATCGGCGCGCTGGCGAATATCCTCAATATCTGAGCCCGGTGTGTATATGCCGGTGCCGATGCCAAACCCGCTTATCCCTGCCCTAAACCACGCCGCAAAATTGTCAGGGCCAACACCGCCAACAGCATAGGTTTCGGTGCCGGCAGGCAAAACCGCGCTAATGGCTTTTAACCCTTCGGCCCCAACCAAAAATGACGGAAAGAACTTAAGCCCATTGGCACCAGCCGCCAGAGCTGCAAAACATTCCGTCGGTGTCATCACACCCGGAAATGATAACAAGCCTAATGCTTTGGTTTTTTTGATAACCGCGATGTCGCAATTTGGAGACACAACCAGCTCACCACCAATATCGGCAATCCGTTGAACATCGTCTGGGGTCAAAACCGTTCCAGCGCCAATAGTTGCATCTTTGCCAAATTCTGCAACCATCACAGCGATGCTATCAAAAGGGTTGGGGGAGTTCAGCGGCACCTCAATTTGGGTAATGCCCGATTTAATCAGCGTTTCACAAACGCCCAGTGCTTCATCAGGTTTGATGCCGCGAAGAATAGCAATAATTTTACGTGTCATAATATATGTATCCATAAGGTCAAAGACATGACGACATACCGCCATCAACAAACAGGGTAATGCCGTTCACATAGCTGGAGGCATCAGAAGCCAGAAAAATAGCCGCGCCGACCAGCTCCTCAACATCACCCCAGCGCCCTGCCGGGGTGCGTTTGCCCACCCAAGATGAAAACTCGGGGTCGTCCACCAAGGCTTGGTTAAGCTCGGTTTTAAAATATCCCGGCGCAATCGCATTCACTTGCAAGCCTTTTGGCCCCCAATCGGTCGCCATACCTTTTGTGAGGTTGCTAACCGCGCCTTTTGACGCTGTATAAGGCGCAATCGACGGGCGTGCCAAAGCCGATTGAATAGAGGCTATATTGATAATCTTTCCCGCACCACGAGCTATCATATGCCGTGCCATTGGCTGGCCAACGTTAAACACGCCATAAACATTTGTCCGCATCAATTGGTCAAACTTTTCAGCAGAAAAATCTTCCAATGCGCCACGGTGTTGCATGCCCGCATTGTTGATCAGAATATCTATTGCGCCTATATCGGCTTCAAAAGCATTTATCGCTTCAGCGCTGGCGGCGTGATCCGTTACATCAAAGACCAGCGTATCAACTGTTGCATCGTCAGCGCGCAAGGTATCCGCTGCATGTTGAACCGCCATCTTGTTGCGGCCGTTTAAGACTATTTTAGCGCCAGCGCTCGCCAGCCCCCTTGCCAGCGCAAAACCAATGCCGGTGCTGGAGCCGGTTATAAGGCAGCGTTTGCCCGTCAAATCGAATAAGCTGAGTGATCCCATGCTTGCCTTTTCCAATCCGCACCAAAGGTTTGATGCCATTATGACCATTTTCGAGCATGTGCCAAACCCGTTATGACCAGCGCTTCGCCGTCAATCAATTCAGCTTCGGCATTATTGAGTTTAAGCGCCTTGGCGTAAGCTCTGGCCATATCGTTTTTGCCGACAATAATCAGTTTTTGATCCTGCCAAAAAGCCTTGGCCGCGTCAATTTCTGCGCCAATCAGGTGGCCAGAAAGTTTCGCCCGCGCAAATTCAGGGGTCATATCCCCGATCAACCCATCGGCGCGCAACGAAAAGAGCGCAGATGTGGGCAAATGCGATGTTTTTAACCCTGCGATAAAGCCAAGCTCGTCCCAGCCGGATTTCGCGATCACATGACGCAGCACCGAACTCGTGGCAAGCAGGGCAAACAGCTCCCCAGTCATGAAAGTTTTGAAGCCTTCTACGACGCCGCTTTTAACCTGCACCCATTTTGTATGGGTTCCCGGCATACAGATCACGCCATCAAAATCGGGTGCACCGGCCATTATTCCAGCAATTTGCGTTTCTTCGCCGCGCATAACATCAGCAGGTGATATTTGTTTTAACCCCGGCAAAATGCGCACCGATAAACGATTGTCTTTGGTCGGTATTACGGCAGGCTTTTGGGCCGATGGGGGTGAAGGCACGGTTAAATAACCCGCCTCGGCCCAGCCTTCAGCCGCGCCCGCCATGCCGCAAACCAAGACCTCGGTTTTGCCCGTCGGACTCAGAAAATCACCAGCCAATTCCAGAAATACGCTTTCAAACCTTGTAGATGGCAAGCCCGCCATACCCTGATCAGAGGCCCGACGGCCCAACACCTCATTTTGCGCATCCATCAACCAGATCCGCACGTTGCTGGTGCCCCAGTCAACGGCGATCCAGTTTTGTGGCGCGATTTGGCTTGGCACGGCTATAACACCTTCAGTTCATCATGCAAAAGATCTTGCGGTAGGTTTTGATAGCTGACAGGGCGCAAGAAACGGCGTATTGCCATGGTCCCGACTGATGTTGTCGCAACGCTTGTGCTGGCAGGATAAGGACCGCCATGCATCATCGCATCTGCAACTTCAACACCGGTCGGGAACCCGTTAACCAAAATGCGCCCAGCCTTACGCTCCAGCACCGGCAGCAATGTTTTTGCCAGTGCTGTATCTGCATCGAGCATATGCAACGTGCAGGTTAACTGCCCAGCAAGCCCGTGTGCCATGGCTAGCAATTCGTCGGTGTCTTTAACGCGCACAATCAGGCCAAGCGGGCCAAACACCTCTTCAGCAAAATGTGGGTTTGCGGCAAATTTGTCACCCGTCACTGTCGTCAAATCAGGGCCCGCGCTACGCCCTTCACATGTTGATGCCAGCAATACGGTAGTCCCTGCGGTCAGTTCATCGCGCCCGCGCCGATAAGCGCTTGCAATCGGGTCGGTCAGCATTGGCTGTTCAGCAACTGCCCCTAGCCCGGCCAATGCAGCAGCTTCAAAAGCATCTGCATCTGGCCCGTCAACCACAAACACCAAGCCAGGATTGGTGCAAAATTGCCCAGCCCCCATGGTTAAGGATGCCGCCCAACCTGCGCCAATATCCTTGGCTTGCTGTTCAAGCGCTGCGGGCAGCAAGAACATCGGGTTGACCGAGCCAAGTTCGCCATAAAATGGAATGGGCGTTGGCCGCGCACAAGCCAAGTCAAATAATGCGCGCCCGCCGCCAAGTGAACCGGTAAAGCCCACTGCCTGAATCAATGGGTGTTGCACCAATGCTTCACCGGCCTCGCGAGTATCAGATTGCACCAGCGAAAATATCCCTGCATGCAGCCCTTCGGCGGCAATGGCGGCTGAAATTGCCTGGGCAACCAGCTCTGACGTGCCCGGATGCGCTGGGTGGCCCTTGACCACAACAGGGCAACCCGCCGCCAGCGCTGAAGCGGTGTCCCCACCGGCAGCCGAAAATGCCAGCGGAAAATTGGACGCCCCAAATACTCCGACAGGGCCGATGGGTCGTTGCATCAAACGCAAATCAGGCCGCGGTAAAGGCGCCCGATCGGGCAACGCTGCGTCTTTACGGCAGTCAAGGTAGTCGCCCTTCAAAATATGTGTAGCAAACATCCGTAGCTGGCCAGTTGTGCGGCCACGCTCGCCCGTTAGGCGCGCCTCTGGCAGGCCGGTTTCGGCGGCACCAACTGCGGTGATCCTGTCGCCACGGGCTTCAATCTCATCCGCAATACGGTTAAGGAACGCGGCACGCGTAGCGCGACTGCTTGCAGAATATGGCCAAAATGCAGCCTCTGCCGCGATGGCCGCCGCGTCTATATCTGACGCAGTGCCGCGAGCAAAGGCAATCCCCTCACTCTGTATAGGCAAAGAATGGAATGTTTCCACGCCATCAACCCAGTTTCCGGCAATCAAATGTTTGCCCGTTAGTCCTTCATAAATGCTCATATTTCATCCGGTTCTATTCAAAAAATGCTTCGGTTTCAGTGCGGCGGCCCAGCATGAATGCGTCAGCAACATGGCGCAGTGGTGCGAGGTCAACGTCGATTTCTGATCTGCTTAGCAACGCCGCAAAACGTTGGTATATTATTGGGTACTCACGGTCTGGCCCCTCAACGGTTAGCGCCCCGTCAATGTATAACTTGGCGCCACCATCTGCTAGACGCATCTCTCCGTCTGCACATTGCACAAAAATATCCCATGTTTGTTTGCCCTCATGCCGCCAGTCAAATTCGGCAGAAATATCAGCGCCCTTCGGGTCAAAAAATTTCAGTGTAGCCGCAATGGGGGTTTCGCTATTGGCTGGAAATTCCAGATCAGCGCTTTGCAGATGAATGCCATGTGGCATGATTTCTGTCAGGATAGACAATGCGTTAATGCCCGGGTCAAACACCCCTGCATTACCGGCTTGCCAAATCCAAGGTTGGTTTGGGTGCCAGCGGCGCACGTCTTCTTTCCAAACGATTTCCAGCTTCCTAATATCACGCTCAGCCAGCCATTTTTTGGCAGGCTCAACCCCGATTGCATGGCGTGAATGCCAAGTGGCATACAGCGAAAGTCCGTTTTTTTCCGCCAGTGCCGTTAGAGTTTCCACCTCGGAAAGGGTTGCCCCCGGTGGTTTTTCCAACAGCACATGTTTTCCGGCGCTCAAGGCATCCCATGCGGTTTGGAACCTTACCGAGGGCGGCATACACAGCGCCACAACCGAAATATCGGGCCGGTTTTCCAGCAGCTCGGCAAAGGTTTTAAAGTTGTCTATACCCTCCACATTGGCATTGCGGCTCACAGCAGCTTCCAGCGCAAACGCCGGATTCTCGGCGATGGATGGCAAATGTTGGTCTCGGGCAATTTTTCCGACCCCAACCAAAGCCAGCTTATAGGGGCTAATGAGAGTCACGGCCAACTGCCTTTCCACGACATCCTACCAAAAAGTCAAAATCAACACCTTTGTCAGCACCCTGTACGTGAGTTTTGAACAGTTGCTCATATCCACCAACTGACATGTTTTCAGCCGGCCTCCACGCAGATAACCTTTTTGCGAGCTCGTCATCAGATATATCAAGGTGCAAACGGCGGGCTTCTACGTCCAGCTCTATCATATCACCATTTTGCACGACTGCTAACGGGCCACCAATGGCGGCTTCAGGTGCGGTATGCAAAATCACCGTGCCATAAGCAGTGCCAGACATGCGGGCATCAGAAATCCGCACCATATCTTTAATGCCCTTTTTCAATATTTTTGGTGGCAGGCCCATATTGCCCACTTCTGCCATACCCGGATACCCCCGCGGACCGCAATTCTTTAAGACCATTACGCAGGTTTCGTCGATGTCTAACGCATCATCATTGATGCGCGCCTTATAGTCGTCGATATCCTCAAATACCACGGCACGGCCCCGATGTTTCATCAAATGTGGGCTGGCGGCCGAGGGCTTAATCACTGCGCCGTTAGGGGCAAGATTACCCTTCAATACCGCGATACCGCCCTCTTGGGTCAAGGCTTTGTCTAACGGTAAAATAACATCTTCATTCCAGTTTTTAGCGTCGGCAACTTCCTCGCCAATGGTGCGGCCCGAAACGGTTAGCGCGTTAGCGTGCAGTTTACCGCCATCAAGCAGTGCCTTCAAAACCACAGGCAAACCGCCCGCGTAAAAGAACTCTTCCATGAGGTATTTACCTGATGGCATCAGGTTTACAATGGTCGGAATATCCCGCCCCAACGTGTCCCAATCGTCTAAGGTCAGCTCGACTTCGGCTCGACCGGCAATGGCAAGCAAATGTAGCACCGCATTTGTTGACCCGCCAATCGCACCGTTTGTGCGGATCGCATTTTCAAAAGCTTCGCGGGTTAACACATCTGACGGCTTCAAATCATCCTTGACCATATCCACAATGCGGCGCCCGGTTATTTGCGCCATAACCCGGCGGCGGCTATCTACGGCGGGAATGGCAGCATTGCCTGAAAGCGCCATGCCCAGCGCCTCGGCCATGCTGGCCATGCTGCTGGCGGTGCCCATAGTGTTGCAAGACCCCGGAGAGCGAGACATCGCCTGCTCGGCCTCAAGAAACTCATCCTGCGTCATCTCGCCCGATTTCACGGCCTCTGACATCTGCCAAAGGGCCGTGCCTGAGCCCACATCCGTATTGCGCCATTTGCCATTGAGCATTGGCCCGCCGGTGACCACAATCGCGGGGATATCGACGCTGGCCGCGCCCATCAGCAAGGCTGGCGTGGTTTTGTCACAGCCGACCATCAACACAACGCCATCAAGCGGATTACCACGCAACGCTTCTTCAACGTCCATCGCGCACATATTACGATACATCATTGCTGTTGGCCGCAGTGAGCTTTCGCCGGGTGAAAACACCGGAAACTCCAGCGGCAGCCCACCAGCTTCATAAATGCCGTGCTTCACACGCTCGGCCAAATCCCGCAAATGGCCATTGCATGGTGTGAGCTCAGACCAGGTGTTACAAATCCCGATCACCGGCCTACCATCAAACAGGTCAGCCGGAAGGCCTTGGTTTTTCATCCAGCTACGATGATAGATATTGTCACGCGAAGTGCCGCCATACCATTCATGCGACCGGAGCTTTCGGGGCCATTTTGCGGGTTTGAAGGTCATAATATATTCCTATAGAACTTTTATTTGAGTGGCAGCGACCTTTGGTGCCGATTGGATGAGTGGGTTGCGCAGCGGCAGACCAAAATCTTTTGCTTCAATCTCAAAAACGTCACCGCCTCGGGTTTCTATCCCGTCTGCAAACGATAAGGTTGCGGTGCCAAACATATGCACATGCACATCACCCGGCTGCCGAAACACATCATATTTAAAATGGTGGTGCTCAAGGTTGGCCAACGTATGAGACATATTCATTTCGCCAGACAAAAACGGTTTCTCCCACAAAACCTGCCCGTCGCGTAAAATTCTGGAGGTCCCGTTTATATCAGCAGGCAATTCCCCAAGCAAAATTTCTGGCCCAAAAGAACAAGGGCGCAGTTTGGAATGGGCTAAAAACAGGTAATTCTCTTTTTCCGTCACATGATCAGAGAATTCATTCGCAAGGGCAAATCCAACGCGAAAGGGCGTGCCATCATTACCAATCACATAAATGCCGGCAATTTCGGACTCCTCGCCCGCATCTTTTGCAAAACCAGGAGAAACAAGCGGACGGCCTGGCGCTTGCGCCATCGTACCGTTTCCTTTGTAAAACCATTCAGGCTGCGCCCCAATCTGCCCAGCAGCTGGGCGGCCGTCCTTTAGCCCCATCTGGAACATTTTCATTGAATCGCTCATCTCAGCGTCTGCAACTTTTGTATGCATTGCATCACGGGTTGTAGCGCTGCCGAGGTGGGTTAAGCCGGTGCCGGTAATGTGCATATGCGTCGGGTCTGGATGGTCAATTGGCAGGCTTATCCGGTTTTCCGCCGATGCCAGATCCAAGTCAATCGGCTCACCCATGCCGTGGCGCGAAATACAATCTACAAGGCTACAGTCTGAAGCAATCGCTTCATTGACCAGTTCAAAAAGGCTCGTGCTGTTTTGCACCACAAAAGCCTCGGTGCCGTTTCTGGCAACAACTGCCTTTTTGCCATTGGGCAAAACGATTTGGGAAACCAGCATCGGCTTATCCTTGCTTGTTTTTATTATAGACATCAAAGATCACAGCCGCGAGCAGAACCAACCCCTTGATAACCTGTTGATAATCAATGCCAATACCCATGATCGACATGCCGTTATTCATAACGCCCATGATAAATGCACCAACCACCGCACCAATTACTTTACCAACGCCGCCCGACATAGACGCGCCACCAATAAACACGGCGGCAATTACATCCAACTCCACCGCAAAACCGGCTTTTGGCGTCGCGGTATTCAAGCGCGCCGCGAAAATTAGCCCGGCAAGAGCGGCCAGCATCCCCATGTTGGCGAAGGCTAGAAACGTGAGCCGTTTAGTTTTGATCCCCGACAACTTCGCCGCTTTTTCATTGCCGCCAACCGCATATAACCGCCGCCCGATAACTGTGCTTTGAGTGAGAAACGCGTAAGCAATGGTGAGCACAGCCATGGTAACCAAAACATTTGGCAGGCCGCGGAAAGTGGCAAGCTTGAAGCAAATAAACAGCAAGCCACCAATCACAATAATATTACGGCCAATGAAAAATGACTTGGGCTCGTCTTCAATGCCATAGGCCTTGTTACGCGCTCGCTTTTTCAAACCAAGGTAAACAATTACCGCCGAGCCAATAACACCAAGGCTCAATGCGCCAGTATTGAACCGGCGCGCGCCAAACGTTTCTGCCAAAGATGCGCTCATACTTTCGGGCATAAAATCAGGGATAAATCCCGTTGAGAGAAGTTGGAACTCTTTGGGAAACGGGCCAACAGATTGCCCCTCCAGCAGCCAGAGTGATAGGCCACGAAACACAAGCATACCTGCCAACGTCACGATAAATGGCGGGATACTCCAATAGGCTACCCAATAGCCCTGAGCGGCGCCAATGAGGGCCCCCGCGGTTAAACAAACCGGAAAAACAGCCCAAAGCGGCCAATCATAGTTTACCATCAAGATCGCGGCTAAAGCACCGATGAACCCCATCACCGAGCCGACCGAAAGGTCGATATGCCCAGCAACGATAACCACCAGCATGCCCAGAGCCATGATGATGATATAGCTATTTTGCAAGAACAGATTGGTGATATTCACAGATTTCAACATGACGCCACCGGTCATCACCTGAAAGAAAGCCATGATGGCGATAAGCGCGAGCAACAGGCCGTATTCACGTAGATGCGCCGCAAAATATTCACCGACGCTCTTTTGCCTAACAGCTTTGCTCTTGGATAATTCTTCAGTCATTTCAAGTTCCCTATTCTGTCACGATGAACGACATAATGCGTTCCTGACTTGCTTCTTCGGCGCTGAGTTCTGCAACCAGCTCGCCTTCGTTCATCACATATATTCTGTCACACATGCCCAATAGCTCGGGCATCTCTGACGAAATCATCACCACGCCGCGACCTTCCGCAGCCAGCTCGTTCATAATTCCGTAGATTTCAAACTTTGCCCCTACATCAATACCGCGCGTTGGTTCGTCCAAAATCAACACTTGAGGATTTGCGAAAAGCCACTTGGACAGCACCACCTTTTGCTGGTTACCCCCCGAAAGATTTACAACTTTTTGATGCACGCTCGGGGTGCGGATATTCATAGCTTCGCGGTATCGTTCTGCAACTTTTTGCTCCTCAGCGGTGTTAAGAACCCCACCGCGAGAAACGCCTTCCAAGTTGGCCAGAGTAATATTGCTCACGATGCTTTCTTCCAGAACCAACCCCAGCTCTTTGCGGTCTTCCGTGCAATAGGCCAGCCCTGCTTTGATCGCTTTATCTACCGTCGACAGGTTAACTGGCTGACCCTTTAAAAAGGCCTCGCCCGATATATTCCGCCCGTAACTTTTGCCAAAAATGCTCATCGCCAGCTCGGTGCGGCCAGAGCCCATTAGCCCGGCAATGCCGACAATTTCCCCTTCGCGCACGTTAAAGTTCACATTTCGGAGCATCTGGCGGTCTTTGTGCTCGGGGTGCCACACGTTCCAGTTTTTGATCTCAAATAACGGCTGGCCAATGTTGCGTTGGCGCTCGGGGTAGCGATGCTCCATATCACGGCCCACCATGTCCCGAATAATATGTTCTTCGCTAATCTCTTCGGCCCGGCAATCAAGCGTAGAAACCGCAGCTCCATCTCGAATAACCGTGATCCTGTCCGCAACCTGGCTGATCTCGTTAAGTTTGTGCGAAATCAAGATAGAGGTAATGCCCTGCGCTTTCAGCTCCAGCAACAGCTCCAGCAATTTTTGGCTGTCGTTTTCCTGCAGTGCCGCAGTCGGCTCATCAAGAATAAGCAGCTTAACGTTTTTTGCGAGGGCTTTGGCAATTTCAACCAGCTGTTGCTTACCAACCCCCATAGACTCAATTGTGGTTGAGGCCGCTTCATTTAGGCCGACCTTGGCCAACAACTCATCTGTCCGTTGATACATCTCCGGCCAGTTGATCACGCCATTACGTGCCACTTCATTGCCCAAAAACAGGTTTTCGGCAACCGAAAGCAAAGGCACCAGCGCCAACTCTTGGTGGATAATAATAATGCCCAGCTTTTCGCTGTCTGAGATACCAGCAAAGGAGGTGACTTGCCCGTTATAAACAATTTCACCATCGTAACTGCCTGCTGGGTAAACCCCGGAAAGCACCTTCATCAGTGTTGATTTACCGGCACCGTTTTCACCAACAAGAGCATGAATTTCGCCTTGTTCGACGCGCAAATCTACATCATCCAGCGCCTTAACCCCGGGAAAGGTCTTGGTAATGCCGCGCATTTCTAAAATAGTTGTCATGAGAATTACCTATGGGTAAAGCGCCTCGCCCAGCGTAATGCGGGCGAGGCTATTGATCTCAAGGATCTACTGAATTTGGTCCATGGTGTAATAACCAGACCCGATCAGAACGTCTTCCCAGTTGGAAATATCCACAGATACCGGCTCCAACAGATAGGCAGGGATCACACGCACACCATTATCATAGGTGGTGGTGTCGTTGATCTCTGGCTCGCCGCCGTTCAGTAGTGCGTCAACCATACCAACGGTCACACCGGCAAGGGTGCGGGTATCTTTGAACACTGTTGAATACTGCTCACCAGCCAGAATAGATTTTACCGACTGAATTTCAGCGTCCTGCCCGGAAACGATTGGCATTGCAACGCCATCCGAACCATAGCCAACACCTTTAAGCGAAGACAGGATACCAATTGACAAACCATCATAGGGGCTTAGCGCGCCGTGCAGGTCAACATCGCCATAATAAGCTGAAAGCAAGTTATCCATGCGAGACTGTGCTACAGCACCATCCCAACGCAAGGTGCCAACCGTTTCCATGCCAATTTGGCCAGACTGGATAATGATTGTGCCGTCCGCGATCAGCGGGTCGAGCACGGACATCGCGCCATTATAGAAGAAAAACGCGTTGTTATCATCAGGTGACCCACCAAACAGCTCTACGTTATATGGGCCATCGCCAAACCGCGCCTTAAGCCCGGCAACCAATGAACTAGCTTGCTGAACGCCAACTTTGAAATTGTCAAACGTCGCATAATAATCAACATTTCCGCTTTCACGAATCAACCGGTCATAAGCAATAACCCGAATTCCGGAGGCTGCCGCGCTTTCCAAAACATTGGATAGTGTTGTGCCATCAATGGCAGCAATCACCAAAACGTCCACGCCTTTGGTGATCATGTTTTCAATCTGCGCCAGCTGGTTTGGTATGTCATCCTCAGCATATTGCAAGTCAGCCGTATAACCAGCCGCCTCAAACTGAGCCACCATGGCATTGCCGTCAGATATCCACCGTGCCGACGATTTTGTTGGCATAGCGATACCAATCGAACCGTTATCTTGTGCTGTTAGTGGCCCGGCCGCAAGTGTCGTAAGTGCCGCCGCCACGACTAGCGACTTTTTAAATAAATTCATTACTTCCTCCCTTACCGCCAGTTACGGCGGTTTTGTTTTTGATTTCCTCCGCGAGACCCAGCAATCCTCTACGCCCCACTTTAAACTGTCACATAGTATACATTACAGTCAAATTATCATACATTATCATTACATATCATTTTTGGTATGTAAGTTATAGAGAGCCCACCATGACACACCCCCGATTGCCTCTGAATTTATTGGATCGTGGCCTAAAAATTACCCATTTGCGATTCATTGCTGCATTGGCGCAAGCCGGCGGCATGCAGCGGGCCGCTAACCATTTAGCCATCGCCCAACCTGCGGCCTCCCGTCTCGCCTCGGAGCTGGAGCAGATCCTCGGCCAAAAAATCCACCGACGTGCGGGAAAGGGTATTGAACTTACTTCGGCAGGCCGCGCCCTTGCCGGGCGTGCAAAGCGCATTCTTCAAGAAATTGATGATGCCGAGCAAGAAATATCCGAACTGCAATCAGGCCTTGCCGGAACCGTTCGGATCGGATCCGTAACCGGCCCCGCCATCGAATTTATTCTACCCGTCCTTAAAGACGCGCGCATTATCATGCCCAGCGTGAACATTACGGTTGAGGTGACAACAAGTGACATACTGGCATCTAGGCTGGCAAAAGGAGAACTGGATTTTATCCTCGGACGCATACCTGTCGATATGCAGCCAGAGTTGTTCGAAGAAGTGCCTATCGCGTCAGAACCGGTTAGCTTTATCGCGCGTTCCGACCACCCGCTGGTTAAAAAGGAAATAGTTAGCGTACAAGACCTAATGACCTTTGATTGGGTATTGCCCTTTGAAGGCACGGTGTTGCAGCAAACCATCGCACAGGCTTTGCGGCAACGCGGCCATTCCCTGCCGGAGCGCGCCTATACAACCTCGTCATTCCTCCTAACCTTGGCACTGGTTCGCCAGACAAACTCAATTGCGCCACTGGCTACGTCGGTTGCAACTGAATTCGCACACATTGATGGCCGATCTGGCTCATTAGGCGTAATAAGCACTGACCTGACAGTTAGTGTTGAAACATTCTCTTTACTCAAATCATCCCATCGGCAATTTTCCCCCGCAACCAATGCAGTCTATTCGGCGATACTTAAATTGGTCAAACAATTTCAAGCTAGTTAGCTTATTCATAAAGACTTTTGCTGCGGCGTTTGAAATGCCACTGATTCCATCAGTTTTCGCAGTTTCTCGGCCCGAGAGCATCGATCAACCGACTACAATCAAATCAAATCCACCCACACAAAGGGGCGTTGTTGCATGGATGCCTGGTGTTCTGATACTAGAGTCCTTTGTCGGCAGCCCGGATGCCCTTGATGCCGCATAAGTTTAACGCCAGCCGCCGCCACAAGTTTGCGAAGACGCG
>NVUX02000005.1 GCA_002402045.2 Paracoccaceae bacterium | reverse complement strand
AACGATTTTTCTGTAGGATGAAGGACATGCGTAGGCTCGCCACCCGATTTGAGAAACTCAGCCGGAATTTTCTCGCTATGCTGCATTTGTTTGCGATTAGACAGTGGTGCAATTGAGTCCACACCCTAACATGGCTACTTCCGAAGAGATTGCCCTTAAAGCCATTGATAAACAGGCAAAGGCGCTGCACAAAATCATTTCGTTCTTGCGAATACAGCTAAAAAACTAGTTGGTTTTATCGCTACGCTCGTTACTGGGCTTAAATCACTGTTGGCGAAGCTCAAGCAAATTGCCCGAATTTTGCCAACGGCGCTGCTGGGCGCGGCAAAAAAGGCAGCTCTTTTATGGCAAGAGCCCTAAAAGAGCTGCCTAAACAAGTGAAAACTATTGTGCGATATATGAAAAACCTGATCAAAGCCATCAAAGCTGGCGTGAGCGACACGCTGGTCAATATTGTTTCATTTACGCTAAATCTGATAAAAGCGGTGCTGGCGGGACTGGCGGGTTTTTTCAAAAACCTACTCACCATACTAAAACCGCTCGACCGCCTGCACTCTGCCATTAAGCAGGCCGAAATGATGATTAGAGCGATGGTGGGAGACGTTGCCGATATTTTGAAGCAGATGGATCTCGTCACTGTCATGAAGGCGACCATCCAATCGGTGCAAAAGAAGCTGAAACAGGCAATGGGGTATATTGGTGAAACCGAGTGAAGCTCGGGCGTGCCATGGCCTAGAAATGGCCGCATAAATTTTATACGGCCATCGCCATCTGGACAATCCGCCCGCCGATGACTACATCAACCTCATGGCACCTAAAGGCAAAAAAAACCCTAATAACAAGAACGTCGCGGAAAACCGCAAGGCGCGCTATAATTATGCCGTTGAGGACACTATCGAGTGTGGGTTGATGCTCGAAGGCTCCGAAGTAAAGGCCATGCGGGCAGGTGGCGTGAATATCGCCGAAAGCTATGCCAATATCGAAGATGGTGAGCTGTGGCTGATCAACTCCCACGTGCCAAAATACGAGCAGGCCAAAACCTTTCAGCACGAAGAGCGGCGGCGGCGCAAGCTGCTTGTCAGCAAAAAAGAGTTGCGAAACCTGCTCAAAAATATAGGCCGCGAAGGCATGACTTTGGTGCCGCTGAAGGTTTACTTTAATAACAAAGGCCGTGCTAAAATATTGATTGGCATCGCCAAAGGCAAAAAGCTGCAAGACAAGCGCGCAACCGAGAAAAAGCGCGATTGGCAAAAGCAGCAAGGCCGATTGATGCGCGACCGGGGCTAGGCATCTTTGGGGCTTGGCCATAGCGCCGTCTTTCAAGCCACTCATGATTGGAAATATCCGTTTCAATTTGCGTGGCCCTGCCGTAGGCTGCCCTCGATCGCAGCAATAAAACATAGGCCGAAAAGTGTCTCATCCTAAACAGAAACGATTGAAAATTGGTGATGAAGCGGGCCCGTTGCTTAAGTTTCAAGTTGATGGCTTAAATCAAGAGGCGCACAAAACCTGGTTTCGCGGGGTGCATTGCAATTTCAACCCTACCCTGAAAAACCTTCACAATGTCGATGCCGTGTCAAACCACGTGCTGAAAGGCTGGGCGCCCAAAGCGCCCACCATAAGCCCACAAACCAACATCGTAGCCTTTGGCAGCTGTTTTGCCGAACATATCAGCCAATGGTTGGCGAAGCGAGATTTTAACGTGCTCAACCAAAAAGATGGCGCGTGGGGTGATACTTATATCGCGCGGTTTGGCGAGGGCATGGCCAATAGCTATGCGGTGCTTCAACAGTTTGAGTGGGCGCTAGAGGGCAAGGCTTTTGCGGAAACACTTTGGCATGACAAAGACGCCACGCTCCAGGATTATAATGAAGAGATCCGGCTGCAAACCAAAGCCGCTCTTTTGGCGTCGGATTTTTATATTATCACACTTGGGCTTTCTGAAGTGTGGAGCCATAGAGCCACCGGGGAGGTTTTTTGGCGCGCTGTGCCGCAAGATGTTTATGACCCGGCGCTGCACGAATTTCGGGTGAGCACCCATAGTGAAAACCTCAGCAACCTGAAGCAAATTCACCGGATCATTCGCAAGCACAACCCCGACGCAAAAATCATGTTCACCCTCTCACCTGTGCCCTTGGTGGCCACATTCCGGCCTGTCTCTTGCATCACGGCCAATTCGGCCTCCAAGGCAATTTTGCGCGCCGCACTTGATGAATTTCTGAGCGCGACCCGGCCTGAAGACGAAAACCTGCACTATTGGCCATCTTATGAGATTGTTATGGACGTGTTTCAAAACAGGTGGAGCGATGATCGCCGCCATATCAAGCCCCAGGTTTTGGATTATGTTATGACGGCATTTGAGCATGTGTGGTGCACTGGCAAGCCGCAAATGGGCCTGAGTCAAGCCTGGGTGCGCGCGCGCTGTGCCACTGGCGGCTTACCTCCGAAAGTATATAGCTTTCTGGAATCAGGGCAATTTGAAAACGCCGAAAAAGCGGTGTCCAACTGGAGCGTGGAGAACCGAAACTTGGTTGAGCAGGCAAAGCTCGAGATGATGAGCCAGCGGTTTTAAATGAATGCCAATGTGCAGATGTCCTGATAGGTCGAAATTATAAGGCCGCATTTTGATACCCTTACCAAGGAGGCGGCGCATCAACGCTTTTTCTACTTTGCAATGGCATACCTGCGCCGCCCGCCACCGCCGTGCTTTTGGGCAGGGCCGCCGAGGCGAAGCCGAGGCCATGGCCCAAACGTGAGGATTTTGCGTAAGCAAAATCCGGAGCGGAGGGCACCATGGTTGGCTGGGCTAAAGGCTTTGGGCAATCGCGTGCATCAGTTCTCGCGAAACGCGCGGTTAAAGTAATTGGCCAAGGGCTTGATCAGGTAATTTAGTGGTGTGCGATCATCGGTTTTAATAAAAGATTCCACGGGCATCCCCGGGAGAATATCGAGGTCGCCAAGTTTCTCCAATTCGCCTTCATTTGGGCGTAATTCGGCGGTGTAGTAGCTCGCACCCGTGCGTTCATCAACAAATACATCAGGGGATATATTGGCCACAGTTGCAAATAATTCTGGCGTCGTGCGTTGGTCAAACGTTGAAAAGCGCAAAGTCGCAGGCTGCCCGAGGCGAATCTGGTCAATATGCTGGGTCGGAATTTGGGTGCGAATGATCAAGGGTTCGTCTTGCGGGATGATGTAAAGAATCGGCTCAGCGGGCTGCACCACGGCGCGGGTGGTATGAACAGCCAAGCCATAAACCACACCAGAGCGGGGTGCGCGCAGGGTCAGGCGGTCCAGCACTTCAAGAAGGGAGAGCCGTTTTTGCCGCAGCTCAATTTCGCGCGGTTGCAGCTCTCGCAACGCCCCGATGGCCTCCTCCCGCAAACTTGTGGCCAGCTTTAAGCGTTCAATCCCGATCTCGGCCAAGCGCCCGCGCGATTGTGCAATTTCAGCATTGAGCGCCCCCATACGGCCGCCAAAACTGGCGGCCTCACGCTTGAGAGCCGACACGCGGCTGGCTTGTGTCAGCCCGTTATCCAGCAAGGACTGCTGGTCAGCCAGTTCAAGATTAAGCAACGCCGTTTGCTCTTCCAGCGAGGTCAGTTGTGATTGTGACCCCACGATCTGGTTGTTAATTTGCCGGCTGCGCTCATCCCATTGCAAAAGTTCTTCACTCAGCGAGGTACGGCGGGCGGCAAAAAGCGCGCTTTGACCTTGCATCAATTCGCTAACTTTAGGTTGGGTTTTTTCGGCGTCTACAAGCTCGGGGTCAAATAATATTTCGTCAACCTCGTCGCGCTCCGCCAATAACCGGCTTTTCTGGCCGAGCAGCTCAAAAAGCTGGCCTTCGGTGACCGCGAGTTCTGATTCAGTCAGCACAGAGTCAAACCGCAGCAGCGTTTCGCCAGCCTCCACACGGTCGCCATCTGACACCAAAATCTCACTCACAACGCCCCCCTGCGGATGCTGCACAATCTGCCGCTTGCTCTCCAGTTCCACCTGCCCCGATGTCACAATCGCACCGGCAATTTCTGTGGTTGCCGACCAATAGGTCAGCCCGCCCAGCAGCCCAACCAGCGCCAGCATGCCCAGCACCACAAAGCGCGTGGTGCTCCATTGCGCGCGCGCGTTCATGGCTGCCCCTTGGGGGCCATTTCGCCCGCTATGGTTTGGTAGTTTTGCGTCATGGCCTTGATCACCTCGTCACGCGGGCCAAATTTGGCCACCACACCGTCTGAAAGCACCAGCGCAAGATCACAGGCGGCAATGCCCGAAGGCCGGTGCGCCATGATGACAACCGCGCCGCCTTTGGATTTAAAACCTTCAATCGCCTTATCCAGCGCAATGCCGCCATGGGAATCAAGGTTGGAATTTGGCTCGTCGAGCACAAGCAGCACAGGGTCATCATAAAGCGCCCTTGCCAGGCCGATGCGTTGCTTTTGCCCGCCCGATAGCCGAGCACCACCGTTGATTTTAGTATCATATCCATCAGGAAGTTTCAGAATCATCTCATGAGCGTCAGCCAACATGGCGGCGGCAATCACCTTTTTAGAATCAGGCGTTTCAGAAAGCCGTGCGATGTTT
>NVUX02000064.1 GCA_002402045.2 Paracoccaceae bacterium | reverse complement strand
TACTTCCAGAAACTGAAGGAATTCAAGCGTATAGCCATGCGGTCCTGCAAAACTGATCAAAGCTACGCCTCAATGATCTATATGTCGGCAGCCATCATCAATTCACGATGAATCTCAACAAGCCCTAATTGAGTTCATCCATGAAATTGGCACGATTATGTATGTGGGTGGGATCCTGTCTCACATTGTAATGGGGGCGGCCATCGGCCATCCAGATGCCTCCACGGCGTTTCATGTTTACCAGTATAAAGAAATCAGCGCCTATATTTTAATTTTGCCGGGCCTAGGGCTAAAGATATTTGCCGATCTTGTGCTATTTTACGGCTATAGAGTGCGGGCGAATTGGTTAAAGGCCAAGCTGTTGATGACGGCGTTTCTGACCATCAATGCGTTTGTGTTTTTAGTGCCGATGATGCCGGAGATGCTGCAACTCGCCAAAGACTCACTGCCGGCCGGTGTGGTGAGTGATGCGTTTATTGCGCGCGGGGAAACCGAAGCGCTGATTGGCATGTCCAATATTATCCCGCTGGCACTGGAGCTTATGCTGGGCGCTTTCCGCCCGAAGCTGTTTGGGGAACGCGCCAAATAGTTAATAAATGATTAACACTTAAGGTTGCTTTTTAGCAAAATAAAGCAACTATTTGGCTATTTTGTTCTTGTATTGTCCTGCCAAGTTTGGTTAATTGGTCTTGCAAGTGGCAAGTTATCGGCTCGGAGTGAAACGAACCCACCCCACCCCTCGCTCCCTCACGCCGGGCTGATAACTTTCCTTGCAATCCCCCTTGCACAGAAGCCGCGAATTGGCGATAAGAAGCGGATAACCCCAAGAGGCGCTCCGATGACAGCACGAATTTTTCAGCCAGCTCGAAATGCAATGCAATCAGGCCAAGCTAAAACCAAAGACTGGGTTTTGGAGCACTGCCCTGAAACCGCGCGCAGCATCGACCCGCTTATGGGCTGGACAAGCTCCACCGATATGCAACAGCAGATTCGCATGCGTTTCGCCAGTAAAGACGCGGCGATTGCCTTTGCTGAAGCCAAAGGGCTGGCCTATACCGTGACTGAACCACACAAACGGCAAACTCTGGTGCGCCAAGGCGGATACGCTGAAAACTTTGCGTTTAGCAGGCGCACCGTCTGGACTCACTAAGCACTGGCCCCGTAGCTCAGCTGGATAGAGCAGCTGACTTCTAATCAGCAGGCCACAGGTTCGAATCCTGTCGGGGTCACCAATAAAATCAATGACTTACACGATATTTGGCAAAGGCCTGTTTTGGCTTGGCGAGCACATGGCGAGCACCGTGAGCAGTTTCGCGGTGAATTGCGGTGTTTTCTCGTAATTACTATTCAAACCAAATTCGTTTCCCGCGCGGGGGAAAAGCCCTGTCGCATTTTTATAAGCTCTCTCCGGTGATTCCCTTGAAATGAAGGGGCGGGATTGCTGGCAGGGTTTTGCCCAATCTCTCCGGTACTTTCCGGCGGGAGCGGGGAGGTCAGATTGCAGAGGGAAAGGAAGTGGTAAAAGTAGGTGTAACTTTTGTAACCTGTAACATATATATGTAACCTATTGTTATTACTGTATAATATATTCCTATATGGTTACAAAATGGGTTACAGCTTTTTTCAACGTGTAACCCAATAAGGCATTGTAAATAAACAATAAAATAGTATTGGGCCATTTTTCAGGCTCAGAATGTCGTTTTCCGACCACAAAAACACCGGCAAAATCACCCTTTTTCAGATACCCTAAACAAAACGCTGGTTTAGTTTAGGGCTTCGAGCTGGTTAATCTCGCGGCAAGCTATGCGCCTAGCCGCCCGTATACGTAGAAAACCCCAAGAGGGGCCGCGAAAGTCTCCGCGTGATCGTTACCATTCGCCTTCGCTCATTCATAAAAAAAGTTTCATGGATACCTGCGCGAAGTTTTTCCTTCTTACACACCGGTCCGCCGCTCATGGATGCTTGGAGATTGAACCACCCCCCTACAAAAACCTTGCGCGCAAAAATCTGATTACCTACGCCGGTCCCTGCTTAGATAATGCTGAACAATTGATACCCCCGCTGCATCAATCCAGCCTATTCGAAGGGCGGAACGCCAAACAATAACAACCTCAATATCATCATCAACCCTTTGAAAACTATGTAATATATTGAGAGCACGGGGCGCGAATTACCCCCATGTCATAGGGGGTCAGGAAGGACCCAAAGCATACAGCACAGGCTGGACTGCTTGGTAAATGTGGTTGGTTGGCTTGGCGGGGTTGCTGGGCCTCACAGGGCTTCACGGTCAATCTCAGAGGGTCAGCCGAATACGGCATATGCAGAATTGCGCGCGACTTATGCCGCCGCCCAAGTGGGGCGCGGGGGAAGGTGGTGCAGGTAATGGGCTGGCCTGTGCAGGGCCGGTTAGCATTCAGTATCAAACATAGTAAAGCCCTGCATCGTAGAGACATTGCAGGGCTTTCAAGAGTGCGGCTGGTGTGAAGCTGGCTAGAACTGTGAAGGTGATAGCATCTTCGGGTTTACGTTCTTCCATGATGGGGTGGCAGTCAGGCTTTCAACACCCACCAAGATTTGCGCCAACAGCATAAACGCGGGGTCTTTCCGTTCTGTTTCGCTGCCATCACTTCCAGCCATAAACAGCGGCCCATCTTCCTCCCACAGCAATACCAATTGGCAACGCAAGCCTTCCAGTGATTTCGCCTGCGATGTAAGCATTTGGTCATACATTGATTCTTTCTCTGCCCAAGCCTCCAACATTTCTGGCGCATCAAGGTTATCGTGCTCGGGCGCAAGGGCGTACCAGCGGTGCTTTGCGCGCGCCCAACGGGCAAACATATTCACCAGCGGGTCAATCGTGCTGGCCGCGCTGGGCGAGGCGGTGACTCCAAGTGCGGCGCTTGAGGTTAAAAAGGTTCTGCGATCCATGAGGTGTACTCCCGTGAAAGATTGAAGGCGTTAGGCGGGCGCTTATGCCGCCATCTTGGTTGTGGTGGCTTCCCGCTCCCATGCGGCGCGTTGTTGGGTGCGCAGGTCATCAAGCTTTTTGAAGTCGGAAGTTTGCAGGGTGTCTTTGCACTCAAGGCGCATGATCTGAAAGCTGATCTCTTTGGCGGTCAGGATACCCGCACCCGTGGCCTTTTTGGCGGCTTTCCAAGCGAACTTAAGCTGGGCTGCAAACACTTTGCGCAACTGCCTCGGCCAGTAACCCATAACCTTCATCATCACTTTGGTGTTCTTCCAAGCTGCTTGCATGATTTCGGATGTGTTGTAGGTCATTGCATTATCCTAGGTGTTGATTTGTTATGTCCTTGTGTTAAGTATGTAGCACCCTGTTATACCTCAGTCAACACATAGGCATAACTTATTATGTCAAGGACACAACTATGATACCCGCACAAGTAAGAATGGCCCGCAATGCACTCAGAATTGGTGTAAGAGAATTGGCCGAGTTGGCTAAAGTGACACCGGCAACGGTCACACGGTTTGAGACAGAAAAAGGCGGATTGCAGCACTCAAGCGCAGAGGCCATCCGAAAAGCCCTAGAAGCCCAAGGCATCCAGTTCCTAGACACCGGCGAAACCGCGCTGGGCGCGGGCGTGGTGCTGAAGCGCCCTATTGAAAAGCTCGAATAGGAGATACTTGTTCATGCAAGACGCGAATAGTAGTCCAGCAGACCTCACACATAGAAACCGTTGGTACATTATTGCGACAATCTATGGTGAGCAAATTGGTGAAATAATTGACATAGGGCTACACAAGAGAAACAGAATCGCTTGGAATGCCCTAATTTCTAGAGATATGAACGACCCCAATTTTTTTAATAATACATCACAAATGCGAGGCGTGAGGGATGGTCGCACGCCAGAGTACCTCAATAATAATGCCACCGACCTGATTGATCGGTACAGGGATAGATTGAATGATGACGACGCTCAATGGCCGTCCTTTCGCGAGGTTCCTGATTTTGACGTTGCCGCGCAAACCAAGAGAATACATCTCGACGAATTCTATTTTCCATTTGGAATAAAATCGTCTTGCACTACATTTTCAAACTCATTTTCATTGGCGTCAGCATTGGTGCAAGGACCAATATTATTTGAGGACGTAAAGTTTCTAAAAGATGTCAATTTGGAACGTATCAATACTGGTATTAATGCAAATATCACGTTTAAAAATTGCATCTTTTCAAAAAACCTGAATATCAAGAGCACACATCTATTCGCCTCAATTGTTTTTAGCAATTGTTCAATTTTCAATGTAGATTTTACACATTCCAAATTCACTTCTGGGGCCGACTTCCGAACTAGCACATTCAGGAATTTTGCAAATTTCAGGAGCGCATCTTTTGGGCCTTCAAATCAATCTGATTCGATAACTGGATTTCGCGAAGTGAAATTCAAAGGAAGTGTGACATTTGAAAGAACGGTGTTTGGCGATGATGCCGACTTCCAATTGTCCGAGTTTTCAGAGGAGGCTGATTTTACTAACGCAACCTTTTCAAGTGTGGCCAGTTTTCATGATGCAAAATTTCAGGGTAAAGTTGATTTTTCCAATGCGCAATTTGACGGACAATTACGCTTTGACAACGTCAAGTTCTCGGGAGCAGTTCCAAAGTTTTTTGAAGCGAAATTGCATCAAGATACGCGTTTCACCACCACTTTAAGCTTGTGGCCAACTCCCGACGAAGGTTCGGCCCATGATGGGGTCGAGGCCTATACCAGATTGCGCCAAATTATGTCTGACCTCAAAAAACCTGAAGAAGAACACTTCTTTTTTCGTCAAGAGTTTAACTGCAAAGCACTTATTGGAAGCTTTTGGGAACGCCTGCCAATCCGCCTATTTAGACGTGTTTCGAACTTTGGCCACGGCTTGAAACAACCGATTGTAGGGCTCTCTCTTCTGTGGCTTATTCCCGCGATCATATTCTGGATAAATTCTGCCTGCTTTGAAGGCTCGATGGATTACATCCAATCAGCAGCACTGTCTTTTGCAAACATCTTCAAATTTCTAGGCTTTCATAGCCTATACGTAAACGAAGAATTAGTGGCCAAATTACCTTGGGGATTGAAATTCCTGTCCGGGGCGCAAACGGCGGTTGGATTTACACTGATCTTTTTTCTGGGACTTGGATTAAGAAACAGATTCAGATTGCGGTAATTGCGCTTGAAAAAAGACATAATTGAGGAGCCATTAGACCCACTAGCTTTACAATTTTACTTTGGTAAAATTGGAATTACAAAGTGGCAATTGAGTATCTACTTTTGAAATACTCTGCCCTCAAGTCGCATTGTACTTTCGAATCAACGTTAGCGGGACCATAATAGGATTGCTTCAAGAGACTCTCGTAAAATTTTATTAGCCAGATTTGCACGCCTTATTCTCAATTGGAGACCTTATTGCCGTTCACTATAAACATTACCGGTCCAGCAGATAACCAGTCACGTCAAAAACATGGTGTTTACTGTAACCATTCTAGCTATCCTTCAAGTTTAACTTGGAAAGTTGATCTTGGCCGACTCGAATTGCCTACGGAAAAATTCTTCGAAAACCTCTTTCTGTCTGCCGAAGCCAATGGCGGAAATAGCTATTTCTACCCTCGTCAAGACGGGACGCAAACACTTTGTCGCTTTGAGTGGCATCTCCCATGGAGAAATAGCGCAGCGGCTGTTCGTGTGGGTGTTGTCTTCGACCTCATGAACAAACAGAGACCAACGGTAGCGACCGGCTATTTCGCGACAAATGAAATGTTCTCAAACACCTCTGATGAACAAAAAATTAAGAAAATATCGGGTAAGAAACTCAACGAAGTGAAAGATTTCCTGAGCGGTGAATTGAGAAAAGCAAACTTGGCTGAAAGCAAGCAAAACTTATCAACACAACTCCACGTATACTACGTAAGCCCACCGTCTTCATTTGTTCTCAAAGACGGGTTTGCAGTACAAAACGGTGCTATTAAATTCCTCCCATCTATGATGTACGAAGGAAAGCACGTTCTTGCAGTTCTGATTAAGTCAGTTGGCAGGAGTCGCCGTGACTCGCAAAGAAGGAGCGTTGAGACGCTCTATTTGGTATTGGCTTTGTGCTCTCTTGCGACTGGAGCGCTGTGGAAGGAAGCCAGTATTGATGGAGTACCTCAGGAGGTGACCGGAAAAATACACCGCTTCAAGATTTCAGACGCCCACAAATTGTACTCCGAAAAATTCAAGGCTGCATCATGGGGTGCTCCAACAATACCTAAAGACGCGAAGAGCCTGATCAGGCGACTGGTTCGGCAATATCAAGCCTTTGAGGAAACCCCAAAGAAAAAGTTCCGCGAAGCGCTTTTTGCACATTATGGAGCGTTATCCGTAGCGAATGAGAATAAAACATTAGCTATCGTGGGTTTCTTGGCATCAATGGGTTCCCTTAGCAAACACCTTCAAAAGCGATGTTCTGGGAAGGTAAATTGTAGCGATTGTGGAGGAATCCATCCACACAACGAGGTAGGAGATAGAAGGGCAATAACCATAAATCTACAAGATCGGCTCGCTCAAGATTTTAATTTGAGTAAGGACAATCTAGATGCTTTAGATAGCTGGATCAAACGTCTCTACAATGTTCATCGTTCACAATTTGTACACAGTGCTCAGCACCGATTTAGAGAATTCAACCAAAGTACGGGGAATGATCAAACCTCCGGGGGACCGACTGCCGCTCCAAGCGATTCCCGAATAGTAAGTAAGCTAAATGAATTCTTATCTGACTTTCAAAAGCTGCCTAACGTCAGCCGGTTTTTGCTGCTAGATCAATTCAAAATTCACTTTGGAGAAAGTATTCCTCACGGAAACCCTCCAGACTTTACCGAACGATATACCCAAGAGGCCTTTATCGGCTTCCCTACATCTGGTTGGACCCGCGTTTATTGAAAACAAGCGAGTGTAATTTTTGTGAATTATTTTTTGGGCTGGCAGACACAGAATCCCTGCTTGATCGCTAGGAAATCGGCCGAGATACCGCTCTAAAATGTAATCTTTGCATGGTGAAGCGCTACCCACCAACAAACGCCCTTTACCCCAGCAAAGGCCAGCGCCTCGGCTTTAGCGCGGGGTAAGCCCCCGCAATATTCCTGAATAGCGGCCCGTTCCTCGGCGGCATCCCATGCGGTGACGGCTGCTAAATGGCGTGCCACTGCATCTTCAAGGCTGGGGCGTTGGACCATGGGGGCGGCGCTGGCATCATAGACCGCCTCTAGCGCCGCCCAGTCGATTTTAGAGGGCATCGGGAAAGCCCTTGCCCAGCGCCTCAATATTGATTTCATAAAGCCGCTGCTTACTGCCAAGGGTTGGCACATGATAAACCTTAGCAGCCTCCCCTGCATTGGCCACAATCACGCCGATCTCCACCAGTCCCGCAATCACGCTCCGAAAATCCAAGCCCGTCAGAAGGGCCTTGAGCGGTTCGGGCAGGAAGTAATAGGTATGTTCCAGCTCCTCAACATCGGGATTGCCTTCAACCTTGACAAAGCCCATGCGGTTAAGAACTATCATCCGGTCAGAGTTGTTTTTTTTCCAGCGCTGGAATTTGGCGGCACCGTCAATCTGTATCGCTTCATCAATCCGCTGCTTGGCATCTGCCACCTCGCTAGAACCGATTCCGCCACGCTCCCGCACCCAATCCTTGAAACAGCGTTGGGCGGCTTGCACGGCCTCGCCTTGGGGCCAGCCTGTAATGCCCTCGGCGGTGGCCAGCTCGCCAGCCGCCGCCAGCAAGGCAAAGCGATCTGCTACACGGCTAACCTGCCCGTCGGCCCCTTGTGGCACCAGCTTTTGCACGAATTGCAGGCGCAGCTTGCCAATTTGGGCGCGCATGGCCTCGGGATCTTTGGCAAGGGCTTTAACCCATGCCCGCGCAGGAATGCCATAGTATTTGCCCACCGCAGCCTTTAGCTCCTGGGCGAAGCTGGCAGGGTCTTTTGCCCCGTGCAATTCCTCAAATAGCCCCATGCCTGCGCCTGCATCGGCGCGCAAGTCTATCACCCGCACCCCCATGCCCGCCGCCATGCGCTGCCCACCTTCCTTGATCTTGTCAGCCAGCCCGATTTCGCCGCTGGAAACAAACAACACCCGCCACTCTTTGCTTTTGCGGGCCTGCCCCTCTCGCCCAGCGCGGGCCTTGCCTTTGCCATTGGCTAGCATATAGGCCGCTTGCCCCGCCGCCTTCGGGTCAATCTGGGCCAGCTCATCGAGACAAAGCAAAGCATCATTCGAAAGCTCACATACGCTTTCCAGCGCGTTATCTGTGGCCCGCCATGTGCGCTTATAGCCAAGCAAGCCACCGCCGCCCCATGCGCTCCCGCCCACTTCTAACGCGGTGGATTTGCCCGAACTGGAAGCCCCGCGAAAGTGAAAGCCGCCGCCTTCATCTTCGGTTATGGCCAGCAAGGGCGCGGCCATTGCGGCGCTGATCGAAAGCACCAGCCGAGAATTGCCCACCGCTTTAGCCGCCACATGCTCCTGCCATTCGGGCAGGGTGCCGGCCACATTATAGGCATGGTCTTGCTGATCCCCGTTTTGCAAAATAACCAGCTCCGATTCCGCATCGGGGCCTATGGCCTCATCGGGGAACACAAAGGCATTGCCATGCCAACCAATGCGGGAAGCCGAGCGCACCTTTTTCTTTGGCTCGGCATCGGTCAGATATTCAAGTAGCCAGTTGCGCGAGTTGCGCCCCGTAGCCAGCTCAAACCCAAAACCTGCCAACTCATTGCGCAGCGCGTCCCCCGTACCCATTAGCAGGGCGCTGGGCATGTTCCAACGGTGGCGGGTGCCATCCCTATCAACGATCTCAAGCCAGCGACCCCAGCCCTCGCCATCCTCATTGCGAGTATAAGCCAAAACATGCAGCTCCGAGCCTATGCGCTGCCATTTCTTGCCGGTGGTGCCGTCTGATTTATCATAGGTCACTTGCCGAGATAGCCCGCTTGCATCCACCTTGAAGGGGAAGGCTTTGGACGCTTTGCGGGCGGTGGGCTTTTCTTGCCCAGCGCCCGCGCCATTTTTGGCTTTGGCCGTTTTTACCGCGCCTTTAACCTGATCTTCAATTTGCTTTTCACCGCTCATTTTTTGCCCCGCAATACATCATTAAAATCATCACCTGCTTTGGGCGGATGGATGATTGAAACTGCGCGACCCTCGGCTTCTAGCCTTGCTGCTTTATCCTTGGCGGCGCTTAATCCTGCCTCGTCATTATCGGCGCAGATAATCACAACTTCCCCCACGGGGGGCGGTGGCAATATCAGGCCTTTTAGCCCGCTGGTGCTCAAGGTGGCCCAGACGGTAAGGCGAGAGGCGCGAGCCACAGAAAGGGCGGTTTCTATCCCCTCGGCCAAGGCAATTACAGGGCCATCAGGCCCAAAGCGCACCGCGCCACCGGAGGAAGGCCCAAGCATCATTTTGGCCGGAGTAACATCGGCCTTGCCCGAGCCATCGGGGCACAAATAAGTGCGGTGAATGCCAAGCGGCCTACCGTCCACACCGCGAATACGCGCAATAATGGCTGGCAGTTTTTGGCCGCTTGGCGAGTGCATCACCTCGGGAGCAAAGCGAAGGGTGTTTTTCATTTTGTGAAAGCGCAGTCCCTCGATCCCGCGCACATCTTCCAGATAGGTTTGCGCAATCGTGCCCTCACAGGTGCGGGCTTGATTGAATATCTCATGGCAATGCGCAAGTCGCTGCGCTTGCTTTTGCTGATCCCGCTGCCTGCGCTGCTCTGCCTCGGCAGGGTCAGGTGGCGATGCATGTTGCCCGTGGCCATCTATCAGGCCACGGGCTTGCAGCTCGGGAAAAACCTTGCAACCGCCCTTGTGGCAATACAGAAGCAAGCGGCCACCGCTCTCGGAAATAGAAAGCGCCCGCTGGTCGCGTTGCGCTTCAGGCTGGCATATCGGGCAAGGGGCAAGGCCGGAACCGTTCCGAAAATCGCCATGAAGGGCAAGGGTGATTGTTTGTGCTTCACTCATCGTTTTTGTCCTCCAATTCAAATTCAAACCGAAGCTTTTCAGCGAAGTATTTGCAAAAACCTTTCGCTCCATAAGACAAGTCATCAATGTAATTTTCGCGATCATCTTCAGATTTGATCGTTGCAAGAATATTGGGGTTCAATGCGTCTCGAAGACTTCCCCCAAATTCCTCAATGGAATCCGCAATTGCGCCCAAAGTGAGTTTTTCGGTCCCTCCAACCGTGTAATCGGTAAACGACTTCACGGCTGGAAGCGGCTGTTTCGGCGCACTCATGCTGCGCTCCCCTCTGAAGTCGAGTTGACGCGCTGGGCTTCGATCCACTGGCGCAGGTCAGCAACGCGGTATTTAACCGAGCGGCCGATCTTGCAAAAGCTGGGGCCATCGCCGCGCACCGCTGCGGTTTCTAAAAATCGGCGGGAAATGCCAAAATGAACCTCGACCTGTGGCCGTGAAAGTAAGAGGTCATCTGATAGGGTATTTGGTTGCATTGTTTTCGTTCTCCATGCGTTAAGTATGTGAGAGCAAAACAATCATTAATTTTCTGACCGAAAAACCGCTGGAATAACAGCGGGGTTGAAATAACTAAACTGTTTCTATTTTTACATTCTGTTATCTAGTTGTTTTAAATGAATTAAATCTATTTTCTATTTCAGCCTTGGAAATAAATGCAGAACCAATTTTCGGACTACCCCTATTGCTCCATCGCCCTTTTGTGGGTCGATCACCCCATATATTCGCCGCCATTGTTTGCGTAAAACCGTAGGAATTTTCAATAACCGCTATAAAGTCACCTTTACGTAGTTTTAGCAGCGGATCGCCTTCGGTTTCATACTCCCATTCAGAAAGTAATTTCCCAATCTTTTTGCCCCTTGCCGCTTCACTCCCGTCTAGATATGGGCCTCCCTTCTTCTTTTCATCTGGCGGATTAAGCATTTCCGCCTCACCCGCGCCAAACTTCTCAAATTCCTTCATAAATACAGGGTCAGCCAGTAGGTCATTATCGCTAAGTAAATTTTTAACAGCAATAAATCGAACATCTTTGTAATCAGAAGAGCACTGCAAAAAACTTTGACGTGGTTTAGCAAGCGATTTCAAAAGGTGCGGGGGAACAATTGAAATCAAACTATCAGATTCCTTTACAGCAATAATGCGCTGCTGCATGAGGCACTCCTCTGCCAACAATAGAGATAGGCTGAATAATAAGCCGAAAGGATAAATATACCCGTCCTCAAACTGCTCATCTGTTTTTGGGAACTTGTTTTCCAAAATGCTTTTGTCAATCTTTGATGCACATAGCATCATCTCAAATAACCCTGCGAAACCTTGATAAACAAACCGATTAGGCGAAGTCATTTGTATTTCGAAAAGGCGGGGAGCTATTTGAATAGGATTTCCACTGTTGCCGTGTGCCTCTCCTATTCCTGCGAGCATCCTATCCCTAACATGTAGGTCAAAAAAGTTCTGCAATTCCCGTAGGCGCGTATCATAAAGGGCGCGGACTTCCATACCCACACTAGGCTCACCGGACAGATAAAATATACTTTGCTTAACTCTCGGAGGGCGAGTTTCACCCTTTGTGCTCAGGCTATTTAAAAAACTGCCACGATTGCTTACTGTCATTGTAAGTGCCTCTTGCAAGGTATTCCCGCACTCCAAAAAAAGCGTGGCGATCCGGTGCAAGAATGCGGATTTTCAGGAGCTACCCTAGCCACGCTCCGGCACGCTAGCACAGGGAGGGCTTTATGAGTAGTGAGTTTCGTTGCAACGCGCTTGATGTTAGGTTTATCTACAGATTGCCCACATACTACATGTTGATTTCAGAAACTGCGCAAAACAGGTGTTTTTAGGCGCTTTTTGCCTCCATTTTTGCCCGAGTTTTTGAGGCCAAAACCCCTTTTTCCTTATTTTACTGACTCAAAAAGTTACAGGTTACAAAATTGTGTAACGTTCCATCTCCCATTTTGTTACTTTTTTACCGTTTGAAAGCAAGACTTTGCGCGAAAAGTTACAAAAGTAACAGGGTTACAGGAATTTTAAGGGTAGAGAGAAAGTAAAACAGCACAAAACCACAGATCAACACACAACATATAGTATGTGAGGTGCCCAGCGCTGGGCGCTATTTCCGGCGCATCGCCACAACATTTGCCCCCGCGCTCTCGCCCTTCATAGCTCCCGCAATCCGGTTCCCGACCTGTGCTGCCGCTGCCCGTATCGGGTCATCGGCAAGGTGAGCATAGCGGGCCGTGGTTTTTACATCACGGTGGCCGAGCAAGGCCCCGATCATTGGCAACGACATGCCACCTGCAATCGCCGCCGATGCAAATGAGTGGCGCAGGTCATGCAGGCGCACCCCGTCCAGCCCCGCCGCAGAGCGGATAACGCCCCACGGTTTTTTGATATTCACAAGCGGCTGGCTGGCATCCCCAGCGCCGCGCCCGCCGCGCACCACATAGCCCTTTCCATTGGCAGGGCGCTCCAAGCCGTTCAACACTTCAAGCGCCGCAGGTGGCAGGTAAATGGTTTTCTTGCCCGTCTTGGAATCGGGCAGCTCAGCGGTGTTGTTTTCCCCGTTGATAAACTCCCAGCGCAGGCCAAGGATTTCACTCACTCGCGCCCCAGTGAAAAGCAGCAACCGAATGGCCGCGATAGCTTGAGGGCTGACGTAAGCAGGAGCATCCCTGCCCTTGGGTATCAGCTCCCCGCGCTCGGCCTTGGCGAGCACCTCGCCCAATGCTGCAAATTCCTTTTCGGATAAGAACCGCTCCCGCGATTTTTCCTCAAAGCGCTGCACGCGCATACAGGGGTTTGAGCTATCGGGGCGCAGGCCCCAAACCTCGGCCAGCGAAAAGGCTTTGGATAGCAGCGCGAGGGCGCGGTTGGCTTGGTAGGGCGTTGACCTAAGCGAGCCATGAAGTTTTGAAATATCCGCCCGCGTCACATCTCGCACTTTAATGCGGCCCAGCGCTGGGCGCAGATGGTTTTCGATTGCCTGCTTTACATTGCGCACCGTGCTTGGCTTGTTGTTGCGCTCGGCATGGTCGGTGATAAACCTATCTAGCAAATTCGAGACCGTGGGCGCTTTGCGCAGACTCTCCCGATCCGCAGCAGGGTCGCCGCCAGCCGCCACCAGCGCAGCCCAGCTTCGGGCGATCTCCCGCGCCTGATCTGGGGTAATGGCACCATGCACTCCAATCACCGGCTCTCGGCTACGCCCTGTGCGCCCGCCGCTGGCCCGATACCGGAAAACATAAGACTTGCGGCCGGTGGGGCTGACCCGAAGGCCAAAGCCCGATATTTCAGAATCCCACGCCATAAAGCGAGCCTCGGCTGGTTTGAGCGCATCCACTGCCCGCTTAGTTAATTTCATGGTTTTCGGCATATTAATCCCTTCCAGTCTGGCGAGCACATGGCGAGCACCAAATTGCCTTTGGCGAGCACATGGCGAGCACGCGGGAAGCAACGTGGTGCAACCCCGTGCAGCTCAATATAGGGAAATAGCCTTATTTTACAAGTTGAATTGCAACTTGGTGCAACTCAGTGATACGTGAGGAAATATCAGGCCCGCAGACTTCTAATCAGCAGGCCACAGGTTCGAATCCTGTCGGGGTCACCATTTTATTTAATTATATCAATGCATTGCTGCTATTGACGTTGAAGGCGAATTTTTGCGATTTCCGTACGGAAGCACTTGAAACAGATTCGTGCAGTTGCAAAATAGACACAGTGTAGTAACAGCGGTCAGTGGGTCCAGTTTTTGGAAAATTGGCTATTACGCCAAAATGAAGCATGGGAAAAGTTATATTCGCCCCATTTCCAAACAAGCGCTTCGGCGAGTGGTGGCGCACTGCATCTGATCACAGCTGACCTTCGACCTTCCGGTTGTTGTATTGTCAGGGCGTCCACTTTAAGCTGTAAGAATGGATGAATCATCGCAGCAAAAAACTATTTGGAATCAGTGCAAAGTACCCGTGATTCTCAGACGTGAGCGCAACGGACAAAAACTCCGTGTGCGGCTTCCGTTTGCGATGGGCAATCGTTCTTGGCTCCAGAATAATCGCCGATCAAATCCAGCTTGGGTAGATGAAGGTAACTATTGGGAAGTGCCAAAATCTTGGTTTAATGACTTCGTGGAGAGGTCACTACGGCGCTATGGTCGTGTCTACATATTTCAGCCATATAGGAAGCAAGAGAAATGCGCCCCAGCTTGTCAGAATGCAGTAGGTCATGAGTGTCAGTGTTCTTGCATGGGTGAAAATCACGGTGCAGGGAGCGATGCTAGTTGGTTTGAGGTCTCTGAAACATTTTCTTTCCGATGGCGATCGCAGGAGTTAGCGTGCAGGCTTTTAACCGCTCGCAACACACGATTCATAGCTGACATTAATCCAAGGATCGAAATTGATTGACCGCTTCGCATCCCAGTAGCCGACTTTGTAGAAGCACTCACTTGTTAACTGATCTGCCAGAGTGCAAAATTACAATGATGTATAGCATCAAAGGAATAACTAACCGATTTTGCCGCCTGAATATTTAGAACTATTGGAGCGCTTTTCAGACGGCAATAGTAGGGGCGTTGGGATTTATCGGCTTAATTTGGATTAAGTGGGCCAGTGCTCGAACTTTACGAACCGAACACTGATTACAATTGAGGCCAAGCGACAAGCATTACGTCGAATATTAGCTGCAGAATTCAGAAGCTTTCCTTCTGGACGCAGAACAAATGCCAAAGCGACACCACCAGATAGTGAGCCTCTATCGGAGGGTCAGCCGCATCGAATTCTTTTAAATGACGTAACCACCGAGCTAGGCATTCTCGATCTAGGCGAAATTGATGCAGATGCAAATGCTATCATAAGTCTTGAGGGGATGGATCAGTATTTGGAGGCTATTTCGTTGCAACGCACTGGTGCTCGCACTTGATGTACTTGGCGATAAATAGGGGCATCATGGTGTCCCATAAGCTGCCGTTAGACCCTAGACTTAGTGCTATTGGGGAGCAACTAGTATGTATATTATTCTTTACCTGCATTATGTTATCGTAATTAAGTTGTAACAGATAAAAAATATCATGCACATTTTCAGCCAAGCCTAGTCCCGAACAATAAATCAGGGCTTATGTATGCGAATATCAACAGCCTTTGTGCGATGGTCATCTGTTGGTTGGATGCAATAGCTAACCATCCTACCAGAAAGCATGGAATGCCAAACCCCTGAAGAAACATTTCTACGTTCGACGTATGTTTCAACCTTGTCATCACTCACAAGAAATCCAAAACTTTCTTTCCTCCCTGCTTCCTTAAGGCTGCCTACAATTCTGTTTGAAGCCGAGATAGCGCTTGAAAAGTCGACCCCAATTTCACCATCCCCTTCACTTGAATTCAGTAAGCGATCAAAAATTTCGGTGGCATTTTCTCGTTCATCTTTAGAATATCGGCTAGGGTCGTCCATGTGCCTTAGCATGTTGGTTCTTGCCCTTTTCAAATGCCGATTCATAGTTGAATCTAGTAAGCTCAAATCCATCTCTTTTATGTAACTTAACAGCTTATAAATCGTTGGTTCAATCGCTGCCGAAAGCTGATTTTTAGCGGCGAGATACTCCAGATGTCTACTGTAAACCTGAATTCGTAAATCACAAATGATTGCTTTTTCTTTTCGGTTGTTTATTTTCTGTTGCGAAGCTTTCTCCAGATACGTTTCTGCCTTGGAAAATTCGTACTTGAACATATAAACTTGACCTACCGCCGATAAGAGACTCGATGAGTGGGGGTCAATAGTGAGGCCGCTTTGGAATTCACTAAGAGCTCCGTCAAAGTCGTTAAATACTTGGCGTAGAAACCACCCATAAAACAAATGTATTTGTGGTTGTGATTTCCCTAACTCCAAGGCTGAAATATGTGCCTCTTGTGCTCTAGGTGTGTATCCGCTGAGCTGCGCTATATACGCCTCAGTTCTAGGCACCTCATAATAATCTGGATGAGATATTTTTAGATTGTCTATAATCTCAAATGACTTAACAAATTCGTTAGTACGAGCTAAGGTCACCGCGTGCCGTAACTTGGCCACAGCAAGCGCTTCAGATTTTGAGCGGACAGTGTAGTGAAGTGGATTGTATATATTGTGCTGAACTTCTTCACGTTCGGATTGGTAGATAGCTTCAATTTCGCGGTATTTTTTGAGGATTAACTCGGCATCCTTGTGTTTCGCCTTTAGTACTCGGACCAAATACGATTTAGCTAATGGCTTTATATGAAATACCGATTCAAATTTCACATCATCGCGTTGCTCAATTATTGAAAACCTCATTAGCTCAGCCATGCTAGCCTCGATAGCGTGTATTCCATCCCCGGAAACATGTTCCAACATTGCAAGTGATACTGCTCTCGGTAGAGTTGCCATTGCACTCAAGTGTTTTTTTGTGTCAGCACTCAATGCTTCAAATACGTTTTCAAGACAAAATTTTAGCGCAACCTCGGGGTTGCCAACAATTTTTGCAGGGTCCAAGCCAGAAACCACTCCCAATATAAACCATTTTAAAAGTAACGGTTTGTTGAGCAAGCGCCCTGCAAAGTATTGAAGCTTGTCATTCGTTTCTTTTCTCAAAGACGATACGTTATAAGACAATATCAATGCCCGCAAAAAAGAAACTGCTTCGCTACTGGTAAAAGGGTTTACCTTAACGGTTAGGTCCGATCCAAGCGGAATTCGTGATGTTAGCAATAATTTACTGTCGCCGGGTATGTCCGAAGCAAAATCTTGGATGCTTTTATCTATGATAGTTTCTAAATTATCGATCACAAGAAGGATTTTATGCTCTTCCATGAGCTTACGAACTTGTGCGATAGGTTCGTCAGAGCTATCTTCAAAGATATTAACAAATTCGTTGAAGACTGACAACGAAGTTGTGATTTCCGTTTTAATGCGCTCAACTTCTGCGACAGTAAGCTTGGATGATTTTGCCGATATCCATATTATTGCATCAAAATCATGATCATTACCATTAAGCATTCCATACAGCGTTTGAAGGGTGACCGCAGTTTTTCCATCACCGCCATCGCCAAGAACTGTGACAACAGGATGCCTCCCCATAATTTTTTTCCTTAACTCACGCTCAATTTTTGGTCGAGGGAAAAAGCCTGTATCATCATAGTCTGGTATTGGAAGATTGTTTAGAGTTTCACCATATTCGAAATCATCCAAAAACCGAACAGCCTTTTCCGCAATTAGGCTTGGGTTTGCCGTGTAAACTTCAAGGTTTCGACACAATTCAGGCCAATATGCAGGCGAAAGCTTGAGCTTATTTGTGAGAGCAAACGCTTTAGCATATTCATCGATAGTTAGCGGTCGCCCATGCATAACGGTGTTTCTAACGCCAATACACTGGCCAAAGAGAGGTTTCACCTCCTTGTAGTGTGCAAGACAGCTAACATCCATTTTGGCTTTACCTCGAAGTAAAATGTCAAACTTCTCCCCTAAGTTAAGGCCTTCCAATAGCTCGAACTGATCTTCCAAATCATGTGAATAGTCCCTCTGTAGGAGGTTTTTCCGCGCCGTTTCTATTTCCTTGTGTGTTAGTGAAAGCGTTTCATTTCCATAGTTCAAATCACGAATTTTTGATATCAAATCTCTTTCGATGGCATCAAAAAAAATATAGAGCGCGATTTTCTGAAGACTGGGCATATATTCGTCTCTTTCTACGTCTTGGTTCTAATGGTTAAGTAGTAAGCTTTCAAAGCCACGTGCAACCCTGAGGCGGCATCTCAAAACATAAAAATACTATTAGTATTAATGCGTCTTGCACAAGGTAAAAGTTACAAATAAATAACCATTATCGTCTTTGCCCCATCAATGGGCGTGACAAAAATAGCATTTTTATGAACGGTCGTTTTAGGGAAGTCTTAAACTGCTTTCGCATTCGCCGCGAAAGTCAGCTTTCCGCCCATAGCCACCAAGACGGCTTCCCGCAATAGTCGAACTTCTAGCTGTAGAAATCCGACCGAGTGAGAGACTTTAACCTATCGCGAAATGTCAGAGTTGATAAAAACCCTCAACTTTTCTTTCGCCCTAGCCAGCTTTTCCAAGTGCAGATCATTGCCAAGCGCCTCGCCATATTTGCGCGCTTCTTTCGCGAGCATCTCAGGATAGCGCTTTGCTATTTCCTCGGGCGTATAGCCTTCCAAAACAAACATGTTGTTCAAGTTCCCAAAGCCCTGAGCTGTGGCCATAGTCACGCGCTCCTTGCGCATCTGCTCTAGGGCGTAGGCTTGCGGCAAAGCAGGCTCTTCGCGCGTTGGTAACACCTTCAGCGCTTCCTGTGCTGCCACCCATAGCGGATGCACGTTTGAGCGGGTGACATTGGAAACCTCGCCCTTGTCGGTGACGTATCGAATATTTTCAGCCGCCTTTGTGAGGAATTTGGGTAAGGCGGCCTCAATAGTTTCGTAGTTTCGATTTTGGGCTTTGCTGATGGAATTGTCCAACCCGACCTTGCCGCCGCGAATTTCAACCCGCCAAACCTGTGTGCCGGGGTCGTTTGGATCAATGCCCCAGACATCAAACCAATATGGAGTTTTCAAGTCTTTCGCCGCTTTGAGTTTATCATAAACGATCACTTGTCGCCCCGGCATTTTTCCAATTGTCACGCTTTCAAAGCGCCCGCCGCTCATCACTGCCGCAATGTCGTCTTGCTTACCTTTTGGTGCTCGATTACCGTTGTCATCCAACTCGTTATCGGTTGAGTAGTAGGACCGCAATTTGGCGACACCCGGAGCCACAAAATTCTTCATATCGAGTTCAAAGTTAGTCGCCGCTATGTCGATAGCGTAGTCGATGCGGTTGACGCTCACTTCTTTGATGTTTGCACCCAAGGATTTAAGGACGCCTTCCATATGAGCCTTCATGCCCTCATAGGTCTTGCACAACAGGCCGAGTGCGCGGGCGGAAACAAAGAAATTCCAATCATCTGAATTGGCGTTTGCCTTAACAGACCAAATGGCTCCGGTTGGATCATCGATAAACACATACCGATACCCGCCGCGCTTTCCGGTGGCCTTGACGAAAAGCTTCAGCTTGTCAGGGCCAAGTGTCACGCCATAGCCTTGCTTATCGCTGTGCATCTTTTCAGCTTCGATCTTTGCCGCTTCCAGCTCATCAAGTATTGATTGAGGTAAGGCACCCTTAATAGCCACATCAAGCGTATCGACGCCCTGATAAAGTATCTTATACATTCAACTACTCCTATTTACGTTATGTCATTCAGGGGGTGGGTGTTACAGGGATCCACCCCTTGGAAATCAATCCATTTTCAACTCCCGCTTCGCGGGTTCCGCCTTCGGCGGGGCAGCTTTTGTTTTGGGGCCGGGCTGAGGCCCGGCGGTGCTTGCCGTGAGGGCGCGCTTAATGAAACAAAAACTGCGTGGTTCGGCAGGCATAGAAAGGACGTAAGGTGGCGACACCTCACGCCCTCGTTTGAAAGCCTTCCGGCCCCAAAATCCCG
>NVUX02000063.1 GCA_002402045.2 Paracoccaceae bacterium | reverse complement strand
GCACGATTGTCATTTGCAATTGTACATTTTACGCCGATACGGTGGCAGTCCGCCGAGTAAAAGCTAACATCTTTGAACGTCCGTCGATCCTATTTCGACCCCATGATCCCTCAAATGAAGGGATATTTGGTGGAGTCGCCGGGTACCGCCCCCGGGTCCGATCCATCTATTACATGCGCGTTTATCACCATATTCCCCGAAGGGACGCTTCACATATAGGGGCTTTGAGGGCGTTTGAAAAGGGGGCATAGGAATTTTTGGGGAATTGCAGGCAAGCCAGCTCGGCCTTGTCTAACGCATCGGCAGATGTTGAGGCATTAGGGCCGGATACTATCCTTTTCCAGTAGTGACCACCGCTGTCATCTTTCATATATAGGGCGATCGCCATGGAATTTTCATCATAAATCCCGCAATAATAAACCGTTACACTTTCTCCGGTAGGATAGTTTGTGGTTTCAATATGAGTCCAGATTTGGTTGGCATACGTTGTATCAACGGATATTGATGCCAATACACGTGTGCCAAAAACTAGGTCTGCCTGACATTGGCCAAGCGTAAACGAGCAGTCATTCGGCAGCGCGTAATAGCTGGTGATCCCCTCGGGCGTTGTCTGCTCTGTCCATAATTGCTGCCCCGCTTTAGCAACGCCCATTCGCCCAGTAGAAGCCTCTTCTCCACTTTGTTTTTCCCAAAAGGAGAATACATATGCTTCGCCAGAAAGCCCAATATATGAGGATCTGGAGGCACCGGTGCTTGTCTCATATTCAAAGAATGCTCCATTTTCCAAAACCGATAAATCATAAACCGGGGCCGTTTGGGCTAATGCGGGCAAGGTGGAAATACCGAAAAGCCAGTAGGTTTGAATTATGATTACTTTACGCATGGAGCAAACTTGGGCGACAACCTATGAGGCCATGCCGAACAGCACAAAAAAGGTGGGGAATCCGCGTGAAAATGACATACTTTAGGCTAACGCCCGCTAGCGCAAAAGTAAATCATGGCGGGCAAGAGGTTTTAGGCATGTGGGCTGGTTTTATCGGCTTTACACCTCCGGCAAATGAGACAATATAACTTGCTAATTTACGCATTGCTTTCCCGCCCCAATGCAACAGGTCAAACAACGCTTTTGAGCGCTCATCATGGGCCGCTTGCGTTGCTTCCTGCATGGTTGTAGGGTATTTCATAAGTATTCCTTTCTGGTTTGGCTTTATTTATGGCCGCCTTGCGCACGGCTTACAAACGAGAACCGTTTCAACTTCACACAAGATTTTCTTGACTATGCCCAACCTGCCTCCCCTCACGGCCTTACGTGCCTTTGAAGCCGCAGCGCGCCATTTAAGCTTTGCCAAAGCCGCCGCAGAGCTTTCTGTTACGCCTGCCGCATTGAGCTTTCAGATGAAATCTTTGGAGGCGCATTTAGGCGCGCCGGTTTTTAGGCGGCTAAATCGCGCGGTGGAACTTACGAAAGCCGGGCGGGATTTGCAGCCCTTGGTGGCGCAGGGGTTTTCGATTTTAACCGAGGCATGGGCCGCGGCGCGGCGACAGCAAAACCAGCCGGCGCTTACGGTTACCGCTGGCCCGGGGTTTACCGCAAAATGGCTGGCCCCGCGCATTTATGATTTTGCCGAGGCCCACCCTGAAACAGAGCTGCGCCTTGTGGCCGCCATGAACCTGCTGGATTTTGGGCGTGACGACATCGACATCGCCATCCGCTTTGGGCTTGGCACAGATGAGGGCTTGGTTTCGGTGCCGTTTCCGCAGGAATGGGCCACGCCAGTGATGACACCGGCATTGGCCGCAAAAATTACCTCGCCGGAAGACCTGTGCAAACATGTATTAATTCACGATGATAGTACGCTTTTTCTGGGGGGTGCACTCGGCTGGGCGCGCTGGTTTGAAGCCGCAAACCTAGGCACACCGCCGCAAGGTGGCCCGCGCTTTTCTGGCACCGATCATGCATTGGATATGGCCTTGGAGGGGCGCGGGGTAACCATGGGGCGAATCTCAATTACCGAGCGGTTACTCCAAGGTGGGCAGCTCGTCGCCCCCTTCCCGCTCGCGCTCCGCACCAAGGCGCGGTATCGGTTTTTATGCCGTGAAGGCGAAGAACATCGCCCTTCAATTTGCAGCTTCAGAAAGTGGGTTTTCGCGGCCCTCGCCCCGCTTGAAGCGCTGGAAAAGGGTCGCGAATTTGTGGATACCTAACGCAGATTGGGTGTTTTCTGCACGCGGGGTTTGAAAAAAATCGGCACAAAAGCCACGGCAAAAAGGCCAAAGCCCAAAATCCAGAAAGTGGCGGCCACGTGCAGCAGTGGTTCAACATCCGGAAACACCTCTCCGGCAACACGCGTAAGTACCCCGAGCAGCACGAAGGCATAGATTGCGGTAACGGTTTTGCTAGCAGCCAGCGGACGGCCCGAATGGCCAAGGCTGGTGCGGGTGAGCATGGCGAGTGTAACCAGCCCGATGGCCCCCGCCGTAAAGGCATGCGGGATTTGCGAGGCGCGGCTCCAGCCGGGAAGAAAATCTCCGGCAGCAATGGTTAAAAAACCGTAGGGGATGAATATAAAGCCGATATGCAGAATGGCAATGAGGGGCTCGCTAAGCGTTCGCCACCCTGCCCAACGGAACAGGCGAACAAAGTTGAGAAGGCCCGCGAGCGCTGCCATCGGGCGGGTCGCCGCGAGCTCAGGGAAGACAACCCAATGCGCAAGGGCCACGGCGCTAACAAGCATAGTCACTTGGTCAAACTTACCCATCGGCGCTGGCAAGCGGCCCTTGGGCTGGCGCATGAGCCAGTTGCGGGTGAAACTTGGGATAATACGGCCACCAACAACCATGATCATCATAATGATCAGGGCAACACCGGCGCGAATGCCATAGCCGTCAAAGCCCGCGCTGAAGTAAGCCTCATAATGAAAAACCCCGTTGGCCCCGCCGATAAGCGCGAGAATAATGAGGACCTTAAGATTGCGCCAGTTTTTGCCCGCAATAATTTCACGCGCGATAATAAGCGCTAAAACGGCGATAAAAGAGAGATCAATGAGCGGGGCGAGCAGCAGCGGCAAATAAGCCGAGAATAAAAGCACCACACGCCCTGCCAGCCACAGCCCGGCCAGTGCAGCCACGGGCCAGCCCATTACCGGCATGCGGCCTGTCCAATTGGGCACCGCAGTTAGCAAAAATCCGGCGATGACAGCGGATGTGTACCCAAATACAAATTCATGTAAGTGCCAGTCTACGCCGCTTAGGTGGCTAGGCACATCTAGGCCAGCCGCAAGGGAAAACACCCAAATCGCCATGGCCACAGCCGCCCACAGCCCGGCCCCAAAGAAAAACGGCCTAAAGCCGAGGCTGAAAATAATCGGGCCTTTATAGGCACGGCGCTGCTGGGAGGTGGTTTTCATTGTGGCTCCGATAAGTCTTCATCTGCTTACTTGCAGCAGATAGCTGTCGAATAGGTTGAAATCAAGTACCATCAGCGCAAGGTGGGTCCTTGACGGAAAAGCGAAAGCCCCCCGCCGCCGGACACGGGCGCAAGCGTTTCAGCGCGGCGCGGGCGGGCGGGATCTTTCAACAAACACAAGGCATGACGCGCCGCCACTAGGAGCCCGGCCGCACCAGCTCTCGTAGCAGTTTGGCGCGAATGGTGCGGGGGTAGTCTGAAAAGCCGGTGGAGGTGAGAACAAAGCCATCAGGCGTGGTCACATAACGGCGGTAATATTCGGAAATGGCATTGCCCACAATGTCTATCGCAACCCCGTTTATTTCGATGCCCAACTGCGCGGCGCGTCGGCTTTGGCCAGAGGTGTTGGCTCCGGAATTACTCGCACCATCGCCAGATACATCAATCACTTTCCGCTCGCAATCCGCCACCTCGCTGAATTGCTCTATGGAGAAGGCAAGCGCGCTGCCAACGGCCGTTTTAGAATTTACAAACTCGCGGCGCATTGAGCGCACCCAGTTGGAAAACGCCTCCACATCACCTTGGCTATGCATTCGGCGCCACGGAATCACCACGCTTTGTTCGTTAGCGCCCGACCATTGCACAACCATCAGCGCCACGCGGTCGCGGCTGAGCACATTCATCACTTCGGTATCCAGCAGCGCATCGGCAAGGCCATCGCGCTGGTAAGCATATTCGCCAGCATCAATTGAGGTGGATACGTCCATCGACAGGATAAGCGCCAGCTTGCACGCCAGCGCGGGCTGAGCCAGAAAGCTCAATAAAACTCCGAGTTTAAACATATTCCCTCCCTTGGCTTACATAAGCATTTTGTCGATCTTATCTCCACTGATCGAATGTTGAAGCGGGGTGAAGCTGCCGTCCCCCAGCATGGCCTCAAGCGCATCATCCATCACCCGATGGGTAGCGCGGGCAATGGCCGAGCCGAGGCTGATGCGGCGCACGCCAGCAGCGGCAAAATCAGCCACGGAATGCTGCAAATATGGCCCCGCAGCCAGCCCGTTTACCGGCAGATCAACGGCGGCACACAGCCGCGCGATATCGCTCATGCTTTGCGGGATCGGTACATAAATAACATCGGCCCCCGCCGCCGCAAAAGCCTTCGCCCGCCTTATGGCCTCGTCCATATCATAAGCCCCGATCATCACGCCATCTGCCCGCGCGGTAAACATAAAGGGGCGGCCTAAATCACGCGCGGCTTTGGCCCCAGCAGCCACCCGCTCCACCGCCAGCTCAAACGGATAGGAGGGCGCGTCGGCCTGCATGGTCGTATCTTCAATCGAAGCACCGGAAAGGCCGGCCTCACCCGCAAGATAGATAGTTTCGGCGACCACTTCGGGTGCATCCCCATAGCCGTTTTCAAGGTCACCATTCACCGGAAGCGGTGTAGCGGCCACAATTTCAGCGGCGTGCAGCAGGGCCTCATCACGGGTCACATGCCCCATATCGGGCTTCCCAAGTGTAAAGGCGTGGCCCGCCGAAGTGGTGGCCAGCGCCACAGCACCCTTTGCGGCCATCAGCTTGGCGCTGCCAATATCCCACGGGTTTGGCATCACAAAGCATCCGGTTTTGTGAAGATCTGCAAAATGTTGATGTCGGCTCATGGGGCCTCCTTAATTGACGCTAAATTCAACCCGATCAGTGAAGGGCACAATGATGCCTTTGCACACATTGCTCTCGGCACGGTAAACCACCCACGGGTGGCTAAAATAGCTGGTCTGCTCATAGCTTTCACCGGGTTTTAGGCTATTATAATAAATCTCTTCACCGTCATAATTGAGCCAAAGGATATCAACTTCGTATTCAGAATTATTGGAGAACAAAATCGTGGCGAGGTGCTCGGATTCAATTGGCACCAGCCCGCCCTGATAGCAATTGATTGCCGCATTGGTTTGCGCCAATGCGGGGCTGGCGAGCAGCAGTAGAACTGCAAAAGGTTTGAGCATGGGCGCCTCCGTTCAAGCGAGTATCAGGGCAAATTCCATTTTGCGCAAATTAAATATTTATAGCGCCAAAAACGATATTTAGGTGCGACCTAAAGCACCTTGGTGGTGATCGTTGCATCATCCTGAGCCGCCTGTGGCAGCCCATCGCAAATCTCAACATAGCCCGCCTTATCAGCCACAAAAATATGGCCCATCGCGGGCAGGTCATTTGTGTCATCCAGCGTGCCCGCCATAATCGACATATTCCCGCCTGGGCCATCCCAAAACAGATTGCCGCCGCAAGTTGGGCAAAAGCCGCGCCGTGCGGTGTTGCTGGAGCGATACCAGCGCAGCTCGCCGCTAATTTTCACCTTGTCACGCGGTGCCGAGCTGGCCGCCACATGGTGGCCAGAGGTTTTGCGGCATTGTTCGCAATGGCAATAAACCACCGGGCGCAACGGCCCTTCCACCTCGTATTTCACATCGCCACACAGGCAGCTTCCGGTGCTAAGCATCGGCTTTTCTTTTCCGCCAAAACCACAGGATCGCCAAAACCGAAATAGAGATTGAGGCAAATTTTAGCCCCGTCAGCAGGCTGGCCATTTCCACCAAGCCTTGGTCGGGCGCATTTGTCAGCAATATCTGCGCCACGGCGGCATTTTCATAATAATCAAACAGCGCGCCAGCCACGGGGAATAAATAAAGCACAGGCAGCTTGGGGGCCAACCGAAAGAGCGCAACCATCAAACTCAGCGCTAAGAGTGTCGGAAAAAACGTATCCAGCATCTGCTGGATTTCAAGATAAAACAACCGCCCTTCAGGTGTGATGGTTGTCACGTATTGCGTCGCATCCTCCACTGAATAGCCCATAACCCGCATATCAAAAGGCAAAAGCCCCTCGGCGGCGCTCAAGAGCGTTGGTGTGGAATAAACCAGCATTATCGCATAATTCAGGGCGGTAATACCGATGATCAGCAGGTGACCGCGCGCGAGGGTCATGTGTTTTCCCTCCGAAAATTGGCGCCGAGTCGCTCCATCAGCGGTATAAAATCAGGGAAGCTGGTTTCAATCGGGCCAGCATCGTCTATTTTTACCGACTTTTCAGACGCCATGCCAAGGCACAAAAAGCTCATGGCAATGCGGTGGTCTAGATGGGTTTCACACGTCGCCCCGCCGGGGATTTTGCCTGTGCCGTGCACAATCATAAAATCCTCGCCTTCCTCAATATCCACCCCGTTGGCCCTCAGCCCGCACACCATGGCGTCTATCCGGTCGCATTCCTTCACCCGCAATTCCTTGATGCCCCGCATCACGGTTGTGCCTTGGGCCGTAGCGGCAATAACTGCCAAAATAGGATATTCATCTATCATGCTCGGCGCACGCGCAGGCGGCACTTCAACGCCTTTGAGTGGGCCAAAGCGCACCCGCAAGTCGGCCACTGGCTCCCCGCCCTCAAGGCGTTCGTTTTCAAAAGTAATATCAGCGCCCATTTCCACCAAGGTGGTGAAAATCCCGTTGCGGGTCGGGTTTTGGCCGATACCCGGCACTATTATATCAGACCCTTCGGTAAGCAGCGCCGCCGCCACGGGGAAGGCCGCCGAAGACGGATCTCGCGGCACCGCAATGCGTTGCCCCCGTAGCTCTGGCTGGCCTTTTAGGGTAATCACGCGGCCCTCGTCGGTCACCTCAGTGCTGATATCCGCCCCAAAGCCCGCCAGCATCCGCTCGGTATGGTCGCGAGTGGCCTCGGCCTCTATCACCACGGTTTCACCGGGGGCATTTAGGCCCGCCAGCAGCACCGCAGATTTCACCTGCGCCGAAGGCATTGGCGTGGCGTAACGCACCGGCAGCGGGTTTTTTGCCCCCACCAATGTGAGCGGCAAGCGCCCGCCTTCACGGCCCACGGCCTCAGCCCCAAAAAGCTTCAGCGGGTCGGTTATCCGCCCCATCGGGCGCGAGCGCAGGCTAGCATCTCCGGTAAAGGTAACGGTGATGGGCGTGGTCGCCATAGCGCCCATAATCAGCCGCACACCCGTGCCGGCATTGCCACAATCAATCACGCCCTCAGGCTCGGCAAAGCCGCCAACACCCACGCCGTTTACAACCCATTCGCCCTCCCCCAGCCGCTCTACTTGCGCACCAAAAGCCTGCATAGCTTTACCGGTATCCAGCACATCTTGGCCCTCAAGCAGCCCCGTGATGTGGGTTTCCCCCACGCTGAGCGCACCCAAAATCAACGAGCGGTGCGAGATCGATTTATCGCCGGGTATCAGCGCCTCACCACGCAGGGGCGCAGATTTGCGAGCGGACATAGGGCGGGCGGGGCCGTGACTGGACATGTGCGAAACACCTTCAAATGGTTAGTTAACTCAAGCTATAACGAGTACAGCATTTCTGGTAAACCGATAAACCCGACAGCTATTGCCGCGCAAAACACACCACATCATCCGGGCTATCAAAAAACACATAGGCAAAGCCAATGGCGGCGAGGCGCTCCAGAAGCGTATCCAGCGCTTGCGAGCTATATTTGCTCGGATGCAGCTCCAAAATAATAAGCCGGACACTTGGCGGCAGCGGCGCTTGGAAAAAGTCTTTTTCGCTGCCCTCGACATCACAAACCAAAACCGTGGGGTGCCATTTTGCCAAAAGGGCCTCCAGCGAAATCGCAGGCACCTCAACACGCGCACGCGGCGTGGTGTTGCTTTCCAACAGCGAAGATGCCCAAAAGGCGCGGTTGAGATAAAGCGTGGCGCGGGCATTGCCATTTGCCACCACCGCATAATTCAGCAGCGTAGCCCCAACCACCTTATTAAGCGCAAAGTTGGCTTTCATGATCGGCAGCAGCTTGGGGTTGGCCTCAATCGCAATCACATTTTGCCCGCCCACAATGCGCGCAGCACTTATCGACACAAACCCGACCCCGGCCCCGATTTCCATCACCACGTCATCTGGCGTTACAAATTGCGAAATCGCGCGGGCTTCCTCGCGCTCAAAAGTCCCTCGGTTGAGCCAGTTAATCAGATCCGGTGACAAAATATCATCCGGCAAATCCAGTGTGACATTTGAGAGTGTGAATATCGACATTTTGTCCTTTGGTATCCTCTGGCACGACGGTGTAAAACCTATAGCGCCCCCAGCCGCTAAATCCAAGCGGGCCAGATTGGCACATTGCGTGCTTTGCCGAATGCCATTATAGCCAAGGGAAACAAACTTTTGGAGCGCACCATGCCAAACAGCCAGCTAGAAATTGCCATTGAAGCCGCGTGGGACGCCCGCGATAGCATAAGCCCTGCCACGCAGGGCGAGGTGCGGGAAGCCATCGAGGATACGCTAAACGCGCTCGATAGCGGCAAACTACGGGTGGCAGAGCCGCGCGAAAACGGGGAATGGCATGTAAACCAGTGGGCCAAAAAAGCCGTGCTGCTGTCCTTCCGGCTGAACGATATGGCGTTGATCGAAGGCAGCAATGGTAATGCCAGCTGGTGGGATAAAGTGCCAAGCAAGTGGGACGGCTGGGGCGAAAACCAATGGCGGGCCGCAGGCTTTCGCGCTGTGCCCGGCTCTATTGTGCGCCGCTCGGCCTATATCGCGCCCGGCGTGGTGCTCATGCCGTCCTTCGTGAATATCGGCGCCTATGTGGGCGAAGGCTCTATGGTAGACGGCTGGGCCACGGTGGGCAGCTGCGCCCAAATCGGCAAGCATGTGCACCTTTCGGGCGGCGTTGGCATTGGCGGCGTGCTAGAGCCGATGCAGGCAGGCCCAACGATTATTGAGGATAACTGCTTTATCGGCGCGCGCTCCGAGGTGGTCGAAGGCTGCATCGTGCGCGAAGGCTCTGTGCTGGGCATGGGGGTTTTCATCGGCAAATCAACCAAGATTGTGGACCGTGAAACCGGCGAAATCATGTATGGCGAAGTGCCGCCTTACTCCGTGGTGGTGGCTGGCTCGATGCCGAGTAAAAACGGCGTAAACCTCTATGCGGCGATCATCGTAAAGCGCGTAGATGAAAAAACACGCAGCAAAACCTCGATTAACGATTTGCTGAGGGATTAGGCCTTGTGGTTGATACCCTGAGGAAAGATTTTGAGATATTCAGAGACCATTGTGTTTTTCTTAGGGGAACGCACAATACTTTCTATTCTCTTTATGGAAAAGGCGAGACACAGAAAATCTTGGTCAAAGCAGCTGTATGGTTTTTTGATGACCTATACAGAATTTTTGCGGATTCATTCTTTGTCCAAGTTGGACGGATTTGTGACAGCCCTAAGACCTATGGAAACGCAAATCTTTCACTTTCATATATAGTTGAGGAACTGGAACGCCTCGGACTATCTACTGAAGAAATTAAAAGTCTGGAAAATAGTATTCTAACATTTAATACTCTAACAAAGGGTGCTCGTAACAAAGCAGTCGCCCACACAGATGTTAAGTCCGTCCGAAAAGGTGGGTTGCTGGGTGTGCACACTCAAGAAGAAAGTGAAAGTTTTTTCAAAGACTTGAACGAGTTTACCGATAAAGTTGCCAAACAACTCGGATTGGATCCTCTAGACTATTCTGTTCAGGCTGGTCGCGGAGATGCTATAGATTTAATAAGGCTGCTGAGAAAGGCAACTGAGCAAAGGAACGCCCAATGACCAACGATAAAATCCACGTTTACACCCTGACGGTCGAGATTGGCCGCAAGGAAGGTGACGGGTTGCCAGAAAACGCAACCGGCGCCGCCATGATGTGCTTTTGTCCGGCCAAAGATGAGGCCGAAGCGGTGCGGGAAACCGTGGCGATTTTGAAGCAAGGCGGGCTAGCGCCGCTGGACGTTTCATCCTACGGTACCCTGAAAGAGCGGCTTGCCGATGGGCATGATATTAACGATGAGGAAAAAGCGATGATGCAGCGCGCGATTGATGAAAACTCTGTTGTGGTGGCGATGACTTCGCCGTTTTTCGATGTCGGTTGATGCCGTAAAGCTGACCGCTGACTTGGTGCGCTGCGCCTCTGTCACACCGGTTGAAGGCGGCGCTTTGGCCCTGCTGGATAAGCTCCTTAGTGAGGCTGGGTTTGAGACCACGCGGGTAGACCGCGGCGAAGTTTCCAACCTTTTTGCGCGCTGGGGCAGCGGCAATAATGGCCGCACGTTTGGCTTTCACGGCCACACAGATGTGGTGCCACTTGGCAACCCTGAGGACTGGACGAAAGACCCGTTTGGGGCCGAAATTATTGACGGCTTTATGTATGGTCGCGGCACAACCGATATGAAATCCGGCGTTGCCGCCTTTGCAGCAGCAGCGGTTGATTTTGTAAAAGGCACCCCGCCGGATGGCTCGATTGTGCTGGCAATCACCGGTGATGAGGAAGGCGATGCTGTGGACGGCACCGTGGCCCTGCTGGACTGGATGGACGCCAACGGCGAACGGATGGACCATTGCCTCGTGGGCGAGCCGACCTCCCCCAATGTGATGGGCGAGATGATGAAGATCGGGCGGCGCGGCTCTATGAATGCGGCTTTTGAGGCACGCGGCGTGCAGGGGCATTCGGCCTATCCGCACCGCGCGAAAAACCCCGTGCACGCCATGGCGCAGCTGGTGACCGCTTTGGTGGCCGCCAAGCTGGATGATGGCACCGAGCATTTTGACCCGTCAACACTAGCCGTGACAACCTTTGACACCGGAAATCTGGCCACCAATGTAATTCCGGGGCGCTGTAAGATGGCGGTAAATATTCGGTTTAATGACGCCCATTCAGGGGCCAGCCTTACGGCGTGGCTAGAAGCGCAGGCGGCGGAGATTAACGCCGCCACGGGGGTTTATTTTTCGCTGAACGTGTCAATTTCTGGCGAGAACTTTTTCACCCCGCCGGGCGAGCTTTCCAGCCTTATTGCCAAGGCCGTTGAGGCGCAAACAGGGGTAGTACCAGAGATGTCGACCTCGGGTGGGACATCTGACGCGCGGTTTGTAAAAAGCCATTGCCCCGTGGTGGAATTTGGCCTTGTGGGCAAAACCATGCACCAAGTAGATGAGCGGGTAGAGGTGGCGCAAATTGGCCAGCTCAAGGCGATTTACACGCAAATTTTGCACGACTATTTCGCATGAGGCCACGCCTTGTCATCATGCTCAAAGAGCCGGTGGCAGGGCGGGTAAAAACCCGGTTGGGGCAGGATATTGGCATGACAACCTCCGCGTGGTGGTTTCGCCATCAAAGCGCTGCGTTAATCCGGAGGCTGCAATCTCCGCGTTGGGAAACATGGCTGGCAGTGGCGCCTGATACTGCCCTGCATAGCCGCTGCTGGCCCGCGCAGCTGCCACGAATGGCGCAGGGGCAAGGCGACCTTGGGGCGCGGATGGCACGGATATTGCGCAGCTCAAAAGGGCCGGTGGTGCTAATTGGCGGGGATATTCCGGGCGTAGAGCAAAAGCATATTGCTGAGGCCTTCCGCCAGCTCGGGCAGCAAGAACTAGTCTTTGGCCCTGCCACAGATGGCGGTTTTTGGTTGGTGGGCAAGCACCAGCGGGTGCCGCATGGCCTGTTTGAAAATGTGCGCTGGTCCTGCCCGACCACACTCACGGAAGCACATGCCAGCGCAGGCGCTGCCCGCGTTGGCAAAGTGTCTACACTTAGTGATGTGGATACGGCCAGAGACCTTTACTTCACAGAGGTTTCGAGCATCACGCCCAAAACCCGCACAACAAACTGATTTTATTGTTTTTCCGCCTTACAGCACACCGTTGGCCTGTTGCAGCGCGCGAATATAGGCAATAATCACCGTCAAATTTTGCGGCGTAATCCCCTCAACCGGTGGCATATTACCAAATTGCCAATGATGCGCATGCACCCCGTTCATGGCGGCTAAGGCAATGGCCCCATCGCCATGGTGGTTTGGCCGGTAAAGACTATGAATGAGCGTTGGCCCCTGATTTGTGCCCGCAAGATTAACCCCGTGGCAGGACGCGCAATTTGCATTAAATTCAGCCTCGCCCTGCACGGCCAGCCCCGAGAGGGACGGCACAACAATGCTGTCAGCTACAAGGCCCGCCTGGGTGTCACTGCCGCTATGCGCAGCCGATGTTATGGGCACAGGGCCGGTATTTGGATCAGGCCGACTGAACCACATAAAACCACCTGCGAGTACCAGCCCGACAGCCACCGCCCCGCCTAAAAACCTTTTTGCCACAATCATCTCCGTGTCTTCATCATTTCAATACGGAGGTGGATAGGGCCTCCACCTGCTGTAAGGTCAAGCGTTTTCGTAAGTTTAGTGCAAAGCCACAGCCAGCAGCTTTAAGGCCGGAAATCTTTTTACACATATCACGATGGACAATGCGGAGAAGCGATTTACGGCCCCCGCCGCCCTTGCCTTTCCTGCACCAGAATGCAGCCATTGCGACCGAACGATCTATCGCGAGGTGTGTTAAAAAATTCCACCAATTATCCTGATGGGTATTGCCGCAATCGGGTGTCGTTTGCGCTGCGGCTACTCTAAAGCTTTTCGCTTGCGATAGCGCATGCTGGCAAACAGCGATAGCAGGATAAACCCAGCCCCCAGTGTGCCGGTTATGACTTCTGGCACCGGCATCAGCACTTGGGCAAACATGATAAAAGACAAAACCAGGATCGAGTAAAATGCGCCGTGCTCCAAATAGCGAAACTCCGCGAGGGTTTCACGCTCAACCAGCATGATGGTCATTGAGCGCACATAAAGCGCGCCAATGCCAAGGCCGATGGCGATGAGAAACAGATTTTGCGTGAGGGCAAAAGCCCCGATGACCCCGTCAAAGCTAAAGCTGGCATCCAGCACTTCAAGGTAAAGAAACGCCCCAAACGCACCCTTAGCTACGGCCCCGCTAGCGGCTTTCCTATCCAGCACATTGCCCAGTTGTTCAACCGCAACATAGGTTACCAGCCCCAGCCCGGCGGCTTTCAAAAAGCGGATAGCTTCATGCCCGCCGATGGCAAAAGCGAAAATCACAACGGCGAGAGCCACCGCGCCAATCTGAAACCCCCGCACCCCAGCACAGCTGCAAAAGCATTTTTCTACCGGCGAAATCCAGTGAATATCCTTTTCCGTATCCATAAAATAGCTCAGCGCCACCATCATTAGAAACGTGCCGCCAAAGGCCGCAATCGGCAAATGGGCGTCGTGAATCAGCGCCGAATAGCGCGCCGGATCCAAAATGGCGATCTCAAGCGCCATGAGCGGGCTAACATGCGCCGCAACAGAAACCACCATCAACGGAAACAGGATGCGCATGCCAAACACCGCAATGAGAATGCCCCATGTCAGGAAGCGCTTTTGCCAAAGCGGGGTCATGGTTTTGAGCTTGGCGGCGTTTACAATGGCATTATCAAAGGAAAGCGATATTTCCAAGATCGCCAGCACGCTTGCGATAAGAAAAAACTGAACCCCGCCCGCAAAGCTGCCCAGCATTTTCCAGCCAATGGCAAAAGCCAGCAGCAGCCCCAATCCGGTAAAGATCAGCGGCCAGCGCATATATCGCAATCCAGAGCTGTGCAAAATTGGCGTCCTGTTAAGTGTCCATCAGAGATATATAGGGTGGGAATTGAAAAGGGGAAGCCCTCTTAAGCTATATTTATGTCTTTGAGCACTCCAACTGCCAAGCATATATCATTGTATTTTGTATGCCAGTGCCAATCCAATCCTCTATGTTCTCATAACGCGCAATTTCTTCATGCGCATACACCCTTAGGGTGGCCCCTTTGGCTGATGAAAGGTTTGGATCGATGATGTTCAAATTCATTGAATCGTACTCTAATCTTGGCGGCTCATAATCAACAATAATACCAATATCGCGCGCGCATAGATATTGCCGCAAATCTTCGCCCTTTTTAAGCTCTTCCAAGTAGTCCACCCCTGAGACCAAACCCTCAAGCTGAAAGACATTTCCACTGTAAAGATAGGAAAATTGCCCAGCTCTGTCTCCTATTGCGACATTTCTATTTGCCAATAAATCTGTGTATTCTTCTACAAATTCTGACGTCGCTTTGATATATGTTCGTGCACGAAAATTAGCGGCATTGTATTCAAGTACCGGTGTCAAAAGCAGGAATGTCAAAATGACCATTAGCACCTTTTTGTTCTTGAATTCATAACCCCCACGGCAAGCCAAATTAGAGGCAACGCAAATATCAGTTGCGGATAGCCATACCACCCCCAAACACTCCATGATGACAAAAATATAAGCTTTGCTTCAAAAAGTAAAAATCCAACCAATGCCGCTAGCAAAATTGTCAATATGGGGGAGGTCGACCTATTTACTCTTAGCAATATTGCGGCAAAAGCTGCAACACTTGCAAGTAAGAAGGATAGAACTATTGGGTCAAGTCTCCCCAGAGCCTCAAAATTTAGCAGAGAAAAAACCTGCCTCAGATAAACGGAATTTATCTGAAAGCCACCCATAGACTTAACGGCACCGGAAATAGGAAAAGCGCTGCCAAAAATCCACTGGTTTGCTGTGGTATATAGCGCCCCGATTAATACCAGCGCTAAAAATACTTTGGTTTTTGCCGGAGGCTTAAGGATGAAACTGCCAGCAGTGGCACCACAAACAGTGCAGCATCCAGCCTTGTTCCGATAACCAATGCTCCGGTTAAAAAGAGGAGTCCTTCGCGCCAGGCCGCTATAAATGCTTCATCGGATAAAAGGGAACCCAAAAATATAACCAAAAGCGGGAACAGCAGAGACGTTTCCATTCCGTCCATCCCAAAAGACAATAAAAGACGCCATACGACCGCGGAAAAAAAGGCAGCTTCAATAAAGGATCGAAACCGAAAGAAGCGAATAAGCGCTAAAAACCCGATAAAAACAGTGGCAGCTTCCAGTACTTTCACCGTAACCAGCGATAAACCAAAGATCTTTCCGCCGATAACCAATAATGCCAACCATAGCGGATGATACCCGTTTGTGAGCTCTCCCGGAAAAAACGCGCTTTCACCGGATGCGATTATATTCTGCGCAATAACAATATAGTAATAAGCATCATCCGATGTTTGGTTTAGCGCGTTGCTTGTACCAAACATCAGCAATGGATAAAGTGAAACAACGAGAAACAGGACTGCGGGCAAATAGTAATAGAGTGGTGGCTGCGATCCTTGCTTGATTATAAGCAGTTTCACTAAATCACTTCCCCAAGCACCAGCGCATTACGGCTTTTTGGGCGTGGAGCCGGTTTTCGGCCTCGTCCCAGATCACCGATTGCGGGCCGTCCATAACGCTGCTGGTCACTTCCTCACCGCGATGCGCGGGCAAGCAATGCATGAAGAGCGCATCACTTTTGGCGTGGGCCATCAAGGCGTCATCCACTTGGTAAGCGCGCAACTGGTTATGGCGACGCTCTTTGGTGGTTTGGCTGTCATGCATCGAAACCCACGTATCGGTAACAACCAAATCAGCCCCCTCAACCGCCTTTTGCGGGTTGGTCTCAAGGTTTACCCGCACGCCTTTTTCCCGCGCCCACGCTACAAATCCGGCTTCGGGCTGCAGGGTTTCGGGGGCGGAAATTGTGATATCAAAGCCAAACTGCCCGGCGGCATGAATGAGGCTGGCAACCACGTTATTGCCATCTCCAAGCCACACCACTTTTTTGCCTTTTATCGAGCCGTGGTGCTCTTCATAGGTCAATATATCGGCCATTATCTGGCACGGATGCGTGCGGTTGGTCAGGCCGTTAATAACCGGCACGGAAGCGTGCTCGGCCATCTCCAACAGCGTACTTTCCTCAAAGGTGCGGATCATAATCATGTCGACATAACGGCTCAGCACGCGGGCAGTATCAGCAATCGTTTCGCCGTGGCCAAGCTGCATATCAGAGCCAGAAAGCACCATGGTCTGCCCGCCCATCTGGCGCACGCCCACGTCAAAGCTCACACGGGTGCGCGTTGAGGGTTTTTCGAAAATCAACGCCACCATGTGGTTGGCCAGCGGCTGCTCCGCGTCCGGCGTGCCTTTGGGCTGGCCTTTGCGGGCGGTTTTAATGCGCTTGGCCTCGTTGATCATTTGCCGCAGGTCGGACGCGTCGGTTTTGTGGATATCAAGAAAGTGGTTCATGGGCTTTCGCCTTTCGGAATTATGGTAGGGTGGCGGCCCCTTAGGCCGCCAACGATCAATGCCTATGCGGAAATATCCAAGCGTCGCTCCAGCGCGGCCGCGACACGATCTAGCCGCCAAACGGCCTCGTCTAGATCGCCGGTGGACATATTCAGCGGCGGCAACAGGCGGACGACATTGTCTGACGCTGGCACAACGATAATTTGCTCGTCGTACCCTGCATTTACCACATCAGGCACCGGAACCTTGCAGCCCAGCGCCAGCATGAGGCCCTCGCCGCGCACAAAGGTGAAAATGTCTGGATGCTCGGCAACCAGCCCTTCAAGCCCTTGGCGAAGGTGCCCCGCGAGGCGGGACACGTCTATCAGGAAACCATCAGACAGGATTTCGTTCATCACCGCGCAGCCCACCGCACAGGCCAGTGGATTACCGCCATAGGTGGAGCCGTGGCTGCCCGCAACCATGCCGCTTGCAGCCTCTTCAGTCGCCACACAAGCCCCCAGCGGAAAGCCCCCGCCGATGCCTTTGGCGATCAACATGATATCGGGCGTAACGTGAGACCACTCATGCGCAAACAGCTTGCCTGTCCGGCCCATGCCACATTGGATTTCGTCAAAAATCAGCAGCAGGTTATGCTCGTTCGCCAGCGCCTTCAGGTCTTTCAAAAAGCCTGCACCAAACGCCCGAATGCCGCCTTCGCCCTGAATGGGCTCCAGCAATATCGCAGCGGTGTTTTCATTGATCGCAGCTTTCACCGCATCCAAATCCTCAAATGGTACCTGCACAAAGCCGGGCAAAAGTGGCCCAAAGCCGTCTATCATTTTGGCGCCCTTAGAGGCCGCAATGCCCGCCGCCGAGCGCCCATGAAACGCACCCTCAAAGCTGATGATCTCAACCTTATCGGGCTGGCCTTTGCTATGAAAATATTTCCGCGCCATTTTCACGGCCAGCTCCATGGCTTCGGTGCCGGAGTTGGTGAAAAACACCGTGTCAGCAAAGGTATGCTCCACCAGCTTTTCCGCCAGCGCCTGCTGGTTGGGAATCTCGTAAAGGTTGGACGTGTGCCATAGTCGTCGGGCTTGCTCTTCCAATACGGCCACCAGCTTGGGGTGGGCATGGCCAAGGCTACAAACGCCGATACCGGCCCCCATATCCAAGTACATTTCTCCAGCGTCGGTTTCTAGCCAAGGGCCCTGACCTTTCTTGAAAGAAAGCGGTGCCCGCGCATAGGTTGGCAATACGGGGCTTATCACGTCCGTTACTCCTTATTTAAAGCATAAAGCGCCCGAAACCGAGCGCATAACCCTCTTGCCGTAAAGGCAGGGTGGAGTCAACACGCGGGGTGTTATGGAGGACAGCTGCTTGGGTTTGAGGGGGTAAATACGTGCCCCCCAAGCGGCTTTCGCAGCGAGGGGGGCATGAAGATTTTTGATGCCAAAGAGAATATTCGATTTCATTTGCCAATACCCCCCATGTTAACTTTGAAAATCTTCATGAAGGTCAGCACAATCGCAGAAGCCGCGCCTTGCTGCCAATTAAGCGTATCATTAAACCATTATAAACCACTGCGTGAACCAGAGGGACGAGGTGCCCCCGAGCACTTGTGCGCAGCCAAAGCACCTGCCGAAAGCATAAATACCATGGTCATACCCGAAGCAATGCCGGGCTTGGCATGTGGATAACCACACGCCGGTGAATGCGAGGCCAGCTTGCGCCCATATCCCGCACAGCTTCGGTCTGGTTTCGATCCAAGCTTTCGATCACGTTATACATCGGGAAAAGCATAAACAAAATATACGCAAGGAAATAGGCCAGCGGGTAGCACAGGATCAGGTTCATGATCGTCACCGCAATGGCTGCGATAACCGTGAGCACAAACATCATCAGGTCAACCTTGTTAAACGCGTCAGACGCACCCTCGGGGCCAAATATCAGGTATTTATAGTTTTCCAGAGTGTATTCATCTGCGCGCTCACCAGCATCAAGGTTGATGGGGTTGGGGTGCAACGAATAATCCAGAACGCCACGAGAAAGAACAGGATACTGCCCATCACCACCCCGTAATTCTTGACGAATTCCGAGAATATTATTGGTTTTTCATTGGCTTACTCCGAAGCCAAATTGCCAGCGGGCATTACCACGGCGGTATTTGCGTCATAATTAAACGAAACCATGCCACCCTTGGCTTTGCGGGTCTTTCCCAAGATTTGGCGTCGCCATCTTGATCTGCTTGCCGCCTTCGCCTTCAAGGTAAATACGATAAGAATTGCCCTCGAACTCCTCCTTGAGCACCTTGGCCGAAATGGTTAATTTGGCAGTGCCTTCACCCATTTGCAGCATTTCAGGGCGCACAAACATCATGGCGTCATCGCTGACGCTCAGCTTGCCCACCGCAGCAGGGGTGATTTTGGAAAGCAACTCGCCAGAGCGGTTCGTGCTAATCGTAGCTTCGTCTCCGTTGATCGCCGAGATTTTTCCGCGGAACACGTTATTTTCACCCACAAAAGGGGGTGCCGGTTGGTCATACACCGCGTGGCCATCGCCGATCTGGTCAATAATGCCGTTACGCATCACCGCCACACTATAGCTCATCGTCAGGGCTTCGCCTTGGTCATGAGTGATATAAATAAAGGTAATGCCAACCCGCTTCTGAATTTCCCGCAGCTCCGAGCGCATGTGTTGGCGCAGCTTTAGGTCCAGCGTCGAAAGCGGCTCGTCCAGCCGCAGCACATTAGGTTCGGCACAGAGCGCGCGGGCAATCGCCACGCGCTGCTTTTGGCCGCCGGAAAGCTCGGAGGGGAACTTATCGCCCGGCCCCGTGAGCGCGATCATATCCAGCAGCTCATCGGCACGCTTGCGGCGCTCAATGGCTGTGGGGCGCTTGTTAGGCCCAAGGCCCGCCATATCTTTGCCACCAATAAGCACACGGCCCTCAGACGGGTTAAAAAACCGGAGACCGCCCGCAATATTGTGGTTTTTCCGCAGCCCGATGACCTTAGGAAGGAAAAGAATTCGCCGCCATTTATGTTCACATTGGCTTCACGAACGACAACAAAGGCACCAAACTTGATCCAGATATTCTCCAGATTGACGTCTACGCCAGAACTCATTTGATTATCCCCGTTGTGGATTATATTTTATAGCGGGCTTTTGACCTTTATGGGTTTCCAGCGAGAAACACCCGCCGGAAACAATTTTAAAAGTGCGAATTAAGCGTTTTGGAAACGGTTCACAAACTCGGTGCGCACATCGGCATACCAAGGCGCTTCAGCAGGTCATGGGTTCAAATTTCGCAGTGCCGGGCCAGGATAGGCTTCTGCAAAGTTCTTCTTGTAGCTGTCGCCAGTATTGGCTTCAGCTACAAGTACCGGCGAATTGTAGCCGTGCCGGGCAATCGCTGGGCCAACATTTGCGGCCTTATAAGTGAAGTCGATGAAGGCATAGATTTCGTCTGTGTTTTCAGCATTGATCGGAATAGACATGCCGCCAACCCAAGCCATCGCGCCTTCAGCAGGCGCTTGGTAGGTAACCGGATCACCAGCGGACTTAAGCGCCAATGGGGGCCGTCCCAAGTTTGACCAACGATAACACCGTTGTTGAGCAAGCCGTTCTTTTGGCTGTCGGCATCGTTCCAAATAAGCTTGAGCTTGCCCTTTCGTGCAATACACCAATCGGTGATTTTGCCCCAAACTTCGCGCATTTTAGCTTCTGAGCCATAAGCCGCCCAAACATCGCCAGCTTCCAGCTTGCCCTGAGTCTCCATGTAGAGCCTTGGCCGTTGAAGCTCCACGCGTCTGGCCCAATGGCCGACATCGCAGGGTTTGTCGCCTCAATATTCACGCGGCTCATGTCAAATGGCTGAAGCGGCCAAGCGGGCCTCATAGCAGCGAGCGATTGTTGGTCGGCGAGATGATGTCTGCGCCAGAGCCGTTGGAGGCTTTAATGTTGATGATGATTTCCTTGTTGGAGCGAATACCGGATAGTTCGCATTCATGCCGGTTTCGGCCGTAAAGTTTTCCAAGTAATCGTCAGGTAGATAGTATGACCACATTAGAACATTCACTTCACTCAAGCTCGCCAGAGCTTTTGTGCAAACCAGTGCAGGAGCAGCCACAGCTGCAACGCCTGTTTTCAGAAATGAACGGCGGTTGTATGTTTTGTCATGTTTAAGTCTCTCCCGGAGGTGTTGCTAACAGACGCAATACGTTTGCGCCTGTGCCCTGTGCCAAACTGGCACCCAGACTATATCGTTTATCATGTCACAGCTATTACAGATCGGCGAATAACCGAGGTGGTTCTACTATTTCGACCAGTTAGCAGCCATTTTGAGATGGATCAGGGTTACATTCAGGCTGCTAGTCTCGTTGGTTCAGTTTTTCTTTCATAAGCTTCACCTGGCGTCAATATCACGTGTGTC
>NVUX02000062.1 GCA_002402045.2 Paracoccaceae bacterium | reverse complement strand
GCACCCACGCGTGGGTTGTGCGACTAAACACGGATTCTTAAAATGAAACAAGTGCGCGCTGCTGCACCTGTCGCCCCTTGGCTGGGCGGCAAATCAAAACTGCATCGTAAGATCATCGAGAAGATCGACGCGATCCCCCATAAAACCTATGTCGAGCCGTTTGTTGGCATGGGTGGCGTGTTTCTACGCCGCCGTTTCCAGCCCCGGCTTGAAGTGGCCAACGATCTCAATGGCGAGATCATCAATCTGTTTCGCATCCTGCAGCGGCATTACCCGCAGCTGATTGAGGTCATGCGTTTCCAGATCACATCACGCCGCGAGTTTGAGCGCCTGCGTGATCAGCCCCCGGAACACCTCACAGACCTCGAGCGCGCCGCGCGTTTTCTCTACCTCCAGCGCCTGGCGTTTGGCGGGCAGGTAAAGGGGGTGTTTGGCGTGGCTCCCACCAGCGGTCCGCGCTTTAGCCTCTCTCGCATGGGGCCAATTCTTGATGCGGCTCACGAGCGGCTTGAGGGCGTTGTGTTCGAGAGTTTGGACTGGGCCGAGCTGATCCCGCGCTACGATACGCCTGAAACTTTGTTCTACCTAGATCCACCCTACTGGGGCGGTGAAAACGATTATGGCAAGCTGATGTTTGAGCGCGGCGATTTTCAGCGGATGGCGGATATTCTGCGAGGGATCGAGGGGCGGTTTATCCTGTCGATTAACGATGTGCCGGAAATTCGCGAGATATTCGCGGGCTTTCACTTTGATGAAGCGCGCCTCAAATATTCGGTTTCGAATGGTGCGGCCACCGATGCGCGCGAGCTGATCATCACCGATAGCGCCCCGCCCGTCGACCTGTTTGCGTGAGCAATCAAGTGACAAAAACCCAACTAAATGAGCAATCTCTGAGGCGTTCCCATGTGCGCGTCTCAGAGCTATGTGTGGTGTAGAAAAAGGGAGATTATCATGGCTAGATTTGCAAAACATTACATCAAGGTAGCGCCTGGCAAGATGATCGAAATCGCCGAGGGTATTGGGGCTGATAATACCGAAGATTTCAACCTCTACACAGAACCTTGCGGCGTAGTCGCAGGCTTCGTTGAATCCTATGGGCCAGATAAGGGATATTACTTGCGCAAAGACCTTTTTGAAATGAGCTGTTAAGGTCAATATGGGCGGAAAGGAGACGTTCGCTTCAGATGTAAAACTCCATAAGACTTCCCTAAACCGGCCATCTACCGTGGACATACGCCAAATTGTTAGGCGAGTAGCTTTATTGCGTCATTCATGTTCGGTGAAACCAAGTTTTTGCTATCGATTTTTGGAGTCGCCATCCGCAACATTTTTCCCGACGAAGTGGGGAGTTCTGTATATGCCCACGATACTGATTTCAGGTATGGGATCAATGGGGCTGGGTTTTTCAAAGACTGAGCCAGTTTTGATATTGCTTCTACTTCGTTTGCGTACAGCACAGAATGGATTAGTACCTGATTTTCCCCTTTCAGAACTGAGCTGGAAACGTATGTGCCGCCGCTTAGGTACAACTCCCAAAACGAATAATCCGTAATCAAGCAGCCGTTTATTTCCAACCCAGAACCATGCATTTGGTTGATAATTACAACAGGAAGGAACTCAACGTCAGTATCGCTGCCACTAAAATTTAGCGCCGACTTCAAGTTATAAAAGTTTTTCGATGTCCAGCGTGCTTTTCTAACAGCTTGTGATGCTGCTTCTTCGAGTTTTTCAATGTGATTGAACCTATCAATCGGTTCATGAGGTGATACATACGATTTTACTTCGCAAATTAGAACTTTATTGCCAATTCGTAAAAGCATGTCTATCTCTTCCCCATCATCATCCTTTTTGTTGAGAGCATGAGGTACAACCATAAAATCGTTGATCAATTCATTGGAGTTAAGCGAATTAATAGTCGTTTGGCGTACCTTTTTTTCAAATATAAATCCTAGCTTGTTATAGGCTAAGCTAAGCTCCTTGGGGCGTTTCGCTAGGTACTTCTCCATAAATAGCATTGGCGACCCAACTAATAGAGGAGCTGCGACGATTAACAATTCACCATCGTCTAGTCTGACAAGCGGACATGTCCACAGGCCATCGCGAAAAAGGCTTCCTGTATCGTCTGGTGAAATTGTAAGACTACTAACCACTTCGTTTGCAATCTCAGGACTTAATGATAGACACCGCGAAATGGCCGCGCATATGCTCTTTCGTTTCACACCAAAACTCATAATTTTGACATGGGAATAAGTGGCAATTTTACGGATTTTTTTTGATGAATTAATTGCGGTTGCGGCATCTGCGAGTACCGCTTGCGCTCTAAACATTAACCTAAGTGTAATTTCTTCGTTTTTGAGGGATACAGGTTGGTCTAGAATATCAGACAAATAGGATTCTTCTATCGTTTCTAGTCTTTGACGCAGGGCCATGACCGAAGTGATTTTCGGCCGGCCAAAGACGAATTCGGCTCGGTTACCTTTAGTTTTATAACTAATGATCGAGTTCGGGAGCAAAGTTTTGTCTTGTTTGGCATCGCTTCGCCTTTCGGCTTTAAAGGTTAATGCCTTTCCTATCACTAGTGACTCGCCCCTCAATTGCCACGCAGTCCATAACGCCCTATCGTCAAAATTTAGCGGCTCAAAAGTTTTGGGATTGCCGTGAATTCCGAATTTCCACCCTTCCCACAGAGCCTCGTCCCATATGTTTTTATAGAGATGTTCAATCGATAAAACCCTAGAAACATTCCGACGAACTATTGAAAAATTAAAATTGAGCGGTTCGCGGTTAGAATCTAAGCTCTGAGCCTCAAAAAACCAGTGTGGCAATACATCAACGATCGCTGTCACAAAGTCATCAGGTGAAACATTGTCTTGAATATGGTTGACGGAAACATTTCTGAATTCATCGATGTGCGTTCCATCGTTTCTGTCCAGCAGTTGGCGAATTACCTTCTCGTGGGCTTTACTAAAGCTGAAGAATTCAAAATTCGCGCTAGCAACAGCGAGTCTAATAGCTGATCTCTGGCTTATTTTCGAGAATAGCCCGTTAAACAGTGATTTTCTGAGAGACCCTAATTGCCCGCCAATAAACAATGCAGCGATGCTCAGGTTTATGTCTCTTTCAGACTTCTCCGAGCCCTCTAGAGCCTTAGACCATTCGTTAGCATCAAATCCCTTATTAAAGGGTGATGTTAGACGATTTCCCCTCGTAGGGCGCCTGACTTTATCGAATAGATCGCATCTTATACTTTTTGTGTCGCGCATAGATTCCTACCTAATATACAGCTTTTAAGGTGCATCTATTCTCATGCCCGAAGTTTGCATGAAATATCATAAGCTTCCAGCAAACCTGAGCCACATCGATGCAAGAATAAACGTTCTGCATTCACCGGTTGTCTGTGAGTAACTTCATCCTCATAAGTTTTATCTGTATCGCTTGCTTAGAGACTTTAAAAAACAACGACAATTGTATCAGCAAGTCATTATAAGGTGTATAATTACAAGGTTGATTATCAACAAATATGTACCCATGCCCCCTATCTTTGATGCCTAGGAATTCTCGGCTTTCATCAATTTTTACTTGAAAAATCTGTGTAGGTAGCAGTAACTCGGAGGCGAAAATGTTGGCTTGAATTTCTAACCGATCATAATTGAAGACATTCTCTGTTTCATTGTCCATGAACAGGTCTTGTTCAACGATTATTTCTGAACGAAGATACCTATCGTGAAACAAATAAAAATGCCCTATTTCATGACCAATTGTAAATCTTTCCTGTAGCTCACTGTCGTGGGTGTTAACTTGAATTGATTTGCGATCAAAATTTGCCGACCCCAATATGCGTTTGCCATCCGCGTCCTGAACTGTCTGCTCGGTAAAAGTTAACTCTAGCGAAAGCACTGAGCAGATATTTGTAAGATCGACTGGGCCACTGTGATATTCAACTAGCGCTAATAGGTTCTGAGCGGATTCTTGAATTTTTTCGTCGGAAATATACTGAACAGTCTCGCTAGCCTTGATATTTGCTTGTTTGCTATCAATAGGGAGGTTTGAATCGAAGCTCCTCAGCATTTGGTCGATAGAGCCGAAATATCGTCCATCATGATATGCTGAAAATTTCAGGGACTTAGCAGCGCCATTATCACTAAAAATTTGCGATTTTACATATCGATTTTCTATGCGTATCCCGCCTTTCCGTTCGGCGATGACCTCGAGGCCAAGTTCGTCATATTTTGCGATCCCCATTCCTCTGTTATTAGCGATATTTTCAGCACCGGATTGCAAACGAGACGAAACAACCATGATCCCCTTGGCCGCATGCCCAAATATGCGACGAATTTTATCTGAAAATTCTGTTACACGGTGCTCTGGCACCGAACTCTTGTAATTTTTGCATTCGAAAACAACGTGCAAATGCGGCAAACTACTTCCTTCACGGAAAAGCTCTACAACAACGTCGAATTCAACGTCTGCCTTGCGCTCACTACAATAGTATTTCTTTTTTTTGTGAATCGTACAGAGTTTCGGCGAGTGTACCCCGTAAACCAAGAGCCCCCGTTTCTGTTGATCACGAAGGTAGTTATAGAAATCATCTTCGAGTTTATTACCTTTTTCTACAGTATTCACTGCTGCTCCCCTGCCGTGTAACCCTCTAGAGCTAGTCTAGCCATCTTTCAAACTAACTGCCATGATCAAAAATGGTCGTGACTAGTATTTGGAGATGCAACCGCTTCCTTAAGAGTGGATTTCATCGTTGCATCAATGACCGCTTCTGTGGGCTGCACCGCCGCATTCGTGCTCCACGTCTAAGGTCGGCTAAGGGCCGTTCGCGTATGTGTGGCAGTGGGATGGGCGGGGCGATGAGTTGGGCAAGTGCAGCGTGGAAACGCTGTAATGAGTTTCCAAAGCTGAATGTCGCGAGCCAAATAAAGTGGGACACTTCAGGCCGATGTTCCATGATTGTTCACGGCCTAAAATGCATGGTGGGACAGTCAAAATTCAATAAAAACAATGGCCTTGATTTCCTACCGGGCCTACCAGTAGCAAAATAACACATTGAAAACATTGGTAAAATTAGGTAAGTGGCCCACAAGCCTCTTATCTGTGGGCCACTTTATGTTCCCCATTCGATCTTTGCAAACTTATCCATTGCTGATTTTGCGAGGGTTAGGCGGTCTGCTGTGCGGGCAGCGACGTGGCCATGGATCGCCATGATGGCGTGTTGTCAGCAACCTGCGTTCGCCAGCAATGCATAAGCTGTTTATCTGATTCCGTTTGCACAGCGATTCTCATGGCCCGCTTGCACCCCCCATTTTTGAAGAGAGTAACAAAGCTTGCGATGGAAAGCGGCTTTTCGTGGTGAATACAGCCAATAATCGTGTTCAGTTGACGAAGCGGCTTTCGTTTCCCCGACGATAAAAAATAATTTGAAATAAGTTCGGCCCCGAGCGTACAGCGGCAATTGAATTGCAAAAAGAAAAGAAACCAGCTTCCGGCTATTCATCATGTTTAGCGTTGATTGCTAGGCCTCCTAGAACAATTCCTCGATAAAATTGCTGAGAAGCTGCGTGCGGCTACTTACGCCTGCTTTTTGATAAATCGCGTTGCATTGGGCTTTGATGGTGCCCACACTTTTACCGCGGGCCTCCGCGATTTGGGAATTCGAAAGGCCTTTGAGCGCGAAGACTGCGACGTCCTTTTCAGATGGCGATAGCCCCCAATCCTCAAAGCGGCGGGTCATAAGTTTGTGAAATTGGCCGGATGCCGCCAACATTCGATCATCCACCTCGCGTAAGCTTTTACCAATGCCTTTTAACACTACAATTCCAAGAAAAGCGCCCAGTAGCATGCCAAATATCGTTACAATTTGCACGGTTTCGCGATATTCCCAGCTCACCGCCACTTTGCGGATTCCAAAAAGTTCCATTGCCATATCTACAATATAAAAAACGGAAAATGTTACTTGCAGCAAAACGATTGCGGCAAGAAGAAGGGTGCTAATACGCATCCGCGAAACTTTGAACAATAACCGCCCCTCCCATTGTTTTTTGTGTTTGAGCTGGGCGATCGGCCACCGCCAGCTTAGTTACCGCTGTTGCCATTTCCGTTGCCGTTATTACCGTTACCGTTATTACCGTTATTACCGTTATTACCGTTGTTGCCATTGCCGTTATTACCACCGCCGCTGTTGCCGTTACCATTATTGCCAGCCACGTGCACGTGCACGTGAGCGCTGGCCTGTTCAGACAAGTTTCCGGTGTTTGCTTTCACCAAATCCCGTAGGATTTCTCCAGATGTCGGGTTGATTACGACCTCACGTATCTCTGTTACCGAATATGCAACAAAACGCGCGCGGCCAAGGAATGTGCGATGAATTTCAATATAGGTGAAACCAGCGGCGGCCAGTTCGGTGGCCAAATCTAGCACGGTTTGCCGAGTCGTCAGGTTGGGGGCTTCGAAAACGATCATGGCGCCGTTCACTTCAATTACGGATGTATCTGCGGATTGTGCAAATGCCATCCCCCCAATGAACATGGCCGCTACAGTTATTGCCACACGCTGTTTTCCTATACGCATTTCAGTCTCCATTGTTTTCGTCAGAAACAGATTAAGCAGATATTGCATAATGTAATGATACCGCCAAAGTCTATTCCTGCCAACTCCAAGCCAAAATATGGCCAATACGTACCATTAACCGCCAAAGAGTGGCAAGTGTGCGGCATCCGCATGGCGGGCCCCGACGCAAGCGCTTCGCGATAATTGTGGGCGGACCCATCGTGCCCGCCCACAAGGTTCCGGGCCGAAAGCTTTTAGGTGAGCCCTAGCATCACACGCAGGGCATTAAGTGCTTCACCTGTTGGCACGTCTTTGTTGGTGGCAGCTTCAAGCGCGCCGGTTTCAATAGCCCTTTGTTCGGCCGCAGCCGCTGCGGCCGTGATCGCGGTTGTAGCCGCAGTTTCATATACCAAGGCGGCAGCTAGCTCAGCCTCCAGTGCTGTTGTGTCTTGGCCTGCCAAAGCGGCGAGATCAATCGCTGCTTGAATGTCTGCGCTTGTGCGGATTGGCTGTGTGAGCGCCGCGAGGGCATCCAGTGCGGCATCAGCGGCAGCGGTTAGGGTGTTGGTGAGAATGGCTTCACGCTGATAGATAGCAATTTTGCCGACTCGGGAGTTTGGGGCCGCGTTGTTCAATGCGTTTTGGTTGGCATGAGCCGCGTTTAAAGCGCCGAGGGTCGAGGCCGTTTGACCATTGCCATTCCCAGCGTTGTTATTACCAGTATTACCGCTGTTGCCATTATTACCATTGTTGCCGTTATTACCATTACCATTACCATTACCCGCGACAGCCATTTCAGTAGAAACGGTCAAGGTTGCGACGGTGGCGAAGGATACAGCTGAGATAGCGATAGCGGCAGCGGCCGTTGTTGTTAATAGTTTACTTAGCATATTGTTTTCCAATCTTGGTTTTTGAAACTGACATACCAATAAAAATAAAACCTAATTTCGGATAATTGTTCTTGCTACGTGTGGTTGGACCTATCCAAATATGTGCATTCAGCCACACCGAAATAGACGGTTCATTTCAGTGTGACTTTATATGCCCATAGACCTATGCTGATCAGGACAGTAACTTGGCTTCCGCACAGCTCAACAATGGTCGTGAAACCTCCGAATACCCGCCGTTTTCCTTTGCGGTTAGCTCAGGAAAAAGGGCGTAGAGTTCGGTGCGCGCGTCATGAGTAAGCGCACTTAGCGCATCAACATTCGGGTGGAAGCTTTCACTCGGCGTGCCGTTTGACGTGACAATCTCATGCTTATCAAACAATAGGTGGAAATATTCCACCTCCACCATGTCGTAGGCAACGACGATTGTGTGGTCATTTACGAGGTCTTTCGCCGCGACCAGATATTCAGGTTCGCCAAATAAGGCTTGGGCTCGCCAGCCAGAAATCAGCACGCGGTGCGCCGGAGAAACAAGCAAATCGAAGTTGGGCATCTGTTCCCCAAGAGCACCTGATTTTATCCGAATGGGTGTGGTGGTGCGGGTAGATTTTAGCTTTCTGCTGCCTATCCACCGCACAGTCTGCGCGCCGTTATCGACGGTCAAAACGTAGTCACCGATCATAATGTCTTCTATTAGCACTTCGCCTGTTGGCGTTTCCAGCTTCGTGCCACGTGCAAAGCATGTAATTACTCGGTCTTCATATGAAGAGAAGGTATGCCCGCTATTTGTCATCCCCTCAGTAACTCGGCCACCCTCAATTTTCTGTGGGTCTGTTTCTGAAGGGTCGCCGTTGCCCAAATTATAGGCATATTTTGAGAAGCTCCCATCACCATTATCGACAAGAAAAACCATTACCGAGGTATCGGCGTGTGCATTGGGCGTGAAGTAATAATCAACCGTTGCTGAAAGGGTATCAAAACCGCCATTGCCGTCGTCGATTTGAATGGTGAATGTCTCGCCAGCATCCAAGTTTCCATCCCCTACATCACTGGGGTCGGAAGAGGTGCCACCATCATCCGATGTCTGAACAATGGAACCGATTACAATTCCGCCACCATCAGAGCCGTTAGCGCCCGCGTTGGTTGCCGGGTTAGCGAGGTCGATGTTCCAGACCGAGTTCGGGAACGCTCCCGGATCGGCACCGGAATTACCACCGTTGTAATCCTCATGCCAATCTGAGTAGGAGCCCGCATCGCTTCCGTCGCTATCAATTTTCAACTCGTAAATAAACGCCATAATTAATTCCTTTTGTAATTTTGGGGCCAGCGGCTCGGTAATTGCTGGCGTTCCGATGGCCGTCGCTGGTTTAGTGGCCGTCGGCTAAGTGTTCCCAAAACCCGAATTGCGCCAATCTTTCCAAGCTTTACGTGCTGAAATGACTAAACCGGAGTTTTGGATCATCACGTTTCAGCAATACCCATAATTCTGCTGGGGAGAATTGGTCTTAAGGTTAAATTAGGCATTTAAACTAAAGTTTACGCACAAAAGTGTGTTTGGCGGGGTCAGCTGGCGTTGGTGCAAATTTGTTAAATTTTTGGAGGAAAACGTGTTTTCAGCCAGAGCGAGCACTAGAATAAACAGGTCAAAAGAAGTCGTATTATCCATTTTGCAAGATTCTGTACTTTGGCAGAAAGCAGGCGCCGATCAGTTGTCGCTCATGAAGAACTCATAGCCTGATGTGTTAGGGCAGCTTCGCCACCGTAATTTTTGTAAGGCAGTTTTGCTGAAACTCATTAGGTGAAAACAGCTGTGCCTCAGGGGCAGGGTAATGTTCCTGCGCGTCTGCCATGGCATACTGCAACGCAGGATAGGCGCATCTGCATGAATGGGATTGCCACACAGCTAGAGTGGGAGAATGTAAGGGGATTCAACCCTTTGTGTCCCAATCGTGTCCATTTTTCGCCCTTGGGGCAGGCAAAAAGGAACCATAAAATTGAGGGGAAATGGAGTGAGTGAACAGGTTCGAGCTCTCTACATTTCGCTTGGGAGCTGATTGTAGAGATCACCTGAAACATGCGGGGCTTTAGACCGATGGTCTGGAGCGTGTGTGGCGCAATTTATTTAGTGGGACAGCAACAAGTAAAGGATGTCTCGTCATCTCTACGGGCCGGCTAAATTAGCTATTCCAATCACAAGCAAAAAAAGACTTTTTAAGCGTCAGGGTTTGGGATTTGATCCGTGAAGCGCGGATTGATATATATCCGATTGATCCATGTTTGGGCTGGAATACCAACAATATCGGACAAGGGGATATAGGGTATGGTGGTGTCAACAAGCATTACGTAAGAAGCATTGGCCACCAGAGGCATTGTTGCGATAGGCACATCTGCAAGCAACAAGGCGTCACCGGGGCCGCTGGTTGCGTAAGACCAGACCACGGAAAGAGTACCGGCTGCATCTCTATACAATTCGGTAACTCGGACTGTACCGACGGGCTCTCTCGGGCGCATCCGGTTTTGAAGCACGAGTAGGGAGTCAATATAGGCGTTGGTTGTATCTGTTTGCCTGGAAATCACGTCTGCGATTGTATATGCAGAACGGGCGGCGCCAGAGCGGGCTTCAAAGGCATCAAAGAATACCATGCTGCCAATCCACCAAAGCACCATTACAGGCGTTACAATAACAAATTCCATTGTTATTGACGCGTCTTCATCTTTTATAAATTGAGAGAAAAGGGTTTTGAAAGAGTTCATATCGAATATCCTGATTATATTCCTGCTGGCTCATTTGCAAAAGCAGAATACTGAACCATATGATAACCACCTGTGGCGTCTTTCGGAAGTGCGGCGCCTAAGCCAGCTCCGGGGATAAGCGGATCGACGACAAAACAAGCCCTTAAGACCATGATCTCGGGTGTCAATCTTGAACCGGAAATCCAGCTTATTACGGGAGCAAGTGCGCCGGGAGCTCTATTGATACATACTGCGCCAGCAGATGAAATGGGGTTTGCTAGCTCCACCATTTCAAGGTGCAAAGCGGTTGTGCAATCCCGCAATATCATCGCATTTGCGCAAATGCTGGCCTTGATAGTGTTATATGTTGGCGTGCCGCCAGCACCAATGCGCACTTCTCGCACGGCAATGTTCAGGCCACGCCCCAGCATTGTTTGCTGGGTCATTAGCCAGCCAGCTTCGAGCGTAGAAAAAACCAACCATAAAATGATGGGAAACACCATGACGAATTCGACCGTCGCAGTCGCTGTTTCATCTTCCTTAAAGGATACTAAAAGAGCCTTCATTATGTGGTTCTCCAGAGTATTAATTTGTTAGTTTCAATGCTTGGATTGAAGCTTCAATGCTTGCAAACGCCGCATCCAAATCATCGGTAGCCACGTTGTAATAAAAGCCAAGAGAAGACGCGCAATTTGCCAAAACCGTGTCTGCCGATGATCCGGGTGTCAGGCCGTAAGCAATGGAAAACACAACAATACCTGCGGTATCTGCAGCATCGCACGCAGCTAAGAGCGGCGAAGACCCACTGGGGCCTGTTGATCGATTATTAACAGACAGAGCGGGGTTCGCCGCATAATAATTGGCGTTTTCTACAGAGTTCGCCGGAAGGAGGTTGCCGCCTATATCTGTTGCTACTGCATAATCGTTAGGTTTGAATCGGTATGCGCTATTCATTGATCCATCGGACATGAAAATAATGAATTTTAAGGTTTCTTCATCACTATACGCGGCTGGTTTTCCTGCCAATGACACTGAGACCAATCCATCTGCAATAAGTGATGTAACGATCGTATCGGCGCTCGGGTCAAGCAATGCCATTGCCCATTTCATACCCGTATATCCAGCAGTTGCTCCGCCAGCGGTTAAGCCGGTAATAAGGGCCTGCAAATCACCAATATTGTTAGAATACACGATAGATTGGCCAGCGTCGCAAAGGTAGTTGTTGTTGATATGCCCGGTTTGGGTCATCCCAGACGTTGGGGACATTGCCACAGATGCCATTGCGGTGTTCGTGAAAGTAGCGCACCCGCTGTAAGTATGCCACTGCTGGTTGGAGAACCTGCCCATTATACCAGCCCCGATATTCACGCTATGATTAAAGGGGATGACCGAGATGAAAGTATAGTCGCTTCTTTCGCCAGCCAGCATGTTTCCAACAAAATTAGAGCCTGCCGTCCGTAGTTTTGCTATTTTTGTCCCAGCCATCGAGCCTGATACGTCAAGCACAAGTGAAATTTCGATGTCATTTTGGGTTACGAGTGCACCCGCACCAGCGCTTCCACCAAGAGTATCAATGCCGGTCAAACGTAAGAAGAACGTGTCTACTTCATAGTTTGCAGACGCTACGATGCCTTGAGAGTTCAACGTGAAATCAGGTACGATCGAAACGCCCGGCGCTTCAGGGTCATAGCCTGCGCCTTGCAGATATGACTTAACAATCAAAATAGAGTTAGCTTCAGCCGCAGCGATTTGAGTGGGTGTGATGGCGCGCGCAGCTTTACCAATGGCCGCTGCCGCCAAAACGCCTCTATCCAAGGCATCTTGAACTTTTTCACGCTGATACTCGCTATTCATGAAATCAACAGCCATGCCGCCGCCGATCATCAAGGTAATAAACATGATGAGGTAAAACGCGAGAATCCCGCCTTTTTCGTCACTCCGAAAATCTTTTATCAGGTTCAAATTCATGGTCATATCCTCAGGCGAAACTTAATGGGTGTGCTTCAATCTCGTAAAAAAATACCGAAAAACATAAAGCATATTCTAAATGAACTATTTTAATTAACCAGACACACATAGCAGAATATCAGGCATTCCACCAGAGGGTTGACATTGTTTTATGGGGTATCGCGTTTCGATAGTATGAAAAAACGCATAGATTGCCGCAATTCCCCTGCATTTAAAGACAATTCTAGTGTTTTGCCGCGGTAACCATAGCGTTAATTGTTTCTTTCAAATTGATAGATCCAATCAAATTCTGACTGTCATCACACACGTTTGCTACGGTTTCTTGCCCTTGTGCCATCGCCTGCGCGGCTGTTTCCAGCATATCGCTCGCATTAAGTACAATTTTCACCGTACCTTCGATCGGCGTTTTGTTCATTATGGTCTCCACAGAGATCACCCGCCCACGGTTAACTTCTTTAATGAAATCAGCAATATAAGCGTCAGCCGGGTTTAAAACAATCTCTTGCCCGCTCCCTTGCTGGATCACCTCGCCGTCACGTAAAATAGCGATTCGATCACCTAGTCTTAAGGCTTCGTCAAGATCGTGCGTAATAAACACAATTGTTTTGCGGAGTTCTTCCTGTATATCAAGCAACACGGATTGCATATCGGTGCGGATCAGCGGGTCTAGCGCGGAAAACGCTTCGTCCATAAGCAAAATATCGGCGTCATTCGTGAGCGCTCTGGCAAGCCCTACGCGCTGCTGCATGCCGCCCGAAAGCTGGTTTGGGAAGTGGTCTTCAAAGCCCGAAAGGCCAACGCGATCAATCCATTTGAGCGCTCGTTTTTTGGCCTCGCCCTTATCTACCCCTTGAATCTGCAACCCGTAAACGGTGTTTTCGACCACAGTTTTGTGCGGGAGCAGGGCGAATTTTTGGAAGACCATAGCGGTTTTGTGCCGCCGAAACTCCTGCAAATCTTTTTTGGACATCTGGCAAACATCCACACCCTCATAGTGCACGCTGCCTGCCGTTGGGTCTATCAACCGGTTTATGTGCCTGATGAGGGTGGATTTTCCGGAGCCAGACAGCCCCATAACCACCTGAATTTTACCGGCAGGCATGGAGATGTTGATGTCTTTCAACCCCAACACATGCCCATGCTCTTCGTTCAGTTCGGTCTTTGACATCCCGTTCTGCACAGCTTCGATATACTTTTCGCCGCGCGGGCCGAATATCTTGTATAGGTCTTTAATTTCAATGCCGTGACTAGCCATGGATTACCTCCGAATGCCGTTGCAGGCGTTTACCGAATTTCTGGGATGTGCGGTCAAACACGATGGCGATGGCGACAATGGCGAGGCCGTTCATAAAGCCAAGAGTAATGTATTGGCTGTTTACCGCTTTAAGCACTTCTAGGCCTAGGCCGTGTACGCCGAGCAGAGATGCCACCACAACCATGGCAAGGGCCATCATGATGGTTTGGTTTACGCCCGCAAAGATATTTGGCAGCGCCAGTGGCATTTGCACCGTCCAGAGTTTTTGCGTTGGCGAGGCCCCAAAGGCATCGGCGGCTTCGAGAATGTCGGTATCCACCAAGCGAATGCCAAGATTGGTAAGTCGCACAACGGGCGGAACCGCATAGATGATAACGGCGATCAGGCCGGGGACGAGGCCAATGCCGAGGATCATCACAATCGGGATGAGGTAAACAAAGGCGGGAATGGTTTGCATAACATCAAGGATGGGGGTGACGACGGCCTGAACACGGTCGGATTTTGACATCAATATCCCGATTGGAATGCCGATGACGATACAGATCAGCGTCGCAACCGTGGTGAGCGCGAGCGTAAACATAGCGTCTTCCCACATGCCCAGATAGCCGATCAATAACATGGAAATAATTGTGCCGATCACGAGGCCTATGCTGCGGGAGCCGGCCCAAACCAAAAGGGCGATAATGGCGAGCATAACAGGCCAAGGTGTGGCGACGAGAAGGTCTTCAAACCATTTTAGAAAGTGCAAAAGTGGTTTGAAAAAATTCTCAATGCTTTCGCCGTAAGCATGGATGAAATCTTTGAAAGACCCATCTATGCCCTTTTTGAAATCCCGCAGCTCTGTGCGGGTCATTTCTGGAAATTCAGTAAATAAGCTCATGCCCCATCCCCTTGTTACATGTTAAAAAAGCCCGCCAAAGTGTTGGCGGGCTTCGATTTTTAAGTATTTGGCTTAGAGGGCGGCCTTAACCTTGGCAGCCACTTCCTCGGAAACCCACTGTGTCCAAATGTCCTCACGGGTCAAAAGAAACTCAATGGCAGCATCTTCGCCACTGGCTTGCTCGTCAGACATATAAACCAGCATCTCGTTCATCACAGGGCCGGGGTAAACGCGGGCCGCGAGGAAATCATTGATCTCGCCACCGTTTTGCATGAACTCGTCGGTGACCAAGGTAAACACCTCGGATGTGGTCCACGCGGTTTGCTGGATTTCGGTGCAATCTGGCTTGGACATGCAGTTATTCCAGTTGTCATCACCAGCGTACTCAACACCAAATGGCAAAGGGTGCATGTTGTATTTGCCGATGATCGACGTTGGCGACCAGTAATAACCGAGCCAGTTTTCCCCACGCTCATTGGCTTTGGCAATCGCACCGTCAAGGCCAGCAGCCGAGCCCGGATCAACCAATACCCAGCCTTTGGCTTCCATGTCGAAAGCTTCAAACAAGTTGATATTGATTTGCTGGCAGCCCCAGCCCGCCGGACAGCCCACAAAGGCGCCTTTGGATTCGTCTTCAGCCGATGGGAACAGCTCAGGGTGCTCAATAATGTCGAGCACGGTTTTAAGCTCAGGGTGGGCTTCGTGGGTGTAAGCCGGAATCCACCAACCTTCGCCAAGGCCGGTGATTGGCCCGCGGTTAACCGCATGCAAACGGCCGGCATCCATGGCCGCGTCTACCAGTTCGCGCACACCATTTACCCACTGCTCACCCGCAATCATCGGTGTACCCTTACCGTCCATTGAAGCAAAAATGGCTGATGTGCCGCCAACGATCAGCTCCACGTCACAGCCATAGCCCTCTTCGAGGATGAATTTGTCCACATTGGCGAGCAGCTCGCCCGAGGCCCAGTTAAACTCGGCCATAGTGATTTCGCCACATTCCTGCGCCATTGCTGCGCCGCTCATGCCGAGGGTTGCGATTGCCGCTGAGGCAAGTAATTTCTTCATATTATCTCTCCGTTGGGTTCTAATAGTTAAAAGCTGCGTGATCGAAGGCGCATTTTGAGGGCCTGAAGACGGGGTCCAGCTATTCCGGATCTTTGGGTCCGGTAAGGGTGATATGTGGCTTTTTGCCAGTTCATAGCCAAACCCTAGCAGCCTAGGGCGGGCGTGGGAACCTGAAATCGTCAAATGATGGTCTGTTAGCGACATGTTGGGGCGTATGAACTGTTGCTAAAGACGTTATTTTCTGGGGAAATACAATCAACGCTAGAAATGGCCGGTTTGTTATTTCGGATGTTCAGGGCCATTGAAATGCAAATAGCCGCTCCTTTGTGGATATGTTGGAAACCCATACTCTAAAGCGCCATTCTGGGGACGGGGCTAGCGTGGCCCTTCCCTATTCAGCCAAACCCAGCGGACGATGCGGAAACATATTCTTCACCTGTTCCGCATATATTTGCCCTCACCAATCATACAGGCCAAACCATATAGGAGGGTAAGTTTTGCTTAACAAAATTCTGTGCGCATCAGCCAAGCGCCCCTCTCGCCTGCGCGGGTTATCGGGCGCTAAATACCTGCTCGTGGCGGTTCTGGTTGGCTGTTTTGGGGGCGCTAAAGCGGGCGCTCAATCCATTAATTTATCCGGAAATTTTACCCCCGGAACGGCAGAGGCATTTCAGCAAGCCCTGACCCGCGACATTGACACCGTTTTGCTGGATGTGAGCGGCGGATATCTTTCTGAAGGTCTTGCGATTGGTCGTATTATTCGAAGCCGAAATTTGAGGGTAGTAATACCGCAAGGTGCTGTGTGCTATTCGGCGTGCGCCGAGGCTTTTTTAGGTGGCACTCGTAAACAAATTATCGGTGTTTTAGCGTTTCATGTGCCGCGCGTAGAGGGCGCGCGCTCAAAGCGGCAAGCCTTTAGATTTGGGCTAACGGGCGGCACGGCCACGGCGATTTATCGCCATGAAATGGGATATGGTTTTGAGCTCACACGCGATATAAATCGCTGGACCAACGAAAACACAATGCTGGCCTTTCGAAACGTCGAAGAATTGGAAGGCTATCGCAATGCCAACAGAGCCAGTGCGTTGCCGACCCTCATTCGCTACCATCCATAAAGGCGTTAATTTGGGCTTGCGAGCAAACGCTCAATGCCTGAATCCAGGCCACTACAAGCGCGAACGCGGGTTGCAATGGCTGAAATCTGCCCGGCTTGGCCGGTATCGGCAGCCGATTGCGCAACTTGATCCAGCGCATCCGCAATAACGCCGCAAACCGGAACCGCCGGCGCGTTAACGTTTGTATATGCATTTACGATCGCAAGGGCTATCGCGCCAATTTCCGTGTCATATTGCGGCCCGCTGCTTGCCTGCCTGACCTCTGAAAGCAAAGGAAGCAGGTTTTGGAAACAGGCCGTCCGGTTTCCCTGCCCAGCGTTTTCCTCGGTGCATATTTCTGATGTGGCGGCAAATTTGGTATTAAACTGAGATTGCTGCGCAAAGCTGGCCGAGGGCAGGGCGCCCCATAGTAAAGCCACAAGGGCGAATGGCAGTTTTGGCAAGTTTTTCATGCAAGACCTTATTGTCAAGAAACGAGGCTAGAGCAACTAGGTGTTGCGCACCCATATGCCACAATATAGTGATAATCGAGAGCAAGGCGCAATGAAAAACTCGCTTACTGCCAATATTGTACGCCGAATTTTTCAAGGATACCCTAGATATATAAGGTTAATATGGCTTCGAGAGTGAGTTTAAAGTGAATATTCGCAGCGGGATGATTTTGTCATTGGCGATGGCTTACTTTATCCTGGCAGTTGCAACTGCACTTATTTCTCAGAAAGAAGTGCTGATAGCAATGCGGGCCCCTTCATGGACAGCTCAGGCGCTTATAAATCAGAATGAGGGGATGCTTTCCACATTTTCCACGCAGGCAGATTATGCGGCAATCGATGCTTGCCTGCGGGTGGCTATGGCGCCTGAAAGCCTGCTTTCGCCCAGTATAGAGAGGGAAAGCCTCGCGCGAGCATGCCTCGGGATGATGGCGGATATCCTTGGGGCGTCTCCGCAAAATGCATATGCGTGGTTTGTGCAGGCGTATTTTTCGAAAATACTGGGGCATGAGGCGGGGATGAACGCCGCGCTTGAGCTCTCGTATTTAATGGGGCCAAACGAGCAGTGGATTGCTGAACAGCGGGTCTTGTTGGCGGAAAATGTGTTTTCGGAGCTTTCAGAGACAGCGATGCGTGGGCATAAACAAGATTTGGCCTTGCTTGTGCAGAGCCAAAGAGGCATTCGCGCAATTGTGCAGCGCTATATAAACGACCCGCGTTTTAGAGCGCGCATTACGGATATTGTTGAAGGCCTGCCGCGTGATGACCAACGGCGGTTTTTATCTACGCTACAGCAAGAAATGAGGGGCCATTAACATGGGGCACGGCTGGCGCATAAATGACGGGATAGCGGTGGTATTATTGGCGATTGTTGCCATTGCGCCTATGCCATTGGCAAGTAATCGGCCGATGTTTTGGATGATGTCAGCTACGCTTGTTTTTATGGCTGCGGGCGTTTTTATGGCCAGCGTCGCACGCCAAAATCGCGCTTTGCCTGTGGCAATGAACCGGCTGTGGGTGCCGTGCTTGTTGGTTATTGCATATCTGGTATTTATGGCCTTTCAGGTGTTTGGCGGCCTGTATTCCGCCACCCCGAATGCCGGTATTTTGGCCATGCTCCGCACACTTTCCTACGCCACGTTTTTCTTTTTGGTTTTGCAGGTGGCCGCCAAGCCGAAGCGGGCATCATGGATGCTGAAAACGCTTTTTTATGTGGTTGTGTTTTATGCGTTCATAGGATTTCTTTCCCGATTTGGGGTTGTTAAATTTCCGGAAATCTTAATGCCGTCCCCCTCGCAATTCAACGCAACCGCAACATTCGTGAACCGAAATTCTTACGCCACATTTTTGGGCTTTGGCTTGCTAACGGGGGTCGCTTTGGCCGCGTGCCAAATTCAGTCCATGCGGTCTCAATATCGCCTCCAGCGCGCGGCGCTTATCATTTTTGACCCCGGCCTGATGCTTTATATAGCAGCCACCTTGGTTATATCCGTTACGCTTTTCGCCACCAATTCCCGCATGGGGGGCGCAGCGGTTATGCTTGCGCTGGCCGTATTCCTCCTCATTATAGCACTAAAACGCAGCCATTTCAGAGCGTTGGCCGTTTTACTTGCCGTTGTTGCACTGATGGCTGCCGTCTACCCTTACGGTCCCAATTTGCTAGATAGGCTCGGCTCGATCGAACAGGATGTTGACGTGCGGTTTGCGCTTTATCAGCAAGTTTGGGAGATGATCATGGCGCGACCATGGGCCGGATCGGGTGCAGACAGCTTTGAAATTGCCTTTCAGAGGGTCCACCGCCTGCCTGTAAGCGCTGATCTTGTGTGGGATAAAGCGCATAACAGTTATCTTACCAATTGGGCCGAAACCGGCTTGGTATTTGGCTCGATCCCGATCATTTTACTGTCCATAGCGTTTGCGATATTTGTTAAAGCCGTTTTCAAAAAGCAGCAAAGCTACATGCTGCCCTTGCTGGGCCTAAGTGTGATTTTGCAGGGCGCAATACACTCGCTTGCGGATTTTAGCCTAGAAATTCAGGCAAACGCCTATTTGTTTTTGGCGATTGTCGCCATTGCGCTGGCTGATACCTTACGCGCAAGCCGGGGCCACAAATGATGCGTAAATATTGGTCGATATTTGGGGGAACACCGCCCCGGATTGTGGATATGGAACGGCATGAGGGCGTTGCTTATGTAATCGGAGATATTCACGGTTCTCTGAACCTTTTGAAGGGTTTGGAACGTAAAATACTGGCCGATGCTAAAGGCCAGAATGAGCAGAGCTTGCTGATTTGCATCGGGGATATGATTGACCGCGGGCCGGATAGTTTTTCTGTGCTTGAACATGTGATGGCGCCCCCACCTGAAGGTTTTCAGCGGATATGTTTGATGGGCAACCACGAAGAGATGATGCTAAAATTTCTGAAATCCCCGGGCAAGGCACAGGTGTGGCTGGATTTTGGCGGGTATGAAACGCTGTGCTCTTACGGCTTGCTGGCGCGCGAAATACAATTGGCGCAAGGGAACGCACGTAAGATGAAACTATTGCTGGATAGGGTCATTCCGCGAAAACACAGCGCGTTTTTGCGTGCGTTGCCTCATGGCATTCAGTTGAAAGACTTTGTAATAGCGCATGCCGGAGGCAACCCCGCGCGGCCTTTTGGGCGGCAATCTGTGCAAGATCTTTTGTGGGGCGCGCACACCTTTTTAGAGGCAACTGTGCGGGGTGATAAGCCGATTGTTTGCGGCCATTATTTTGTGGATGCGCCGCGATATGCGGCTGAAAAAATCGCAATTGATACGGGCGCATATAAAACCGGAGTGCTTACGGCCGTAAAACTTGGGCCGGGCCAAACTGTGGAATTCATATCCTATTCGGAGCCAGAATCTGGCGCCGAATAGCAAATTCTGTGGTTGAATATTTTTAATCCTTTATCGCTTTGAGAATAAACGGTAAAGCTTCTGTAATATTATTTTCAGGTATGAGCTAGGGCAAGGTAAGCAATATGGATGATGACAAGATCGACATTCGGGGCTTCCTTGGGGTGCTGCGCCGGCAGATAAAGTTTATTTTCGCTACGGTTATTTTTGTTTTAATGGCAGCGTTTCTATATGTTTACGTGCAAACCCCGTTGTATACGGCTTCGACCTTGATACAGGTTGATCCGGCTGGAAAAAACATCTTGGCAGCCGATCAAGGGAGCCAGAATTCCAATTTAAACGATGTTCGAGTTGATGGTGAGATCGAGATTTTAAGATCGGATGCCGTGGCTGTGCGGGTGGTGCAGATGGCCAACCTGATGGCGGATCCTGAATTTGGGCTGGGTGTTTTGGTTGAAGATCTCGACCAAAATCCGTCAATCTTGCTCAAAACGGTTATTCAAAATATTCAACGCGCCATTCGCATTACGCGCAAAGGGAATACCTATCTGATTTCTGCCAGCGTGACCTCGGAAAACCCGATGCGCGCTGCAGAGCTGGCCAATATTTTGGCGGATGCCTATATTTTAAACCAGATCACCACCAAAGTTGACAGTATCGAAACGGTCGCCTCGATTTTGCGGGTGCGTTTGGCTGAAGCCCGCATGGCTTTGGAGCGCGATGAAACTGCTTTTGATGAATTTATAGCCGAAAATATTGCGCTGTTTGAAACCGGAAGCGGGCGCGTGGAGTTCGCCGCTCTCAAGGCGGCTTATTCGTCGGCATTGGCGCAATCTGCACAAAGCGAGATACGGTTAGGTGCCCTGGAAACCGGGCTGCAAAACCGCGATTGGGCCAGCATTGCCGAAACCATGCAGAGTGAGGCAATTATCACGCTGGAACGCCAGCGCGCCGCAGCTAATGCACGGCTTGAAGCGGCGGCTAATGGCTCGCAGGCATCGGTTGAGCTGCGCCTGAATTTGGCAAGCATTGACGAGGAGCTGAACAGGAAAACAACCACCGCCGTGCGTAATTTGCGGGCTGAAGTTTCAGAGCTAAGGGCGCAAATCAGCGATACACAGGCGCAGATTAGGCGATCTGTGTTGAGCGGTGATTTGCCACCAGCGCTCCTAACGAAAATTTACGAGTTGCAACAAAGTTCAAGCATTACGCGCGCGCAATATGATAACTTTTTGACCAGATTGCGGGATGTGGAGTTGCAAGCCGACTTGCAGGTGGCCGATGCACGGGTCGTGTCTCCGGCGCTGCCGCCACTGGACCCTTCTTCGCAGAGCAAACGCACTATTTTGGTTTTGGCGGGCATTCTTGCGCTTGGGCTGGGTGTTGGCTTGGCCTTTTTGAACGAGTATTTTATTGGTGGCTTTACCAATGAAGACCAGCTGGCAAACACATTGCAAGTGCCTGTTGGCGCGCGCATTCCGGCGGTTACGCCGCAAAAACCCCCGTCGCGGCCATCGGCAGAGCCGTCTGCCGCCGAGGTTTATGCGACACAGCCCATGTCTGGCTATGCCGAGTCTATCCGCCGGTTGCGGGTAGCGCTTGATCAAGCGCTTGGCTGGCGTAGTGATGCCCAGCAATCTGATATTGAGGGCGGGCGGGTTATTATGATTGCGTCCACCGTTCCGGAGGAGGGGAAGTCAAACACCGCGCTTTCTTTGGGGCGCGCTTATGCTGGCTCCGGGCTGCGCACGCTGTTGATAGATTGTGATTTACGCAAACCGCGCATGCATAAAATTTTGGGCGCGGAGCCAAATTCGGGCATGCTGGATTATTTGACCTCGAGTCAAGCTGGTGATGTCTCTGAACACATGTATCAAAAGGATTACGCCTCGGACCTTGAGGTGCTTTTGGGGGCAGGGCGAAGCAATGTGCCGACCGATCAGTTGTTGGCTGGGCCACGGTTTTCCCGGCTGATTAAGGAGGCTCGCGCGGGTTTTGATATAATCATTCTCGACACGCCGCCCCTTTTACCGCTGGTTGACGGGCTATACCTCGCGCATTATGCCGATGTGATCGCGCTTTTGGTTAAGTGGTCCAGCACAACGCAGCAGGATGTGCGCTCAATTTTGCCGGCTTTGCTGGACTCCAAAAATAAAAATGCCGAGATTGTGTCGGTATTGAGCCAAGTGCGCAGCGGTAAGCATGGCTACTTTGGGAAATACGCTGCCTATTACGGAAATCAGAACGAAAGTTAACCTTGATTATGCGCTTTTGCCCCCATTTTTAGCGGGGGCAGCTTGCGTATCTGCTCGGTTTAATCTGACGTATTTAGCTAAAATTTACGTTTATTAATAACTTGTTAATCAATCTGTCGATAAATAGTTAATACCTATAAGACGAGTAGTTGGTGCAATATTGATGATCTTCAGAAGAAGGCGTTTCGCTTTTTCGTTGTTACCACATGCTTTAAATCTTGAGTATAGTGGAATGCAAAAAATGAACGTACAACGAGTAGTAATGTTTGGGTTTTCCTCCCCCCCTCTCGTGTATTTAGCCACTGCATTTATGAATCCCTACCCCTTATTGAGCGTGCCAAAAAGCACGTTGCAAACATGAAGATGGCCAGCGCGCATCATGCCTGGTTTGTGGCGCAGCTAAAGCCAAACGGGTTTGCGCTGGCGAAATCCCATTTGCAACGGCAAGGATATGAGACCTTTATGCCCATGCAAACCCGCACGGTGCGTCATGCTCGAAAAGAACGCCGTGTGCAGCGCCCATTATTTGCCGGTTATATCTTTATTAGCTTTAACCCGTTGGAGACCCAATGGCGCGCGATTAACAGCACGTTTGGGGTGGTGGCATTGGTGGTTGCCCGCCGCAATACGCCGCAACAAGTGCCCGATGGGCTAATGCGCGCATTGATGGCGAGATGTGACCCAAAGGGTAATATTTTGCCGCTGCCTGTTTTTAACCCCGGTGACAAGGTGCGTGTGATCAGTGGCCCGTTTCGGGATGCCATGGCCGAGGTTGAGCAAGCTTCAGAAGGTGAGCGGGTGCGGCTGTTGTTTGAACTGATGGGGCGTGCGGTTGTGGCTGATTGCGCTGGTTCAGAGCTTGAGCTGCTGCACGGCTAGCCGCGGTGTTTTACTGTTGGAAGGGCCGCGGATTTCACCCGCGCTGCGGTAGCCGTTGCAAGGGGCGAACTCGATTTTGCTATGAGGGCCTTTTGTGGTATTTAGGTTTTCAGAATTCAGCGTAAAATAATTACGCAAACACCAGACTAAAGCCATATGAGGGGTAACGATAACGATGCGAACTGTGTTAGTTACCGGATCTGCCGGTTTCATCGGGTTTCACCTGTCAAAACTGCTTATCGCCGAAGGGTTTCGGGTGGTCGGCTATGACGCCATGACCGATTATTACGATGTTGCGTTGAAAGAGGGCCGCCATCAGGTCCTTTTGCAAAACGAGCATTTTTCCTGTGAAATCGGGAGGATTGAAGATTTTGAAAAACTGAGTGGCCTCTGCAAAGCCCAAAATCCGGATGTGATCGTTCACTTGGCCGCGCAGGCAGGGGTCCGGTATTCATTGGAAAACCCGCGCGCCTATATTGAAACCAATATTACAGGCACATTCAATGTTATGGAATGCGCAAAAGAGCTCGGCGTTGACCACCTGCTGATGGCGTCAACCTCGTCGGTTTATGGCGCGAATGACCAGATGCCATATAGCGAATTACACAAGGCAGACAGCCAGCTTACCATTTATGCGGCCAGTAAAAAGGCCACGGAAGCTATGGCGCATTCTTATGCCCATCTTTGGGATATACCAACAACGATGTTTCGGTTTTTTACGGTGTATGGCCCGTGGGGGCGCCCTGATATGGCGCTGCATAAGTTTACCAAAGGCATTTTTGAGGGTACCCCGATTGATATTTACAACCACGGTGAAATGTATCGGGATTTTACCTATGTGACCGACCTTGTGCGCGGCATTCGCTTGCTTCTGGATGTGGTGCCTAAGCGGCCAAACGGGCCGGAGGATGTGGCCGCTGGAGATAGTTTAAGCGCGGCGGCCCCTTATCGGGTTGTGAATATCGGGAATTCCGAAAAGGTGCGGCTGCTCGATTTTATTGAGGCGATTGAAGCGAGTGTTGGGAAAAAAGCCATTCGAAACTATATGGATATGCAAAAAGGCGATGTGCCGGCAACCTGGGCGGATGCATCGCTTTTGCAGCGTTTGACGGGCTATAGGCCCGAAACGAGCGTGAGCATTGGCGTTGAGAAATTTGTAGCGTGGTATCGAGCGTATTACGGGGCTTAAAGCCTGATAATTAAAGTGAAAACGTGCCTAATGGATAAAATTTTATGAAAATTGCAATGATTGGCAGCGGCTATGTTGGGCTGGTTTCAGGCGTGTGTTTTGCTGATTTCGGGCATGAGGTCGCTTGTGTTGATAAAGACCCGGCCAAAATTGCGATGCTGCGGCAAGGTGAGGTGCCGATCTATGAGCCCGGATTGCAAGACGTGCTTTCACGAAACCTTCAGGCTGGGCGGTTAACCTTTGGCACGGATCTTGTCGCCTCTGTGCAGGGGGCTGATGTGGTTTTTATTGCGGTTGGCACCCCCACGCGGCGGGGCGATGGCCATGCGGATTTGACTTATGTAATGGCAGCCGCTCAGGAAATTGGCGAAGCGCTTACGGATTATGCCGTTGTGGTTACCAAATCGACCGTGCCTGTGGGCACCAATCGCAAGGTTGCGGCGGTGATTGCCAAGGCAAACCCGTCAGTTACTATCGACGTTGCCTCAAACCCCGAATTTTTGCGCGAGGGGGCGGCTATAGACGACTTTATGCGACCTGACAGGGTGATTGTGGGGGTCGAAACCGAGCGGGCAAAAGCGGTTTTGAGTGAGGTCTATCGCCCGCTATTCTTGCGCGATTTTCCGGTTGTGTTTACAGATTTGGAGAGCGCAGAAATGATCAAATATGCGGCGAATGCCTTTCTGGCCACAAAAATCACCTTTATCAATGAAATTGCGCAGCTTTGTGAGCGCACAGGGGCGGATATTAAAGCGGTGTCCAAGGGCATGGGGCTTGATGGCCGGATTGGAAACAAGTTTCTGCACGCAGGCCCGGGCTATGGGGGCTCATGCTTTCCCAAAGATACCGCTGCGCTGGCGCGGATCGGGCAAGAACATGCGGTGCCGATGCAAATTGTGGAAACGGTTATTAAGGTGAATGACGAGATTAAGCGGAAGATGATCGACAAGGTGGTTGATCTTTGTGGCGGCAGCGTGGCGGGCAAAATTGTCACGGTTTTGGGCGTCACCTTTAAGCCAAATACCGACGATATGAGGGAGGCGCCTTCGCTCACCATTGTGCCGGCACTTGTTGGGGCAGGGGCCAGCGTGCGGGTGGTTGACCCGCAAGGGTTTAAGGAGGGCGAAGCGCTTTTGCATAATGTGACCTGGCATGAAGACCCTTACGCCGCGGTGAAAGGTGCTGATTCCGTGGTGCTTTTAACTGAGTGGAATGAATTTCGCGCCCTTGATCTCCATCGTTTAGCAACGGGAATGCGGCAGGCAAGGATGGCTGATTTGCGCAATATTTATAGTCAAAAAGAAGCTTTGGCGGCTGGTTTTGAAAGCTATGTCGCCGTTGGCCGATAACTCTAATTTGCGGCCAAGCTGGCAAGGTGCTTTGCGCCACGCTACAGAGATCGCTGTGCGTCCGGCATCTATGGGGATCGCGCTTGTTGCGCAGGCGTATCTATTGCAAAAAACAGCAGAGGGTTTTCTGGCTTTTAATGCAATTTATGCAACGCAAAACATCCTCGCCCATCTTTTCTACCCCGGAATTGCGATCTCGGCTTTTCGGGCGGCAAACGGGTTTTCACAAATCCAGTTGCGGCTATTTTACCTCGTGAGCACGGCTCTGGTGGTGCTGGCCTTTGCCTTGCTGCCTTTTTGGAGCGCGGCCACAATCGCCTTGGTTGGCACCGCCTTAACCGCGACGCGCTCAATAATGGCGCAATATTACCTTGGCCAAGCGAGGCCGATAATTTCGAGTATGCTCACGCAGATACTCCCGTGGTCGACCCTGATGATTTTTCTGGTGATGCTGCCAAACACCGATTATTTACCCCTAATGCCGTTGCTTATGGTGCTCCCCTCGGGGCTGCTTGCCATTAAGGCAATCTTTGGGTTAGCGCCAAATTTGCTAAGTAGCAGCCTTAAGGTGAATTGGAAGCTTGGGGTCTTTGCCTTCATCCAATCGTTTAAAAACCACGGCATTAGCATACTCGCCTCATCCTTTCCCAGCGCTGAGGTTGCCGGTGCGCTCTTTATGGTGAAATTGCTTTCGGCTGCGCAAAATGTGGTTGAGTATGCCGGGGCGCGGCGGGTAAAGCGCCTGTCGGTTTTACTGCGCGCCCGCGATGAGCCTGCGCCAACCGGCGCCTTGAAATCGGCGATGCGCGACGGGCTGGGCATGGGAGTGGTTATGATTGCGGGCACGCTTTTGCTTTATTTCCAACCCTTTTTATCCGGCTTTGAAGCACTGGAAGCGTTAAAGGCCAGCATCATGCCTATCATCATCCTTTTGGCCGTGTTTTCGCCCTTTTTTCTAATGCAGCAAGTTGCTGTAAACATTCTGGAAGACGGGCAGCTTTTTGCGATTAACGTTACTTCGGTGGCTATTTTGCTCGGGGTTTATGCCGCTGGCCATGCCCTTATGGCGCCAGGGCTAACGATTTTTCTCAGCTACGCCGCGGCTACGCTCTATTTTGCATCCGCCCTCACTTATGGCTTAACGCAATGTCAAAAATAGTAAAATATCTCATGATGTTGGGCATTTTTACCAGCCCGCTTTATCTCCTGCCAAGCGGTTCGATACAGGCGTATCATGTCCTTCTTTTTGTGATGACAATGGCGGCCTTTATCAAGGTGGGAGGGTTATCCCCCAAGCCCGTGGTAATTGCGGTTCTTGTGTTTTGGGCCTATGTAATCGTGCGGCAAATCCTTTTTATTATGGCAACGGCCGAGGCGTCTTTCACGACACTGCTTTATCCGACCCTTAACATGCTCGTGTTTCTTGGCGTTTATACGGTGCTCACAGAGGTAATATCGCCGCGCGGCATAAAAGGCGTTTTGCATGCCATTGCCGCTGCGCTGGTTTTTGAAACCGGCTATATATTTATAGAAAATGGGTCGCTGACGTTCTTTTTAAACAATGCCGAGCGCTCGGTGGGCACGTTTAATAACCCAAACCAGCTTGGCTATTTTGCCGTGTTAATGGGCTGCGCCTATGTTTCTATTGCAACGGTGATCAACAGCTCAAAACTATACGCGTCGCTCTTTGTTTCGCTGGCCTATTTGCTGGCTATCATTTCGCTTTCCAAAGCCGCGATGTTGGCGATTTCGCCATTAATGTTGCTGGCATTCATAAGCTGGGGCCGTGGTATTCGGTCGGGGTTGCTAAAGGCGGTGATTATCACCTCAGTTTTGGTGCTGCTGTTGCTGTCGATTGTGATTTTGGTGTCGCAACTCGAGAATTTGGCACAATCTGATAACGAGGTTATTCGCAGGCTCGCGCTCATCGGGCAAGATTCTGATGATAATTTGGTAGATCGCGGCTATGCGCTTTTGCTGAATCCAGACTGGCGGATTATTTTTGGTTATGGCGAAGGGTATTATAATATGCTCTTTGGCAACGAGGTTCATTCCACCCTCGCAAATGTTATCACGAGCTTTGGTGTGGCGGGGTTTATTCTGTTTTCGAGCATGATCCTCACCATAGTGCAGTACCGGATTGTCAGCATGCAATTTGGCCTTCTTGGCCTCGTTTTGGCATACGGATTGACCCACAATGGGTTGCGCAACACACTTTTTTGGGTTTTCCTGGCGATCATTGCTTGGAGCGCAAGGTATGCGATGGATGCCAAAAACAAACCTGCGCTACGCTTGGCGACGCCAAAGAAAATTCGGCAAATGAGTGCCATGGTATGATTATTTCTCACAACCATAAGTTCATTTTCATGCACGTTCGAAAAGTGGCGGGCAGCTCTATGAAAGTGGCCATTGCCCCCCATCTTGTGGGAGACGATATTGTAATTGGCAGTCTAGACGAAATTCTTGCGGCCGGAGGTTCGCTAACTCCTGGCATGAAAAAGATGCTGTCCCGGCCCGCGTCAATCGCGTTTGCGGTGGGTGCTAGGATGTTTGGCAAAACCTGGCCAGAAGCGCAAAATATTGCGTTTAAACGCAATATTTCCCGCGCGCTTGGCCCAGATCCTCCGCACCCAACGGCGGAGGATGCCGCAAAATTTGTTGGCGATGCATGGAGCGAATATACCAAGTTTTGCTTTGTTCGAAACCCGTGGACGCGGGTGGTTTCCGATTATAACTGGCACAAGCGCTCCAGCGGGCGGGAATTTGAGTTTGAGGCCTATTTGGAAACGTTGGGGTCTTCAAGACGGCGCTCTCCCTTTGTTCATGCTGGCAATACATCTAGTTGGGACATGATGGCCGTTGGCGGAAAACTGGCCATGGATCGTGTTGGTCGGTTTGAGAATATTACCGAGGATTTTCGTAACATTACCGAGAAGATCGGGTTGCCGCCGCTCACGCTTACGGCGGCTGAAAAGGTCGCAAAGATAACGCCTGATTACGAGGCGCTGTTTACGAAAAAATGCCGATCACTTGTTACAGAATTATTTGCCCAAGAGTTCGAGATTTTTGACTATAGATGGCCGTTTTGACCGCTCATTTAAAATGAACACCCTATCAGCCGCGCCCATAAACTTGGCGCGGCGCTGATCGGTCAGGCCAGCTTGTGGCCACCCACTGGAAAAACAATCATGAAAATACCTTTTTTTCGCCCTGCAATTGGCGAGGACGAGATAGCGGAAGTTATCGAATCCCTTAGATCTGGCTGGCTAACCACAGGGCCAAAAACCGCGCAGTTTGAGGCGGATTTTGCGGCGTTCATCGGTGGTGGCGTGCAGGCTGTGGCGGTAAACTCCGCAACGGCGGCGCTTCATCTTGCGCTTGAGGCCCTTAATATCGGCCCCGGAGACGAAGTCATTTGCCCAACGCTGACTTTCACAGCCACAGCTGAGGTTATCCAGTATCTGGGGGCTGATCCGGTTTTCGTGGATTGTGACCCTGTGACCGCCAATATCCTGCCCGCGTCTATAAGTGCCGCGATAACGCCCAAGACAAAAGCCATTCTGCCGGTGCATTTTGCAGGCCTGCCCTGCGATATGCCCGCCATCCTTGCCCTCGCAAAGCAGCACGGACTTTTTGTGGTGGATGATGCCGCGCATGCGCTGCCCACCCTGAGCGCTGGCCGCCTTATTGGAGCGTGCGGAACCACGGCAACGGCCTTTAGCTTTTATGCCAATAAAACCATGACAACAGGGGAGGGCGGCATGCTGGTAACCACGGATCCAGAGATCGCGGCGCGCGCCCGCACCATGCGCCTGCACGGCATAAGCAAGGATGTATTTGACCGTTTTTCATCGGTCAAAGCCTCTTGGAGGTATGATGTGGTTGCCCCGGGGTATAAATATAATATGACGGATATTGCGGCCAGCCTTGGTGTGCACCAGCTAAAACGGGTGAGCGGTTTTGCCACGGATCGAACCGAGCAGGCGGAGCGCTATCTGGAGGCATTTGCCACCCTGCCGCTCACGCTTCCGGCGCGGGCGGGTGCGACGGACACACACGCCTGGCATCTTTTTGTTATTAGGTTAAATGATGACGCCGCGCTTTCCCGCGATGATTTTATAGCAGCAATGCAGGCTGCGGGCATAGGCACTTCGGTGCATTATATGCCGCTGCATATGATGACCTATTGGTCAGAGCGCTACCACTATCAGCCAGATGATTTCCCCAATGCCCAAGCGTTTTTTGAGCGCTGCGTAAGCATCCCTTTGTTTCAGGGGATGACGTTTGAGGAACAGGGATATGTCATCGACACGATCAAAAACCTACTGCATTAACGGGAGCCCAGCATGCTAAAACGAATATTTGACATAACGGTTTCAAGCCTTGTTTTACTGATGATTTGGCCGATTATTTTGCTCACAGCGATCCTTACAAAACTAGCCTCTCCCGGGCCGGCGTTTTTTGTTGCCAAGCGCGTAGGCCAAAATGGCAAGATGTTTAATATGTATAAAATCCGGTCCATGCACATTACGCAAAATACAGGCACGGCCATTACCGCCCCGAAAGATGCGCGCATATTTCCGTTTGGCCGCTTTGTCCGCAAAGCCAAGCTTGATGAGCTGCCGCAATTTTGGAACGTGCTTGTCGGGGAGATGTCCATTGTTGGCCCTCGGCCCGAAGACCCGCTGTTGGCCCTCGGCCCGAAGACCCGCAAATTGTATCGGATTATTATACCGGCTGGATGAGCAAAACGCTGGAGACACGGCCCGGAATCACAAGCCCCGGTGCGGTTTTTGGCTATTTGAAGGGCGATGACTATTTGCAAGGGGATGACGTGGAGCGCGCCTATGCAAATAAACTCTTGCCCAAAAAACTGCGGATCGAGCTTGATTACCTAAGGACGGCTACGTTTGGCACAGATCTCGGGATCATTTTCGAGACTGCGCGGGCGATTGTTGTGACCGCATTTAGAAAGCGAGGGGTTTAGGATGAAAAACGTGGGCTATCGACCTTCGATCATGCTTATTGGGGGCGAGGATATCCATTTCCGCCTGCCATTCATGCGCATTCTGCGGGAACACGGGTTTGATGTTATTGCCGTTGGCTCCGTCCCGCAGCCTATCCTTGAGCAAGAAGGGTTTGCCTACCATCTCTATCCGCTTGAGCGGTCTCTTGCGCCGATAAAAGACCTGTTTGCATTGCGGTCATTGCGGCGCATCATTGCCAAAGTGCAGCCAGATATTGTTCATGCGTTTGATACCAAACCGGGCTTTTTGGTGCCCCTTTCAATGATAGGGCTAAAGGGCCCGAAGGCTATGCGCACAATCACCGGCATGGGGGCGATTTTTTCTGAAAATACGGCGCGAAACCGGATTCTCCGGCGTATTTATCGGGCTTTGCACCGGCTGGCTGGCCGCCGCGTGGATTTTACGATCTTTCAGAATACGGCCGATCGGCAGTTTTTTACGCAATTCGGCCTTGTGCGCGAAGGCGAGCATTCGCTCATTCGCGGCTCCGGCGTTTCGATTCCTGATTGGGGCGGGCAGGCGGCGGATATCCGCGCCAAAATGCGCAAATCTTTGGGGCTGGGCGCAAATGATTTTGTGTTCTTAATGGTTGCGCGGCTGGTGCGGCAAAAAGGGGTGGCGGACGCGTTGACGGCGGCAAAAACTGTTTTGGCGGACCACAAAAATGCACGCTTTATTTTTGTTGGCCCCACCGGTGAAAATGAGCCGGACGGGGTGCAGCTGGAAGATTTTGACGATGAAAACGGGCAAATTATGTATCTGGGCCGCCGCTCGGATGTGGCCCACCTTCTTGTGGCTTGCGATACTTTTGTATTGCCGACAAAATATAGAGAAGGCGTGCCAAGAGCCATGCTGGAGGCGCTGGCGACCCAAAGGCCAGCGATTGTATCTGATATGCCGGGCTGTGCTGACCCTGCCCTTGAGGCGCGCGCTGGCTGGGTTGTGCCAGCGGGCGATGTTGCGGCGCTCACCACGGCGATGTTTGAAGCGATAAATAGCGAAAAAGATGAGCTTGCCCGTATGGGGCAACGGGGAAAGCAGGAAATTTCCCGCAATTATGAATTGGCGTTCGTTATTGCGCAAACGCTTGATATTTATAGCATGTTTTTGACGTCAAAAAACCAACGCGAAGTCGCCTAAAAGCCCGGAGGCGCTGCGCTTCCGCCTGTCATTCAGAATGTTTACCCAAACCAATGTTTTGCAACCCATGAAGGGTTTCAAAACGCGATCCCGATTGCACTCGTAATTATGGAATTATTATGAAAACTACGCTCGTTTAGCTCCCTCGCTGGGCAAAAAAAACGCTTCAAGCTGTGTTTGATGTGCTTACGTTAAGCTTCTCGTATTTTTGGGCGCTCGTGCTCTCGAATGGGACGGTTTTTAGGGCGGCAAAAGAGGTGGAATTTCTGGTTGTTCTAATATCGCTACCACTCTGTATTGGCTTGTTTTTCTACTTTGGCGCCTACCGGTCTCTGGTGCGTTATTCGTCTTCAAAAACAATGGCTCAATTAATGGCTGCATATGCGGGGTCCACGCTTTCTTTTTGGGGCGTTACTTGGCTTTTGACGGGTAAATTTAATTGGATTCCTGCCTTCATATTTTTTATGCTGGTGTGCTCAATCGGTATTGGCACGCGATTTATTGTAAGGTCGTATTTGCGGTCTTATAAAGACCACACCAAAGAGAATGCGCTCATTTATGGCGCCGGAGAGCTTGGGCGGCAATTGCTGGGAAATATCCAGCAGGGCCACCAGCTTCATCCGGTCGGGTTTATTGATGATTCATCCGAGCTTGTTGGCCGTATTATTAGCGGTGTGAAAATTTATCATACCTCTGATTTGCCAAAATTAATGGCAGAAAAATCCGTCAGTGTTATTTTGATTGCGATGCAAAATGTTCCGAAGGACGTGCATGATAAACTGGCTGATCTTGTATCGCAAAAATCGGTGACCATCCAAAAAATCCCTGCGGTGGCCGACATCCTTTCGGGCAGAACCAAAATTACGAACTTTCACGAAGTTAAAATTGAGGACTTGCTGGGGCGAAAGCCGGTGGCCGCCATTCCCCGGCTTCTGGAGGCTAATACCACGGATAAATCGGTGCTGGTTACGGGGGCTGGCGGCTCTATTGGCAGCGAAATTTGCCGCCAAATTATGCGATACCACCCTTCGCGGTTGGTGCTTTTGGAATCGTCAGAGCACGCGCTTTACCAAATCGAAAGAGAGATTTCGAACATGCTTGCAGAACAGGGCTTAACCACTGATGTGGTGTCAGCGCTGGTAAATGTATGTGACACCAATTTGCTTGCCAGAGTATTGAAGGATAACCGTGTAGAAACGGTATTTCATGCCGCTGCGTATAAGCATGTGCCGATGCTCGAAAACAACGTGCTTGCGGCACTGTCAAATAACGTAATCGGCACAAAATCCGTGGTTGAAGCCTCGATAAAAACCGGGGTTCTGTCGCTTACAATGATTTCAACGGATAAGGCCGTGCGGCCAACCAATGTGATGGGGGCCTCAAAAAGATTTGCGGAGCTTATTTGCCAAGCCTATGCGGAAAAACAGCACCATACTAAAATTTCGATGGTGCGTTTTGGCAATGTATTGGGCTCCTCTGGCTCGGTTGTGCCGCTCTTTCGGTCTCAAATTAAAAATGGAGGTCCGGTGACGGTCACACATCGTGACATAACGCGATATTTTATGACCATACCAGAAGCGTCTCAGCTTGTTATTCAGGCGTCCGGGATGGCGAGGGGCGGGGAGGTATTTGTGCTCGATATGGGAAAGCCCATCCGGATATTGGACCTTGCGCGCTCTATGATCCATTTATCAGGATACCAGCCGTATATTCGGGGAGAGCATGAGCCGGATAGTGATGCCTCGATTGAAAAGATGGAAATCGTAATTTCAAATCTAAGACCAGGCGAAAAGCTTTTTGAGGAGTTGCTTTTGGACGGGGCGGCCGAAGCCACGCGGCACCCCGGAATTATGAAGGCAAAGGAGCAAATGCTCGGGTTTAGCGAATTGCAGTCTGAGCTGAAGTATCTCCAAACCTGTGTTGATACCGATAACGAATTAATGGCGATAGACCTTTTGCACCGGCTTCCGCTAGAATATGAGCCGGCCGCTGGCTCTAAAAATGCCGAGCGCAATAGAAGGCCAATGTTGCGCCGTGGCGTGGGCTGATCTGAAAAGGACAGCCCTGCTGTTGCTCGCAATTTCCGAATTGAACAACGGCCCAAAACATGGGTTTTTAACTCTTATCGCCGCGCGGGACTGCCCCTCGATATTTGGCCGTCAGCTCTTTTGGGACTTCTGACCCATCATTCAAAAACGGTACTATGCCCTTGCGCATTGATTTTCCGCGGCTTTCGATGATGTCAGCATCAGACCGAGTGACGCGCTGTGACATGCGGCGACCCCATTTTGCCAGATAGCCATATAGCCGTTCAATTTCGGCGCCGTTTTTATCCGATTTCGCCAGATCCACAAATTCATCAGGGTCTTCTTTGAGATCAAAAAGCATGGGCCTGAAGCCGCCTTCGGCGTGGATCAGCTTGTATCGGCCATCAAACACCATGAATAATCGAGCGTCACGGGGCTCTAGCCCTAGTTTGACGCATTGAGCCGTTGCGGAATAGTCGTATTCGCTCACCAAATATGTCCGCCAATCCGGGGTTTCGCCTTTTAGCCAAGGCATCAAAGACCGGCCTTCAATAATATGGGCTGGCACATCGCCACCAGCGGCCTCCACAAAAGTTGCCGCCAAATCTATGCTTTCGACCAAGGCGTCACAGGTGGTCCCGCGTGTTGCATGGCCTGCGCTCTCGGGTCGTAGATTATCATCGGGATTTTCACAGATGGGTCGTGAAACATGTCCTTTTCACCCAGCCAGTGATCTCCAAGATAATCACCGTGATCCGACGTTAGTACGATCATCGCATCTGTTTGTTCCAAGTAATCCAGTATTCGGCCAAGCTGATCGTCGCATTGCTTGATCAAGCCCATATAGGCCGGAATCACCTTTTGCCGAACATCTTCATTCTGGAAGGCCGTGGCGATTTTATTTTCCATGTAGGCGCCATAAACCGGATGCGGGTTTTCGCGTTCAACGGCGTGGCGTTTAGGTGCGGGCACATGCTTTGGCCCAAACATATTGTGATAAGGCGCTGGCACGATATAGGGCCAGTGCGGCTTGATGTAGCTAATATGGGCCATCCAAGGGCCATGGGCCTGCTCAAAAACTTGATAGCCTCTGATGTCAGCCACGGCGTCTCGCTGTCTTCTTCACGGATGTTGGTTGGCTTGTCCGCATTCTCAAACATCCAGCCAGATGCGATTTGATCGCCATCAACGCCAGCATTGGCAAAATCTGCCCAAGGATTTTCGCTCGGGTAACCTTTGGATTTTAGATATTCGTTATAAGGGCCGCGTTTCTCATCTTGCCGAATTTACGACCAACTTTTTTCACTTTGTGTTTGTACGGATCGGGTGCAAGCGGACTCTATCATCGATTGCCACAAACGGCGTATTGCAGCCGTTCGGCGGCCAGTTTATTGCCGCCCGCAACTTTCGCATTGCGCCCATTCGACCAAAGCTCGGCATTTTTTTGAACTTCTAGCTGGTCAGCGGGCGGTTGCGCGTTCTCTCTGGCCATACACCGAACCTAGACGCATAATTTGGCGGTTTCAATCCTCCGATAAGCCCGCTATGTTACGGGATATCTGGAAAGGATATCCCATGCCTAAATCCAAAAAGCCGAAGACAAAACGCCCAGGCGCAAATCCCGTGCAGAAGCCTGCTTGGTACCAAGCTATTAATGGCGCGGCCGGGCAGCGCAGTGAGCGGTTTGCCAAAACAGGTAAGAAGGCCCAAAACAAATCATCATAAGGTGGCGCTTTTTTGCGGAATAATTTGGTGTGTTAGCTGTATTGGCGCTCCGAATCCCTAAAACGCGTATTCTTGTACGCGTATGTCAGTGGGTATCAAGCTATTGAGGGTGAGCAAATGAGGAACGGCAACGTTATGTCAACATGCTGTGGTGCCGCCCTTTGTTGCGGCCATCTCAATCAGGTGCCTTCGATCACCCACGGGCAATGGTCGAAGGATACATTATGCTATCCGTGAACACGACTTCAGGCACGACCAACGTATTGGCGCTGCGCGTTCGGGCTCATCTTTGCCAGATTTCTGGCCAGGGTGCGCCCATTACGTATCAAACTCTTGCCCAGGCCATGGACTTGTCACCTCCGAATACGATCCAGCAGATCACGACCGCACTGGAATGCCTGATGGAGCAGGATGCCGCCGCCGCGCGGCCATTGATTGCAACGCTTGTGATCAGTAAGGCACGCGGTGGATTGCCCGGGCCGGGCTTTTTCGATTGCGCTCGGCGCGTCGGTCGCTTCGACGGCGATCCTTCGGGACCGGAGGCCTTTGCGTATTATACAGCCGAATTCGACGTGGCCGTCAAATTCTGGGGCGCGACCGTCGAAATTATTGAGCAAGATATATAAGTTCGATTGTCATCCAGACCAAAATCCTTTCTCGGCGTATTCTTTTGAAAAACTCGGAGTATTGAGCGTGCTGACTAGTGGGTGAATTTGTTTGCACCCCACTTTCATACGGTTTTTCTAATCAAGTTATGGTTCGGCGCCAGCTTGGCTAGCTTTTTGAGGTTTTGGGCGGTTGCTGCGAGGATAAATTCGTCGTTAGCGCCGCATGGTCCACGTAATTGGAGCCTTGTCAGGCCGTGAATGCGTTTGAGATGGGCAAATGACATCTCGACCTTTTTGCGCAGCTTGCATGAGATTGCATATTGCTGGGTTTGCGACAAGACACGGGCGACATCACGGGATTTTCATAGATTGACCGCGTCACTTTGCGGGTTGGTTATTTTGGGGTGCAACGTTCTTTCAACGGCAGGCATCACAGTCTGGTTTGCGCGTGCGGTACCGCACCGTCTCGTCTTTGTTTACGCCCGATCTTGGTGTTTTGTACGCACGACGATATTGCTTGAGTTCGTTACCACCCGGACAGATGTACAAGTCATCATCGGTATCATAAGTGAAGTCGGCACGTTCAAAAGTTCCATCCTTACGGCCAGATTTATCTCCCTCTCATGCATGTAAACATGCACTGCCGGGCAGTGATTACCGGAATATGTGGCGCAATCCCGCGCTTCTCGACGAGCCAGTCCAACATGGGGCCTGAGCCATATGCCGTATCCACTGCCCGGCAGGTGAATGCGAGGCAATCACCGAAATGGGGCGATTAAGCATTCAGGCATAAGCTGATGAACTTTTTGCACGCGATCAATCATGGTTCTGACGGCCCCGGCTTCGGCCTGTCGAATAGACCGTGTGGCTTCTACGTCCATGATCACCGCATTGTCTGTGTCGATCAGATAGTTCGTGGAATAAGCAAAATATGCAGGCCCTCCGCGTGCTCCAGTCCATTGGGACGCCGGATCTGAGTGCGAGATGAACTTGGGTACAACAGGGCTGGCCGCACCAAAAGCCGCGTCATCAAGTGTTTCCAGATATTCCCGAACGGCACGTGGTGCATCAGCGGGATCAATCGCCTCGGGGTTCCAGTCCACCTTCGGTGTGGAGTTTCGACGATTGGCGTCAGCGGCAATGATGCTTGCGTCGGCAGCATAACGCTGCCCGCTTGCTAGCCCTATTTTGATGCATTGAGCGACGACCGATTCAAATGCGTGCCGAAGCATACCGCTGTCGCGGACGGTTCTTTGAAAAGGTCGAATGATCAGGGATCGGGTCCGTCAGGTCTAACTTGCAAAACCAGCGATATGCAAGATTGAGATGGACTTCATCACACAGCCGTCGCTCGGAACGGATGCCCATGATATATCTGACCAGTAGCATGCGCCCTCTCGGGATATTGCTGCGCAATACCCTGCCGGCAGTGATCATCAGTTCGGGATCAATCGGCGGTCTGCCAGTTGAACCGTAAAACTCGGTCAGATTCTTACGAACACTAGATAAATCAGCCACGCCATCAATTGCCGGCAAAACGTGGTGGGTTGGTACATGATCCTCGATCTGAAAATCATAGAATAGTGCGCTTTGTGCTTCCTGCTTTGGTCCCAGCATCGTCGGCATTCCCCTATATCAATAAGGAGATTGAATCAGCCAAGCCAACCTAAATCAAGTAGAGTTTTTCAACAAAATGGGCTCAAACCTGCCGTTCAAATAGGTTCGACTTACTGCGGTGCGGGCCGCCGAACCGGATTTCCGCTGCAGACGTGAGGCCCGCCGACGTGATAATAACAGCTGAACGGACTTTGCCGCCATTGGGAATTTATGTATACGTGGCGCATGATGAATGGTGTTCGTAGATTTACCTATAAATATGGCGCGGGTGGCTGCCTCTTGGCTGGTGCCAACGCCGCGCGAGCGTGCTGTCATCCGGCAATGATAGATCCATGATCGCTTATATCGGCCTCTTCTTCTCGGCCCTAGTGGCGGCGACAATCTTGCCAATGCAATCAGAGACGGTTTTGGTGGGGCTGTTGGTGGGCTCAACCTATCCAGCCTCCACCTTGATCATTGTCGCTACAGTCGGAAACGTACTCGGCTCCGTGATCAATTGGTATCTCGGGCGGTATTTACTCCGCTTTGAAGCGCGGCGATGGTTTCCAAGCTCGGGGCAGCAACTTGAGCGCGCCCAGAACTGGTACAAGCGCTATGGCCGGTGGTCTCTTTTGGGCAGTTGGCTACCTGTAATAGGTGATCCGCTGACCGTCGTCGCTGGCGTTATGAGAGAACCTTTGGTTCCTTTCGTCCTGCTGGTCACGATTGCGAAAGGAACCAGATATCTTCTTTTGACGGCCGTAACATTAGCCTGGCTGTAAGGCCTGAAAATAGCTTTACTGTCTGTCGCCAGGTTTTTTTGGTTCCAGAGGGCGTTTAATCTAAGGGAGTCTCTGGCTCATCTGGTTGGTTTCATTATGCAGCGAACTTGCGGTGTTGCAAGCGTCGAGTTTCGAGTGTTTTGCGTTTGATCCGTTCCATTGACCGGCAGGTGATTGGAATAATC
>NVUX02000061.1 GCA_002402045.2 Paracoccaceae bacterium | reverse complement strand
GTCATTGTGAATCGCCTTTCTCATATGTCAATCCATCTTAAACACTGGCCCAAATGTCCACGACCACCTCTGTTCTTTAGCGTTTGATGCCAGCGCTCAATCTTGGCTTATGAACGACATGCACCTGATCGCAACCGGACGCCTGCAGGGCAAGATCCAGCGTATCCGTCACGTCTTCAGTTCGCATGTTCCCCGCTCGGGCATGCGACACATACCCTGCCGGGCAGCGGGCGGCACAGCTCTGCGATGCTGTCTTCGCCGCGCAAACCGTCCAAACGATACGGATCTTCTCTTCAGAGGAATACTGCTTGCGCCCCTGTCATCGATACTGCGTATCAACTGCCGGGCAGTGGTAGCGCGTGTGATGTCTCTGGCGATCTTCTCGCCAGGGCTCTTTCGGGGGCTAGTTGTCTGTCTTATGTCCCACTCCTTGGTGGTTACCATGAGACAGAAACACTCTTGTAAACGGCGCTTTGGTAGCGTCAGACAGCGGCCGATAATAAAGTTTGCAACAGAACTCTAACAATCCTGAAAGGTATTAAAAATGGTTATTTTGCAAACTCGGTTCATCCTGATGAAATCCTGCAAGCAGGGTTTCTTGCGAATCTGGGCCTTTCGATTGGAAAGCTGGCAAAAGCCGTTCGGGTGCCGCTCGCGCGGATTGAACGCATTGTGCAGAAGGAAACGGGTTTAACCGCCGATACGGCGATCCACCTATCCAAATACCTTGGGACTTCGCCAGAATTTTGACTGAACCAGTAACCCACTTATGATCGTGAAATTGCGACCAGTTAAGGAATGCCGGTCTCGCCACGGGCATTCGGTTCGGGCCATAACCCGGTTTCTTTTGCCACTTTACTCATCCCCCGCACGTGCGACACAACCGAGGGCGATGGCTATCAGTTGTAGATTATCACGAGCAAAAGCTTCGGAAAGGTACACTTTGATATCTTCCGGTGTATCGAAGAAATCTGCCGCATCCGTATTCGTACACATGCCGCCCTTGGCTATTTTGTTGAGAGAATATCGAGCCAATAGCGGGTGGACTTACGGTCACCTGTACGTTCCAAAGCGCTGGTGGCATCAGTGATGGACATGTAGATTTTTGCGCTCAGCCCACCGGTAAAGCCATCCAGCCCCACGTAAAACACGCGGATAAGATACGGCGGCCACCCACCTTTTGGTCGCGGCAGCCCAAACTGCATTCGTGAAGGGGTGCGGCGCAATAATTCAGGCACCTGCAGCTAGGTGATCTACTGAGATTGAGCAAAAAGGCCGTGTCCAATAGCAGCGTGGCATACATTACCGCAGGGTTTTCTAAATCATCCTGTGGCTCTCCAAAAATTTCACCATTTTTGCAATATTTTGGTTGACGCGGCCGAAAATCCGGCATTCTCTCGGCTTAATATACCGGCTGTCAAAGGATTCGCAGATGACCGATAAACGTAAAGTTCTGATGATCATTATCGACCAGCTGCGGGCTGATTGCATAGAGGGGGAGCTGGCCGCGCATGTGGACCTGCCCAATATTACGGCCCTGCGCCGTGATGCGGTGACCTTCACCAAGCATTTTTCGGTGACCAACCCCTGCGGCCCGTCGCGCGCCAGTATATTTACCGGCATGTATGCGATGAACCATCGCTCTATCCGCAACGGCACCCCGATGGCCGACGACCTGCCGAACATCGCTCGCGAGATGCGTAAATCGGGCTATGACCCGCTATTATTTGGCTACAGCGATACCAGCCTGGACCCGCGCAGCCGCCACCCCAATGACCCGGATCTGAAAACCGAAGAAGGCCTGCTGCCGGGCTTTCGGGAAGTGCTCGAAATGCGCTCCAAAGAAAGCTACCCGTGGCGGGCTTATCTTAAGGCACAGGGCTATGATATCCCCGATTATGAACGATTTTATGACCCCATTTCGCCTGACCCAGCGCGGCCCGCCCGCCCCGATGACCCGCCTTTTTACAGTGCCGAGCACAGCGACACCGCCTTTCTTACCAGCTCTCTGATCAATGATCTTTCGGTGCGCACCGAGCAAAACTGGTTTGCCGTTGCCACCTATATTCGCCCGCACCCGCCGCTGGTTGCGCCCGCGCCGTATAATAAAATGTATGACCCCGCGTCGCTACCGCCCCCCATACGCCTGAACACGCCCGAGCAGCAGGCAGAGGTGCATCCGTTTATGGCGGGCGCGCTTAAAGCGCCAAAGATGGAGAGCATTGTGCGCGGTTGTGATGTTGACAGCCGCAATGATGATGACGTCCAGCTTATGCGCGCGCTTTACCTTGGCCTTGCCACCGAGGTTGATACCCATATTGGCCGGATTATCGACTTCCTGAAGGAAAGCGGCCAGTATGATGATACGGTGATTGTATTATTTGCCGACCACGGGGAAGCCTTGGGCGACCACCACCTGTGGGGCAAACAAAACCCCTATGAATGCGCGTATCACATTCCGCTTATCATCCGCGACCCGCAGCACCCGGCGCAGCATGGCACTATGGTTGATGCCTTTACCGAATCGGTAGATATAACCCCCACAGTGCTGGACCTTGTAGGCCAGCGGGCCCCCACGGGAATGGACGGCATTTCCCTCAAGCCGCTCCTTGAGGACAAACCACCGGAAAACTGGCCTGATGCCGTGCATCTGGAACTGGAGTTCAGCGAGCCGCATTTCACCACCGAATGGCAAAAATCCACCGGTGTTCCCTTGCACGAAGCCAACCTCGCCATTCTGCGCGAGGCCCGCTTTAAGCTGGTGCATTTTAACGGCGGCCTGCCGCCACTGTTGTTTGACCTCGAAAACGACCCGGCCGAGCTGCATAATTTGGGTGGAGACCCGGCCCATGCCAGCACCCTCCTGCGCCTTACCCGCAAGCTGCTCAACCACCGTATGCGCCATTCAGACCGCACCTTGGCCGACGTTAAAATAACCTCGGAAGGGGTGCTGAATTTTCACCCGTAAGGCCCGAAATGTATAATTAATTTGCTTAGGCATCTTGAGCATTACGGGTTTGTGGTGGGCGATACTATTGAAACAGGCCAAGTATGAGGTGAAGTATTGGTTGATCACATGGGAATTACGGTCAGCGATATCATGCGAAGCAGGGCATTTTATGCTAAAACTTTGGCGAGCCTTGGCTATGAGCTTATTGTCGACAGCGCGACCTCGGTTAGCTTTGGCGTAAGAAATGGGTTTGGAAAAAGCACCGACCCGGGCGGTGACTTTTGGCTTTCCCAAGGTGTTCCAACCGCTCCGCTCGTGCATTTTGCCTTTTGCGCAGCTTCGCCAATGGCCGTAGATGCCTTTTTTGCAGAAGGTATTTCTTCAGGCGGAACTGATAACGGAGCACCACAAATTCGCGCCCACTACCACCCACATTACTATGCTGCATTTCTGCTTGATCCAGACGGCTACAATATTGAAGCCGTCTGCCACACAGGTCTTAAACAGGCCTGATTTATCCTGTTCGGTCAACGCGGTGGTGTTAGTCCATCAGCTCTTGCCAGCGGTGGCACGCCACCTCGTGGCCAGTGCTGGAGTGCTCCAGTTTTGGCTCCACCTTGCGGCAATGATCAACCGCAAACGGGCAGCGGGTTTGAAACTTGCAGCCCGGTGGCGGGTTGGTAGGAGAAGGGATCTCGCCCTCAAGCTTTTGCGCCTTGCCGTGGTCGTCTGGGTCCAGCGAAGGAATCGCGGACAGCAGGGCCTTGGTGTAGGGGTGGCGTGGTTTGAAAAACAAATCACGCGTGGGCGCGGTTTCAACCAAACGGCCAAGATACATCACCGCCACGTGGTCACACACATGCGCCACCACGCTCAGGTCGTGGCTGATAAACAGGAAGGTAAGCCCCATTTCCTGCTGGATTTCCTTGAGCAGGTTTAGCACATCGGCCTGAATAGACACATCAAGTGCCGCCACACTTTCATCGGCGACCACAAAACGCGGGCGAGAAACCAGCGCCCGAGCGATAGATATCCGCTGGCGCTGCCCACCAGAAAACGCGTGCGGGAAGCGGCGCAAATGCTCAAGGTTGAGCCGGCACTTCTCAGCGATTTCACGCACCCGCTCGTCGGTTTCCTCACGCGTTTTGGTGAGGCCCATAACCTCAAGCGGTTCGGCAATAATATCACGCACCGTCATCCGCGGGCTAAGCGCGGCGTAGGGGTCTTGGAAGATGAGCTGTGAGCGTTTGCGATAATCCTTGAGCTGCTTTTTATCAATGGTCGTCAGCTCGTATTCGACCTCGTCATCGGTATAGGTTACCGTGCCGCGGGTAATTGGCGCGGCCTTCAGGCAGGCCCGCCCCAGCGTGGTTTTGCCCGAGCCGGACTCCCCCACAAGGCCAAAAAAGCTGCCTTTGGCAATATCGAGGTTCACGCCTTCAACGGCTTTCACCACCGGCTTGGGGCCAAATACCTTCCCACCGGATAGCTGATAATGCACCGAAAGGTCACGAGCTTTGATCAATACGTCGTCATTCATTTTGCACCCTCCGTGTCAAATAAATGGCAGGCGACGGTATGGCCCCTAACCACTTGGGAAAATTGCGGCACCTCGGTCGAGCAGCGCGCGCCAAGGTTGGCCGAGCAGCGGGTATGAAACACGCAGCCGGGTGGCCGCTCCAGCGGTGAAGGAATATCACCGGGGATAGGCGTTAGCGGGGTGTCAAGATCATCAAGGCTGGGCAGCGCGGCTATCAGGCCTTTGGTATAAGGGTGGGACGGGTTGCGCAAAACCTCGCGCACCAAGCCTTGCTCTACGAGCTTACCCAGATACATAACCGCCACTTTATCGGCGGTTTGGGCAATGACGCCAAGGTCATGGGTGATAAAGATAATCCCCATGCCAAACTCCTTCACAAGGTCCTTCATCAGGTCGATCACCTGCGCCTGAATGGTTACATCCAGCGCGGTGGTCGGCTCGTCGGCGATCAGCAGTTTGGGCTTGGTTGAAAGCGCCATGGCGATCATCGCCCGCTGCCGCATACCGCCGGAAAGCTCAAACGCATATTGGCCAAAGCGGGTTGCCGGATCAGATATCCCGACCCTGTCTAGCATGTCGATCGACATTTGTTTGGACTGCTTTTTGTTCATATCCGTGTGGATCATCAGCTGCTCGACCATCTGGGCACCAATGGTGATGGCCGGGGCAAAACTGGCCATCGGCTCTTGAAAGATCATCGAGATCGCCCCGCCGCGAATAACCTTAAGCTCTTTTGAGCCGTGCAGATCCATGATCTTCACTTCACCATCTTCAAGGTGAAGCGTGATCTTGGTCTCCTCGCTATAATGCGCGTTGGAAGGGTTTAGCTTCATGATCGACTTTGCGGTCACCGATTTACCCGAGCCACTTTCGCCAACAAGGCCCATGACCTCGCCAGCTTCCAGCGAAAAGGAAACGTTATCAACCGCGGTGATCCGACCCTCGTCCGTATCGAACTGGAGAGTCAGGTTTTCTACATCTAAAAGGCGCGTCATTATTTTGAATCCGAATAAGGATCGGCGGCATCTCGTAATCCGTCACCGACGAACACAAAAGCCAACACGAGAACAATAAAGAAGAGGACCGGTATGAAATACCACTGATAGTTCAGCAACACATCAGCGCTGGTCACGTTTTGCAGCATCACCCCGAGCGAGTTAACAGGGTCTTTCAGCCCGAGGCCGATGAAGCTCAGCGCGGTTTCAGACAGCACCATGTAAGGAAACGAGATCACCAGATCAACGATGATATAGCTGGTGAAACTCGGCAGCAGGTGCCGCTTGATGATATGCGTGGGCGTGGCGCCGCACAGCTGCGCGGCCAGCACGTATTCCTGATTACGCTCGGTTAAAAGGTGGGTTCGTATTCGGCGTGCCAGCGTTGGCCAGCCAATCAGCCCCAGCACCATCGAGATAAAAAAGAACCTCGCCTCCGCGCTCCATGTGTCGGGGATAAACGCCGCCAGCGCCATAAACAGCGGGATGCTCGGGATCGTTCGCACCGTATCCGTTATCATTTGTAGGCTGCTGTCTATCCAGCCTCCATAATAGCCAGCAACCCCGCCGATAGCCAAGGCCATGACAAAGGCAATAAACACCCCGATCGTGCCCACCGCCATTGAGGTTTTGATCGCGGTCAGGGTTCGGGAGTAAATGTCTTTACCCGTCGAATCCGTGCCGAAAATGTGGATCATGCCCTTATCTACCCCAAACAAGTGGGTATCGAACGCCAAACCTGGGATGCGGAAATCTAGCGCGTCACCAGGCAGGTTTATATTGAATTCCAGAAATGTATAAGGTGTGCCTTCGCTAAAGAAGGTTATATACCGCCGGTCTTCTAGGTCAGTTTTAACCTCGGTTACCCAGCGAAAGTTGGTCTTTATGGAGCGGCTCCGCTCTTGCGTATAAACGAAGGGCCGGATTGAAAAGCCGTTATCATCCCAAAATTGAGGAATTTGCGGCGCGCCGTTTAGGTAGTCTTTATCCCGTCCGGCAATGGTTGGATCATAGGGCGTAAGAAACGGCGCAAAAATCCCTGACAGAATCATGGCAATTAGCACCCAAGCGCCAATCAGCGCTGATTTATTTTTCTTGAAGCGTTGCCAGATAAGCTGCCCTTGCGAGGCAGTAAAATAGGCTTCTTTGCGCTTTTGATCGACGGCGGAAATTGTTGTGTCAGTCATGTCTATCACCCTACTATTGAGCGGCGGACCCGCGGATCGGTGAGCGCCAAGATGATGTCGGTCACAAAGTTTATACTTACAATCGCGGCGGTCAGCATGAATATGATCGCGCCCGCCAGCTGTTGGTCATTGGAGCGGGCCAGCGCCTCGATCAGCAATGAGCCGGCTTCTGTCAGGGTCAGAATTAGCGCCACAATTGGCAGCTCGTTAAAGATGCGGTTCAAATCAAAGCCCAGCGAATTGATGATCGGGCTGAGCGCATGGCGCGCCGGATAGCGCATTAAAAGTCGGCTTCCCGACACCCCTCGTGCTTCAGCGGCGGTTACATAAAGCTTGCCAACCTCGTCTGACATCAAGGCCCGAACGGTCTGGATAGCAAAGGCTGTCGCAGACCAGCCTAGAATGAACACCGGCAGCCACGCATGCCCGAGGAAATCCATCAACTTTTCATAAGACCATGCGGCATCTCGAAACTCCTTTGAGAACAGCCCCGTGAGACTATCCCCGAACATCACCGTCGAGAACAACATGATCATCAGCGCCAGCAGGAAGTTTGGCAGTGCCAGACCAAGGTAGCTGACCAAACGCAGCGAGTTGTTCAGCGCAGCGTTTTTGGAGGTGGCGGCCAGAATGCCAACCGGAATAGCAATGGCATAAGCAAGGATTAGAGCTGTCAGGCACAGGCCAAGGCTGAGCCAGAATTTTTGTCCCAGAAGCTGGGAAATGTTAACGCGCAAAATGCAGCTATCGCCGAAATCACCTTGGAAGGCATTGAATATCCATGTGCCCCAGCGTTGCACATAGGGTTGGTCCAGCCCAAGCCGGACACGTTCTATTTGAATATCTGCGGGGGTAATAACCGCCCCTTGTGAGTTTTTGAAAGCAATATAGCGCTCGGCGCAATCGCCCGGCACCAATTCCATCAGGGAAAATACGATAAACGACACCAAAATTAGTGTCGTAATTGCCAATACCGCCCGAATAGTGACGAATTTTGTAAATTGAAGCATACCCTAGCTGTCTCCCTGAAGAGTGTTTTACGCCTTTGCGGCTTTTTATTGTGTTGCGGGCGATCGGAACCGCCCGCAACAGTTTTAGGTAACTATGACCGGATTACTCGTCCAACCACCACTGTGTGGCGCGGTATGGGTATGTCCGGTAGTAAGCGTAAGACTGAGTTTGAAACTCGGTTACGTTTTGCAGATCATTGTTCCAGTAAATCGGGGCAACCGCTTTCACGGTACCGATGAACAACAGGTTATCAACCACATTCTGAACCAGACGCGCACCAATTTCATTGGACTCGTCGGACCCAGCAATCGCACCTTGGAACAAGTTGATGTCAGCCATCATCTCATAGACATATGCTGGTGGTTCAACACCGGAAGCACCATCTGTGTCGATATACTCGCCCCACAACATGCCGGTACGGATGTTGAAGTAGTTATCAAACGGTGGCTGGAACACCTCGGCGTTGCCAAGAACAACTGCCAAAGGCTGACCTTTGGAGTACATCATCACGTCAAGCTGATTTGACGACTGTGCCGAACGGAATTCATCCGTTGTTACTTCTTTCACAGTGCTGTTGATGCCGACTTCATTCCAGTTTTGGCCCACAAGCTCAACCAGTTTGATCGAGATACCCTGGGTCGGAACCTGCATGTTCAGCACAAACGTATCGCCGTTTGGCAATTCGCGCATGCCGTCACCGTCAACGTCTACCATGCCGATTTCATCGAGCAAGGCAATCGCCATAGCCGGATCGAACTGAGTATAAGCCGAAGCCATTTCATCCGTTACGAAGCTAGGTAGCGGCGAAAAGGCCGTATACTGCGTTGGCTCACCAAGACCAAAGTAAACAACTTCGTTGATCTCGTCACGGTTCATGGCAACAGACATAGCCTGACGGAAACGAACATCACCAAACACAGCGCGTTTTGCCAGATATTCGGATGTCACGTTAAACGAGAACACACCCATGGCAATTTCAGGCCGTAGCGAAACGGAGAAGTTACCGGCTTCCTGATTTTCCAGAAGCAATGGCGCATAATCAAGGTTCAAAGCTTGTGCTTTATAGTCAACTTCGGAGTTGATCAGCTTCAGCAGGCGTACTTCGCTTTCGCCAACAAACAATTCGTCTTGCTCGTTGATATATGGAAGCTGCTGACCCGCGGTATCAACCTGGAAGAAATACGGGTTGGCAACCAAACGGCGGCCTTCGGTATTTTCAGCGACGATAATGTGGCTTTCAAGGGTCGGCACGGTGTCAGCTGGCAGGCCGGCTACCAGATCAGGGTGGGCCAACATTGGTGTTGGTGTGTCCATCCAGTCAGAGTTTCCATAATAGCCTTTGATCGCGTCATAGCCGTTTTCAAAACCAAGAGCTTGCGCATTTGCATCCGCATCCGAGTTGATGTCCGGGTGGAATTGGCCAAGGAAATGGCGAGGCTGGAAGCCCTGCGCATAGTGGTTGGCAAAGTGTGACAACAAACCAGGCTTAGGCGATGGCAGGTTGAACACTACGGTTGTGTCGTCCGTGGCAACAACGTTCATTTCTTCGCCCGCAACCAAAACATAATCTTTTGGAATTTCGCGAACATTGCTGTCAGTGGCTAGATTGTCATACCAGAATACCACGTCATGTGCCGTAAATGGCGCGCCGTCTGACCACTTGTGGCCTTCACGAAGGAAGAATGTCAGCTGTGTGAAATCTTCATTCCATTCCCAGCCCTTGGCAATCATCGGAACGATTGTCTGAAGGTCATCGGAATAGCGAACAAGGTTCACGTGGCGAATTGACATAAAGTCAGATGTGCCTGATTCGGTGGCGTTCGACAGCGCGTCTAGTGTGCCGCCGTAAGACCCGATGGAAACATAAGGCGCCACGACCAGTGGCTCAGATGGCAAACGATCAGCCAGCGATGGTAGTTCACCATTGCCACGGATACGCGCGTTCAGTTCTGCGCTTGCCGGATTCGCCGAAAATTCGACGGTGCAATCGCCAAGGGCTTCGAATTCCGCCAGCTCATACTGCTGCGGGAAGGCACCTGCGCCAACACCCATCATGTCGCCCATGGTGACCGCTGGGCAAGTGGCAGCCGAGGCCGCACTTGCAAGCGCCACAAAGGCAACACTTGAATAAAGTAGTGGTTTCATTGTTTTTCTCTCCGTTGATATGTTGCGTGGCATTGGTACACCCCGCAGTTTTATTGGGTATCATTTTTATCAAATGCATCAGACTCGTGATGTATTTATGACAATACCTTATATTTATTGCCGTCTCTGAAACGGATTCCGCAATGAGTGCGGCCAACCTGACTAAGAATGAACATTTGTTTTTTCTCTGTCAATAAATTTTACAGGTTATGCCCTCTTTATTTACAAGCCCGTTATATGCACGAAGGCGAATAAACCCCTCTTATACGTGTAATCGCTCTCACAGATCCGTAGGGGAAAGCGGACGAAAACCAGAAAGTTTCAAGCAGGGCCCGCTTCTCCGATAATACCAATATTTTTTACCGGCCCGTAAATTTCGACACGGCACCATACAGTTTTTGGGCAAGGTGCCTTTCTATATAGCGGGCAATAAAATCATTCGGGGCCGAGATATACAGGATCTTGTCTTTCAGGCTCACAAAAACCAAACGGCTGAACCAGTTATTGAAGATGCTGTTACATGAATTGTGCGGTTGTAACCTTGGGTATTGCCATCGTCACCATAGATGATTGTAGCAGGCAGCGCGGCGTAGCCATTGGCGAAGGGTTCAATATAATAGCTCAAGGCAACCGTATTGCCGTTTACATTCGTAATGAAGGTCAGCAGAAACCGCGCTTTGCTGGTGAAAGTCGGGTCCGTCATCTCCCAGCCATTGGCTGTGCGCAAAACCTTGCGGAAATCCTCGTTCAGGCTGGCAAAGTTACCCCCCGCCGTGCAGCTCGCACTTGGGGCCGAGGTTTTGTAATCCGCTGGATAATCAGCCGTCCACGGATTGCTCGCAGTCGCATCATCGCGGGCCAAAAGCGGCTCACCGTCCAGCACAAAAATATTGATGCTGTCAGATTGTGTACTACCAAAAATCGGTGTGCCGCCGCCTGGGGTTTTCCACTCAATCATTGAAGACCCAGTCAGGCTCCAGCCAATCCCCGACAGGTTCCGCTCGTAGCCAAACGCCTTGTTGGACGAATTATACGAAAGCGATACCCCCGGCACCAAGCCTCGAAACTCTGGTAAATCAAACGGCACCGCATAGCTAAAAGACCCGTTGGAGGACACGTCATTCGTAAGCGCCGCCACTTCTTGCCCCGCCGGCATCACACTACTATCTTCCCCCGTTTGCGACGCAACCCCCAAAGGCACCGCCACCAAAACCGCAAATCCAAGTGCATTCGAGAAGATACTCGCTCCATACCGCCAATAGTTGTGTTAGCCTAGGTTAACAAACACTTTACTTTCGTCAATCGGGCAATTGCACTTCTGGCGGGAATAATTAGTTAGGGTCAGCTCGAGCGTGAAATGCAAGCAATGATTGAGGAGGGCAGTGGATGGCAGCCAAAGGGCATCATCCTCTTCATCGTCATTTCCGCACTACTCATTCTGGCCGTCCTCACACAATCCATAACCGCACAGCTTATGGTATCGGTTTCTGTCGCCACCAGCGCCACCTCGCAACCTTACTTGCCCAAATTAGATGGCAGGCCCTTCACCCTTGAAATAAGCGGCCAAATGCGAACCTTTGCACTCCACGACGTTAATGGCCTTATTGATATAAATTCTGCCAGCAGGGGGTTACTAACGGCTTTCTTGGAGCAAATTGGTTCAGGCAACCATTTGGAGAGTATCCTAGAGCAATGCGCAGCTAAACCGTTCAGCTCGGTCGAAGAGTTTTCCCAACGCCTTAGTCGTGCAAATACTGTAAACCTCAACAGGCTCCTAACCGTCAACTCCGGCCGACACCGCATAAACAACCAAACCGCGCCCATTGAGCTATTGCAAATTTGACTGGGCAAAACGGCTCTAGATCGGAGCTTGTTGCGCAAATCGACCGCCGTTTCTTGCGGGTTCGGCCAGTAACAGACGTTTTGGTGTTTCAAAATCGAAGTGAGGTTATTTTCTACCAAAAAAAGGAGATTCTACTATTTTGACCCGTTAGCAGCGTAAATGAGATGAATCTGTTTTCATAGTTGAGTCGCTAATCTCGTTGGTTCAGTTTTCTGTCATATGACAACCATTTCACGATTTCGGCTTTTGCTTCTGAGCCAGTTTTAAATGCACGTAGGTAACCACATGGCAAGGCATTACCCGAGCTGGTAAACAGTGTGACAACCAATGAAACAGTAGGGTTACGAATGCGTTTTATGACGGCCTTCCTGAGGTCATAAGAATTGGCTATTGCAACGACCGCTTTGCTTGTTTTGCTGGACCATCTATTAATATGCTATTTTTGTTTGGTTAGTTTACCTCTCAGATAGGGGCTACTCCCATGAGCCCTCCATCATCTTTTTGATCTCCCCCGCCACGTTATTACCAATGTTCTGCCATCAAGGTGGGCAACGCAGAGTGCTACAAGGGCTGACATGACCAAGAAGGCGGCCGGTTATTGGCAGGCCAGCACGGCTTCGAACGCTGTGCCAGAGTGCGCGCTTAGAGCTGCGATGATAGTTTGGATTCCTCTTGGCTAGAAAAACGTAGAGGGAAATTCGAATTTTTCTGAGCTCTTTCAATATCCTTTTTAGCCGGTTTGCTCAGTAGCACGTCACGCGGGCCGGTTTTGGTCTGTTTCAGTTTCAACCGGGAAATGCGGGCTTCTGACCAGCGTAATCGTAGGAACTTGCCCGAACGGCAACCAGTCAGCTGAATGAGACGATAGCTTGCGCTGAGCTATGGTGGGTAGCTTCAATCCTTTCCAACTTTTCCGCCAGCGCTCTGAACTGCTCAACATTGAGCATCCGCCCCCGCGCGGCGCGACGGTTTCTCCGAATAGGTGTGAATAGGCATGCAAAATTGACCCACTTGGGTGGGTAATTGGCGTTTAAAATTGACCCACTTGTTTTGTTAACATCCGCGTATTTGAGCGCGGAGAATGAGCAGGTGATATTAATGGAAAGTGCAG